>CAMJWJ010000013.1 GCA_946409435.1 uncultured Prevotella sp. | reverse complement strand
AAGGCCACTCACGGAACTGAGTGGGCCACTCACGGAGCTGAGAAGGCCACTCACGAAATTGAGAAGGCCACTAACGGAAATGATACGGATATTTCTGCGTTACCCCAATCACCTCCATCAAAATCTCAAAGCTCCCTGTTTGTAGAGGTATTAGAAGATGAGTGTCTCGCAAAATGTTAATACCGCCGAAGTCAGGAAAACAAAGAACTCCGTGATTCAAAAGAATACGGAGTTCTTATCATTTAAATTGAGATTTGAACGTTAAATCGGCAGTTCCAAGACGAAACGGGCCCCTGGACCAGCATATTCTGTGTCAAGCGTGAGGTTACCGCCTAATCGACGGGCAATATTACGGGCTACGGTGAGACCGATGCCCTGCCCGTCAAAGAACTGGTTGAGCTTGACGTATGGCTCGAATATGTGTTCAGCTTCGGCAGCTTCTATACCAGAACCAGTATCGGTAACAGTATAATCGGCAACCATCTTTTCCATATCGACCGTCACATCAAGAGTGATTGTGCCGTCGGAGGTGAATTTCAGGGCATTGTCCAGCAAGTGGGTCAATGCCCGTACAGCCTTCCGCAGGTTTGTCGAAAGCATAGTAGCGGCAGCGTCGGGAGCTACCTGCTGCTGGAATTGAACATACTGGGAAGCAGCTACGCCAGACTGGCGAACAGCTTCGTCGGCCACTTGCTGAACCATCACGTTGTCGCTACGATTCAGGGGCGGCAGATTGCCTATCACGTCATCCAAATCGGTCAGACGACCTGCGATAGCCGAGAAGCGTGCATCGGTTTCCCCTGCATCATAAAGCTGTCCAAGGATAGGCTCCATGCCTTCCATTCTTTTCTGGTTAGCCTCCTGTAGGGCTGTCAAGGATTCCTGCAACGAGTTACAACGCTTGTCGAGTGCCTCGTTGGCAGATTTCATTTTCTGAGTATCCTCCTCTATCTTGTCGAAAGCCAGCAGAGCCTGCTCATAGCCTTCGCCAACACTATCGAAATTCTTCTCCAAGGCGCGGTAGTCGTCCAACAATTTCTGCTGTTCGTCTACGCGTCGCTGGTAGTCGTTGAGCAGCTGTTGCTGTTCAGTAGCCTGTCCCCGACTGGCTTTCTTCTGGTAGTAGAGAGCTATACCGAGAATGACTGCCAGTACTAAAACGATGATGAAAGCAATAGTCATCTTGTGAATTACGATTTAGTGATTAAAATAAATGCGACAATGTCTTCGGCTTACTCTGCCTTCTTCTCTACCTTCATAAACTTGGTAAATCCGGTCATGGCGAGCACCTTGTAAATTTCAGGACTGACATTAGTCATTTTGAACTGTCCCTTCTGCTGCATGACGGTACGCATGGTCTTCTGGATGATACGAAGGCCCGACGATGCCATGTAGTTGAGGTTAGAGCAATCCATTTCAAGGTCTACGCCTCCATCGGCGAGAGCCGGCTGAATGTCCTGTTCAAACTGGGGAGCGTTCATTGTGTCAATACGTTCACCTGTCTTAATGATGGTCTTGCCACCTTCTTTAATAATCTGTGTCATAATGTTTTGTTGTTTTTTTAATTGTTATACTTTGTCTTTAATGTCTTGTTTTTTTTAGATGTCTTTCTTCATTGTCAGCAGGTTCTTGCCTTGCAATCTCTGATAAGTCACCTGATTCATAATGTTCTTAACGATGTAGATGCCCATGCCTCCTATCTCGCGGTCTATAGGATTGACATTTGGGTCGGCATCGTCTTTGGCAGTAGGATCAAATTCCTTGCCTTGATCGCTTAACACGAAGGTCAGTTCTTTGCCGTCAGACTCAGCCATCAGTTCGATTTCTGCTTCTACGCCTTCTGGGTAGGCATAGAAAATGACGTTTGAGACCATCTCCTCCATCACCAGATTAAGGTTCATCTGCATCTCCATGTCGAGTCCAAGTTCCTCGCCTATCTCCTCGACAAATTGGTTGACGCGTTCCAATTCACCTACATGATTTTTAAGTTTTAGTTCCTTTCTCATGTCGTTATTGTTTTTGTTATTGATTAGTTTCCTATTTTTTGATTTTCACACACAGCATAGTGAGGTCGTCGTTTGGCTCTGCGCCGTCACGATGCTTTTCGACTTCGTCGCGTAGCATTTCGATAGTTTGCTGGCAGCTGACGAATGTACGGGTCTCCATAATCTCCAGCAGTCGCTCGTCGGTAAATTGTTCTTGCTGCCTGTTCTCAGCCTCGTTGAGACCGTCGGTATAAACAAAGAGCGGACAATTTGTAATATCTTGTATCTCTTCACCCTCGTACTCCAGCCCGGGCCACAGGCCGATAGGGGCGTTAGGAATCATCTCGATAAACTCTGCCCTACCCTCTTTGAGCAGTACTGGCGGGTTATGTCCTGCGTTGCAGAAGTCGAGGTGTCCCGTCTGAAGGTCAATCAGTCCGAGGAACATGGTGACAAACATACTTGTTTCGTTGTCTTCACCAGAGAGTGCATCGTTGATGCGGGTGCATATTTCAGAAGGCATCATGCCTTGTGCTGCCAGTGTGCGGAACAAGCGGGTAGCTTGGGCCATGAAGAGAGAGGCCGGTACACCCTTGCCCGAAACGTCGCCCAGGGCAATATATAGCTTGTCGCCTGTCAGGTAGTAGCCGTAGAGGTCGCCACCAACCTCTTTCGCAGGTGTCATGGATGCAAAGAGATCCAGGTCAGGACGCTCTGGGAAGGTGCGCGGCACCATGCCCATCTGGATGTTTCGTGCGATACGCAGGTCACTCTCGATGCGCTCCTTTGCGGCTGTCGTCTCCTCTAACTGGTCGTAGGCGGTCAGCAGTTCCTCGTGGGTTTCCTGCAGCTCTTCGTGGGCTTTCTTCAACCGTCTGGCAGCTCGGATTCGGAAAATGGTGAATATGATGAGTGCCAAGACGATGATGCCTGCAATAATCATGGTGTTACGCATCTGTGCCTGCGCCTGCGCCATCTTCAGCTCGTCCACTTGGAAGAGTGTGTTCATTTCGTTCAGCTGGTTGCGAGTCTCCGTACCGCTGATAGAGTCCTTCAGCTGGATGATGCGCTCGCAGTAGTCGGCAGCCTCCTTGAAGTTGCTCAGGTTTTTAAGTATCTCTACCCGCTGACTGGCTATCTGGACGTAGGCTGCCGGGTCTTCGCTCTCCTCCAGTTGGAGCAGTCTGCGATTATTCAGCTCCAGGGCCTTACGGTAGTCACCACGTTGAAGGGCGAGTTGTGCACTATAGAAGAGCCATGCCTGTCCGACGTAGTCATCCTCAGAGGGTATCAGCCGGCGAACCTCGTCAAGCATCTTGGCGCCGTCATCAGTCTGATAGAGTCCAAGGGCAGCCTGGGCACATGCCAGATAATAATATGACCACAGTACGTTGGCCGACCCTTGGTCGATATCTTGTTTCTTGATGAAGTTCTCCAGGAAGGTCTTCCACTCCGTCGTTAACTGCTGCAGTTCTTTGTACTTGCGTGTTTCGTTCAGCAGGTCTCCGTAGTACGAATAGATGTCAGCCACGGTAGCAGGCTGCGGTGTGATTTGGCTGAGTATGTCCAGACCCTTGCGGTAGGAATCGACGCTCTGGTCCGAATTGTGCATGTTGGCATAGATGAGTCCCATGGAGTAATATGCAATACCCATGCCATACTTGTTATCGCGCATTTTTGCATCGTCAAACATGAGTTGCACCTCTCGAAGAGCGGTATTGTATTTCTCGTTGAAAATCATGTTGTTAAGCAGGTAATACCACACTTCGTAGTAGTCGTTCCATTGGCGGTATCCCCGAAGTTTCTCCATGTCGCCAGGTACGTATTTGTCTATAGAGTCGGTTAGGTCGGTATTGTAGAAATATACCGTACGGCCGCGTACGCTGCGCGCATAGAATTCTGCCTCGTGCTGTTTGTCGGCTTCTTCTATCAGCTCGTTGTAACATTTCACCCGATAGTTGATGTCGGGCGACGAGGTACTTAATTCCTGCAGCTTATAAAGTGCCTGAAGTCGCGCTTTGCCTTTCAGGGTGGGCAGCTTCTGGCGAAGAGTTTCAGAAAGGTCTGCCGCACAGACGTGCAGGCCGCTACCCAGCAGCATACAAATGGTGACGATGAAGACTCTTCTTAACATATCTATTATTTTTATATATTCAAATTACAACACGTGTCTTATGATAGTTCTCACGAAACTCAGAGGGCGAACAACCTTTTTTCTTCTTGAAGATGCGGTTGAAGTTGCTGAGGTTGTTGAATCCGCAGTCGTAGCATATTTCTGCCACGCCCTTCGAGGTGTCAACAAGCATCCGGCTGGCATAGCCCAGGCGCATGTCGATAATGTAGTCGCTCAGGTTACGTCCTGTGCGAAGCTTGAAGAACCTGCTGAACGACGATGGACTCATGCCTGCGATATCGGCCAGCGTTGCCAGCCTCATCTCGTCCATATAGTTCTTCGCTATGAAGTTTTTCACTTTCAGCACCCGGCGTGAGTCGCTCTCAGCCTCTACCTTGGCATAGCTCGACGTGGCCAGCGTGCGGTACTCGTTGCTCTTCGACAATTCGTAGAGTATGGTATAGAACTGCATGACGGCATAGAATCCTTCTTTGATAGAACTCAATGTGTCAATCAGTTTGTAGACTCGCATGATGTCACTCAGCGGGAATGCCAGCCCTTTGCGGGCTTCCAGCATCATCTTGCGGATGGAGTGGAACGAGTTTGTCGACAGGAACCCCTTGTCGCTTAAGTCGGCATAGAATTGAACTGTCACCTCATGGATGTCGTCGCTCGTACAGGTATTCTGCTCCCAGACGTGTTCGAGTTCACTACTCGTAATCAGCACCAAGTCGTACTCGCCTATCACCTCATTGCAGTCGCCGACGATGCGTCGCACCCCGGCCGCATGCTCCACGAAGTTCAGCTCGAACACCTCGTGGTTGTGAATGGGATAGGTAAACTCCTTCTTCCTGCGGTCGGCAATATAGAGGGAATCCTTGCCCATTAGTGGCGATATTTCATGTATGACCTTCGACTCGTCCATGTTACTTTGAATCCTCGTATGCTGATTATATCTTCAGTTCCTTCAGTATCTCCGACATGCGTTGCACGTTCTTCACCCGCATGGGTACCAGCGGCAAGCGAAGGACATTCTCTATGAAACCCATCTCGCTGAGCATGGCTTTAACGCCTGCTGGATTGCC
Organism: uncultured Prevotella sp.; assembly: GCA_946409435.1. Classification (GTDB taxonomy): domain Bacteria; phylum Bacteroidota; class Bacteroidia; order Bacteroidales; family Bacteroidaceae; genus Prevotella. The sequence continues at coordinate 30,516 of CAMJWJ010000013.1, read as the reverse complement.
GTCGACGAACAGCAGTGAGAAGAGGTCCGTAAAGCGGTGGTGTATCTTGCGGGCACCATCGTATTCGCCCCGCATCTGCAGGCGTATCATTTTCGAGAACTCCTTGGGCAGCGCATTTCCGATGACGCTGATTACACCTACTGCGCCACACGACACCATAGGGAACGTCAGTGCATCGTCGCCGCTGATGACGTCAAAGTTGGCGGGTTTGTTCTTGATGATCTCGTCCACCTGTTCCAAGTTGCCCGAAGCCTCCTTGATAGCCACGATGTTCTCGCAGTCGCGTGCCAGGCGTACGGTGGTCTCTGCTTTCAGGTTGACACCTGTACGCCCCGGGACGTTGTATAGCACCACCGGCAGTTTGGTGGCTTCGGCTATTTTCTTGAAATGCTGATATAGTCCTTCCTGCGAAGGCTTGTTGTAGTACGGGCATACGCTCAGCACTCCGTCGATGCCTCGGAAGTCGCCCGTTTTCAATTCCTGGACAACGGCTTCCGTATTGTTGCCGCCGCAGCCCATGAGGATGGGAACGCGCCCTCCTACTAAGTCGACGACAAAGTTCCTGATTTTGTCTTTTTCCTCGGACGTTAAGGTCGGTGTCTCGCCTGTTGTTGCAAGAATACAGAAGAAATCGGCCCCGTTCGAGAGCTGATATTCCACGAGACGCATCAGCGACTTATAGTCTACTGCTCCATCCTCCTGAAAGGGTGTTATGAGTGCAATACCTAAGCCCTTAAAGATGTTATGTACCATATATATTATAAGAATTCTTACTTTATGACTGCAAAATTACATAATTTTATTGGAAATGTTGCGTATTTGGAAGAAAAATTATTAAATTTGCAACGTAATTTTAAAAATATAGATAAAAACTGCAAGAATAATCATGTCAAAGTTGCTAAATTATTGCTGTGTGCTGATGTCCAGCATCTGTTTTGGGGCTTGTCAAGACAAGATGCAGTATGACGGCATGCGATCGGCAGAGGAGCGCCAGCGCTACATTGCACTTGGCGACTCCATGCAGCACTTGAGACCTGATGCTTTGCAGATGATTACCCGCGAGATGGAAGCGGCGAAAGACTCGCTGAGCTGGTATGACTACTATCTGATGTATGGCCGTCACTATTTGCTGACCGACTCCCCGCAGTCCATGTTGCCCTATGTAGAACGCACCCTGCGCTACGTCAACGGGTTAGACTCCGAAACACCCCGCACGCGAGGCTTGAAGGCCATGGCCGTCAGTTCCAAGGCCAGCTACCTCTACCTCCTTCACCACGCTCCGGATAGTGTTATCAGTCTGTATGAAGATGCCTACAACCACTTGATGCAGAGCGACATGACCGACAACCTGCCGGACCTGAGCGCTAATCTGGGCGATGCCTACGTGGCCAAGGGAATGCTGGCGGACGGGAGCCGGTGGTACCGCCGTGCACTCTATCTGAACGACTCGCTGGGACTTCCCACGCGCAACACCCTTACCCTCTATATGGGACTGGGCCGCATCTGTACCTCTATCGGCGACTTCGAACAGGCTGGAGAATACTATAGGATGACCGACAAACGCATAGACGAGATGAAGCCCAACATGCAGTCGTACTTCTTGAACAACTACGGCAACTACTATTATTTCAAGAAGGACTATCCTGCTGCCCTGGATATGTTCCGCCGGCTGAAGGCTCATTTGGAACACTACCATGCCGAGAAGAACTTCGACATGTATCTCTGCAAGATCAACCTCGCCGACGTCTTCCTCAATCTTCAGCAGCCAGACTCTGCACGCTACTATGTCGACGAGGCGGAACGCTACTTCCGTCAGCAGGGTGTAGACGTCGGTGTCTACTACGCCCATACCATTCGCATCGGTATTGCCATGCTTCAGAAACGCTACGACGAGGTAGAGCGAGTGCTGAAGGAAGCCGATGGACTGGAAGTAATCGATGTGGACATGAACAACATCCGGCGCGACTATCTGAACCGCTATTATGCGGCCATTGGCAACTACCATAAGGCATACGCCGGAATGATAGTCAATATGCATAAGACAGACTCGCTGAACATGCGCATCAAGAGCATGCGGTCGGCAGACATACTGACACGACTGACGGAGGACACCATCCGCCTGCACCACCAGATAGAGATGAACCGCAGGCAGGCCGTCTACGAACGCAACCGCAACTGGGGCCTCCTGTCGTTGGGCGTTGCCATCATCATCATCCTGCTGTTCATCTTGTGGAACAACTACCAGCGCAAGCGCTACCTGCAGAACTACCTGGACATGCTGAAGCTGCGCATGGCAAATGCCAGGCAACGCATATCGCCCCATTTCGTGTTCAACGTGCTCAACTCGCGCATTGCAGAGAGCAACATGAAGGAGGGCGACCAGCTCATGATGCTGGCTCAGCTGATACGTGCCAACCTCGACTTGACGCGTAAGACCATGGTCACCCTCAAGGAGGAACTCGACTTTATTGAAAAATACGTCAACCTGGAGCAACGGCTCAGCAAGATGGATATTGACTTCAAGATCAATGCCCCCGACCCTGAGACGCTTGAGCGCACCATGCTGCCGTCGATGCTTATCCAAATACTGGTAGAGAATGCCATCCTTCACGGACTGAAGGGGAAGGAGGGAGACCGCAGGCTCACCGTCAAGGTGGAGAGCGACGACGCGGACGTTCGCATTACCGTGAGCGACAACGGTCCGGGCTTTGACATCCGCAGGTGTGACAGCGAGCGTACACGTACCGGACTGAACATCATCCGCTCTACCGTCAACATCGTCAATCAGGAGAACAAGAAGGGCAAGATGCACTTCAACATCGTGAACGACAACGGTTGCCATGCCATGTTGACAATAGCCAAAGACATCAAATATCATTATTAAACCTAACAAGACAAACTGCTACAAGTTATGAAAGTGATCATCATTGACGACGATGCCCGCTCGATAGATATCCTGGCCGAGAGGTTGAAGGAATACAGCGGGTTGAAATTGGCGGGGACCGCCAGCACAGGCATCAAGGGCATCAGCCTGCTCATCAAGGAACAGCCGGAACTGCTCTTTCTGGACGTCGAACTGCCCGACATGTCGGGACTGGATTTCCTCAAGGAGATGGACACCATCGTTAAAACGCCATGCCGTGTGGTGATCTACACCGCCCACACCAACTATATGCTCGAAGCGTTTCGCAAGAAGGCCTTCGACTTCCTGCTCAAGCCTTTCAGCACAGAAGACCTGCAGCAGATCGTCCAACGGTTCCTGTCGGAGCGAGAGGCTGAGTCGACAGGGATGCCGGCAAAAAAGGGTGGTGTTCAGTCTAACGACGTGAAGAATAACGACAAGCTGCTGCTGAGTGTCAACGGTAGCGACTTCCGTGTTGTCAACAAGAGCGACGTGGCGTTCTTCCAGTACAACAGTGACATGCGTGTTTGGGAGGCCCTTGTGGCAGGCTATGCAGAGCCTATGCGACTGAAGCGGACGGCCAACAACGAGTCGCTGCTGGCCATTGATCCTCGTTTCGTGCAGGTGCACCAGAGCTTTATTCTGAATGTCAACTATCTGATGGAGGTCAATGGCAACGTCTGTCGTCTCTACCCTCCCTTCAGCCACATCGACTATGTCAAGGTGGGCCGGACGTTCCGTAAACAACTGACGGAGAGGTTCAGCGTGCTGTAGTGTTCAAGTATCCATAATAGTACCAGTACGTACCTTCGTACTGGCGGAAGACAGCCATCTGGCGGGCTTCCGGCTCGCTGTGCTGGGCCTCCAGCTGTTGCATGTCTCTGTAGTCCGTGTCGAGTACGTTGTCGTGGAAAACGATACGCGGATGGGAGCGTACATGGTTGTACTGGATGAGCGCTTCACGGTAGTAGCGTGGCAGCTGGTTGTCCATCTTATAATATTTTGGCAACAGTTCGGCGAAACGGTCGAGCTGTTTGTCTATCAGGTAACCGCAGAGCGCATAGTCACCACCCTTTTTCACGAGGTCGCTCCCCCGCCCTTCGATGGGGTATGCAAAGAGACGCTCGCCCAGCTGATGCTCGTGGGCCAATGCCTCTATGCGCAGCTGTAGGAGCCTTCGGTCAGTCTTGTCCGACTTGCTGCCAACCTCCAGGGCTTTCTGGTAATCGCCCTTGGCCATCAGCCGTTCCATTTCATCGGCATATCGCCGGACGTCTTTATCGTCGGTGGCCATGCCGATGATGAACATCAGCACAGCCACCGCGAGAGATACTTGCCAAATACGGCGGAAATTCATATCACTTCAGAGATTTATACGTAAACAATATGACAAGCCGCTAATATTTGAAACGTAAACCCTGGGGATTCCTGCTTACTGCTTTTTCAGCACCACGGCCGAACGTGCGGGAATGTAGAGTTTCAGCCATTCCTTATGGTCCTCGACGTACAAGGGATCGTAGTTCGTCAGGTGTGTGACGGTGTCGTCGGCAAAGCCGTTGCCGCCAAACTCCTTAGCGTCTGTATTGAGCACCACCTCGTAGCTGCCAGTAGGCACAAGGAATCCATAGTCGGTGTACGAGCGCGTCGGCGAGAAGTTGAACACGAAGACGAGGTCGCCACGCATGTAGCACAGCACCTGGTCGCCGTCGTCGTGCCATATCTCCTGCACGGGCGTGTCCTGGAAGTTCTTCTGGCTCTTGATGACCTCCAGCATCTTCTGGTCGAAGTCGCCAAGCCAATGGTAGCAGAGGTCTTTGTTGTCGACAAGGTTCCATTGGCGGCGTGCATACTTGTACGACCAGCCGTTGCCCTCGCGTGGGAAGTCGATCCATTCGGGATGTCCGAACTCGTTGCCCATGAAGTTCAGGTAGCCGCCGTTGATGGCACCGGCCGTCACCAGTCGGATCATCTTGTGCAGGGCTATGCCGCGCTGGGCAATATCGTTGACGTCCTTCTTGGCAAAGTGCCAGTACATGTCGGCATCAATCAGTCGGAAGATGATGGTCTTGTCGCCCACCAGTGCCTGGTCGTGGCTCTCGCAGTACGAGATGGTCTTCTCGTCCGGGCGGCGGTTCTTGACTTCCCAGAAGATGCTGCAGACGTTGATGTCCTCGTCGCGCACCTCCTTGATGGTCTTGATCCAGTAGTCGGGAATGTTCATGGCCATACGGTAGTCGAAGCCGTAGCCGCCATCCTCGAACTTGGCAGCCAGTCCGGGCATGCCGCTGACCTCCTCGGCAATGGTGATGGCATTCTTGTTCACCTCGTGGATCAGGCAGTTGGCCAGCGTCAGGTAGCAGATGGCATTGTCGTCCTCATGGCCGTTGAAGTAGTCGCCATAGCCGCCGAAGGCCTCGCCGAGTCCGTGGCTGTAGTACAGCATCGAGGTGACGCCGTCGAAGCGGAATCCGTCGAAGTGGAACTCCTCCAGCCAGTACTTACAGTTCGAGAGCAGGAAGTGCAGTACGTCGTCCTTGCCGTAGTCGAAGCACAGCGAGTCCCATGCGGGATGCTCGTGGCGGTCGCCGGGATAGAAGAACTGGTTGGGGTCGCCGCAGAGGTTGCCCAATCCCTCGACTTCGTTCTTCACGGCATGTGAGTGTACGATGTCCATGATGACGGCAATACCCATCTTGTGGGCCGTGTCGATCATCTCCTTCAGCTCCTCAGGGGTGCCGAAGCGGCTGCTGGGTGCAAAGAACGAGCTGACGTGGTAGCCGAACGAGCCATAGTAGGGATGCTCCTGGATGGCCATCACCTGGATGGCGTTGTAGCCGTCTTTCTTGACGCGGGGCAGCACGTTCTCGGTGAACTCCTTATACGTGCCCACCTTCTCAGCATCCTGGCCCATGCCGACGTGGCATTCATAGATCAGCAGGGGAGCCTTGTTGGGCTTGAACGTCTTCTTCTTCCACTCGTAAGGCTGCTCGGGGTTCCACACCTGGGCGGAGAATATCTTCGTCTGGTCGTCCTGTACCACGCGGCGGCACCAGGCCGGTATGCGCTCACCCTCGCCGCCGTTCCACTTGACCTTCATCTTGTAGAGCTGGCCGTGCTTCAGGGCTTTCTCGCTGAGTTTCAGCTCCCAGTTGCCCGTGCCTTCGATGCGCTTGCACTTGTATTTCTCTGTCTCCTGCCAGTTGTTGAAATCGCCGATGAGGTAGATCTCCGTCGCGTTGGGCGCCCACTCACGGAACACCCAGCCTTTGGCCAGCTTGTGCAGTCCGAAGTAGAGGTGGCCGCTGGCAAACTGGCTGAGCGTCTGCTTGCCGTTCTTTGTCAGCTGGCTGATTTTCCACAGGGCGTGGTCGTGACGGCCGCGGATGGCGTCCTCGAAGGGTTCCAGCCATGAGTCGTTCTGTACCAGACCGATATGCTTGGGGGCTTCTGCTACCTTCTTCGTGGTCTTCTTTGCCGTGGCTTTCTTTGCAGGAGCCTTCTTCGTTGTAGTCGTTTTCTTTGTCGTTGCCATAACTATGAATATGAATTATGAACTATGAACTATGAACTATGAACTATGAACTATGAACTATGAACTATAAATTATGAACTATGAACTGTCTTCACCTTGAATATGGCCTTCTTCAGTTCGGGCACACCGGCGATGCAGGGAGCGTGACCGTCCTGGGGGAAGAAGATGGCCATCATGCCGGGCTGACACGTCACGTAGCTGTCGGCAGCGAGACCGGGAATCTTGGTGATGTCCTTCTCGTCGTTGTACGTCGCGTCGGGCAACTGGTCGCGCTGGGTGTAGCCGAATGTCTCGGCGGCCGTGACGGGAATCTGGATGTCGATCATGCGGTTGTGCGTCTCGATGACGGCCTCGTCGGGCGTCTTGCCCTTGGCCATCTGGATGTTGACGAACAGGTCCTTGCCCTCGATTTCATACTTGCCCGGCTCCATTGTTGCCAGGTCGTTCTGCTGCAGGAACTCCACCACCTTTGGAAACAGTGGGTTCACTGCTGCGTAGTTCTTTAGGTTCTCAATTTTGTCAATAATCATAAGCCTTTTTATAGAAAATTACTATTTTGTGATTGCAAACTTCTGAGTGACAGTCTTTCCTCCAACATTGGCCACGGCGACATAGACGCCCGGCTTCCAGCCTGAGGTGTTGACCGTTATGGTGCCAGCCTCGCTTACTCCCTCATACAAGGTCTGCCTCGTCATATTGTGGGTTTGTTCTTTATACATCTCCATACATCTTTGTTTATCGAAGGCAAATTTACAAAAATATTTTCAAACTACCAAATAATACCTACTAAAAAATGACCAGAAGAATTGTTCCCATAATCATGTGCTAATTGTCCCCTTTGGGACGCTACCGGGTGACTGCGGACAATCATTAATAATAATTCGTTTAATTAGCGTAAGAGTGGTTTAAAGCGTAATTCGCAACTTAAAAGAATAATCCTTTGTAGAGCGTGGAGAGGAGAAATCAGCGCTCCAGTTCGCGCCGTCCGCGGGTGTAGCTGCCTTGGGCGGTGATGTTGCCGTTGCGATCCTTCTCGACGAAGCGGCCGTCGCGGCGGTCGTCGACGTAGCTGCCCTCGAAGCGGTTGCCGTCCTTGTCCTCCTCGATGGCCGGCCCGTGGCGCTTGCCCTGACGGAAGTGTCCCTTGAACTTCGACCCGTCGGCATAGCGGGCAATGCCCTCGCCGTGTATCTGTCCGTCCTTGAACTGTCCTTCGTAGACGTCGCCATTCTTCATCAGCAGCTTGCCGCGGCCGTTGGGCTTGTCCTGCTGCCACTGGCCGTTGTACGTGTTGCCGTTCTTCCATACGAGCATGCCCTGGCCTTGCTTGTCGCCCTTGAAGAACTGTCCCGTGTACTTGTCGCCGTTGGCATAGCGGAACACGCCCTGCCCTGTACGCTCGCCCTGCACGTAGTCGCCTTCGTAGCTGTCGCCGTTCTGGAACTTGTAGATGCCCTTGCCGTGCTGCAGGTCGTTCTGGAACAGTCCTACGTAGACGTCGCCGTTGGCATACTGGAACGTGCCCTTGCCGTGCTGGTGGTTGTCGCGCCATTGGCCGTCATAGCTGGAGCCGTCGCCCCAGTCGTACTTGCCGCGGCCCGTCTTCTTGTCGTTCTGCCACTCGCCGTCATACCAGGCACCTCCCTTGTAGGTGTAGCGTCCGTGTCCATGGCGCTTATCTTGCTTCCAGTCACCGTCATACGTGTCGCCGTTGTAGTAGTACATGATGCCGTGTCCCTCCTGCACGTCGCGGTACCAGAGGCCCACATACTTGTTGTTGTTGGAGAAGTAGAACGTGCCCTGTCCGTGCTGATGGTCCTGCAGCCACTGGCCTTCGTAGCGCTCGCCGTCGGCAAAGGTATAGATGCCGTAGCCCTGTCGCTTTCCCTTGACATACTCGCCTTCAAAGACATCGCCGTCCTTCCAGACTGTCTTGCCCTTACCGTAGGGCTTGCCTGCTACCATCTCGCCGCTGTATTCTCCCCCGCCAGGCAACCGGCACGTGCCGATGGTCATCTTCTGGGCTGAGGCTGCGAGCGTCGCCGTCAGGCATGTTATGATGAATGCATATCGTAGTTTCATGATTTTTCTGTTTTAACCTTACAAAGGTACAAAAAAAATCGGAATCTACAAAGAAATTAGGTTTTATTCACTAAGAAGTCTGTGTTTTTTCACGTAAAGTAAGAATTGAAATATGACAGATGACAGTATGACACTAAAGAAATGAAATATTCCGTGCGTACCGCGCGCGGTACGCACGAGGTTTTCTAAAATCTTACTGTCATACCGTCATCTGTCATATTATGCTGCTGCTTCAGGAACAGTTCAGCTCTTTCCAGATCCTCCGGGGTGTCAATTCCCACGGTTTCAACGTCAGTTACCCCTACCCGTATGCGGTAGCCATGCTGCAACCATCGGAGCTGTTCGAGACTCTCGGCCAGTTCCAGTGGCGACTGCGGCAGACTGGTGATGTAGCGCAGCACCTCGCGGCGGTAGGCGTAGATGCCCAGGTGTTTCAGGTAGGGGAAGTGGTCCAGCCACGTAGGCTCCTCTTGGCCGCGCACATACGGAATAACGCTACGGCTGAAATAGAGTGCGAAGCCCTGCATGTCGGTCACGATCTTCGGTGAGTTGGGATTCCTGACGGCCTCCATCGTGTCGAAGGACTTGCCGAGCGTACCAATCTGAGTGTCAGGGTTGTCGAACAGATTCATGAGAGTTTTTATTTGGGACTCTTCCACGAACGGTTCGTCGCCCTGGATGTTGATGATGACGTCGGCCTGCGTACCGGTTTTCCCGACGGCCTCCCAGATGCGGTCCGTACCGCTCTTGTGGTCGGCACGCGTCATGACAGCCCGTCCGCCGAACGACTCGACGCAGCGCATGATACGCTCGTCGTCGGTAGCGACATACACCTCGTCGAGTATGCGGCTGGCCTTCTCGCAGACGTGCTGGATGACGGGCTTGCCTCCCAGCAGGGCCAGCGGCTTGCCGGGAAAGCGCGTCGATGCGTAGCGCGCAGGAATGATTGCTGTAAACTTCGTCATGATGTTATTGTAAATCTGACTGCAAAGATACGGAAAATTCCCGATTCTACCAAATATTTCTACAAGAAAATTGTTGCAAAGACTGCTCTTTCCCGTCATGTATGGGTTTATCCCGGAAATGCAGCACATTTTTCCGGAAATGCAGCACATTTTTTCAGAAATGCAATGGGTTTTTCTGGAAATGTAATGGGTTTCTGCAGAAATGTGCTGCATTTCTGGGATAAAGTGCCACATTTCTACGCTAAAGTGCCACATTTCTACGCTAAAGTGCCACATTTCTGGAATAAAGTGCCACATTTCTGAAATAAGGCAATGGTTTACTGAAACAAACCATTGCCTTATTGTTGTCATTCAATCGGTTACGCATCGATTATCCACCGCGCATTTCCTGCAGCAGCTGTCGCTGGCGCTCTGTCAATGTGGCAGGGAGCTTCACCTGGTAGGTCACGATGAGGTCCGTGCCTGCACGTCCCTTGCCGCGCAACCGCACCTTGGTGCCGGGCTGTGTGCCGGCCTTCACCTTCAGTTTCAGCCGCTCGCCGGTACCCGTCGTCACGAGGACGTCGCCACCGAGCAGCGCCGTGTACATGTCGATCGTCACTTGGGCCTCGGTGGTCTGTGGCTGCTGCGGCTGCTGGCGGAAACCGCCTGCTGCGCCGCCGAAGAGGTCCTTGAAGAACGACGAGAAGCCGCCGTTGCCCGTAAACTGCGAGAAGTCGAAGCCCTCGAATCCGCCGCTGCCTCCCGTGTGCCATTGGCCGCCACCGCCGAATCCGCCGAATCCGCCGCCGGCCTGCTCGAACTGCTCGGCCTGTCGCCATTGTTCGCCGTACTTGTCGTACTTGGCGCGCTTGTCGGGGTCGCCGATGACGTCGTAGGCCTCCTGCAGTGCCTGGAACTTGGCCTTGGCCTTGGGATCGTCGGGGTGCAGGTCGGGATGGAACTGCTTGGCGCGCTTCAGGTAAGCCCGCTTCACGTCCTTCTGCGGTATGCTCTTGTCGACGCCCAGAATCTTGTAATAGTCAATAAATGCCATAATTTCTTTTCTCCTTATTATTTTGTTAGTTCTACTTTTTTTCCTGCAAAAAGTGTACCAAATATTTTGAAGTTCCAAAAAAAATGACTACCTTTGCGTTATGAAAATAAAAATTTACCTTTTCATCGCACTGATGTGCATGACAATATCCATGACAGCCAAAACCAATAAGACCGTCACGCTACAGCTGATTGAGACCTCCGACGTTCACGGAGCCTTCTTTCCCGTCGATTTCATCGAGGGCCGTCCGCTGCGCGGATCCATGGCCCGCGTCAGCAGCTACGTCAAGCAGCAGCGCAGCAAGTACGGCGACAACGTCATCCTGCTTGAAAACGGCGACATTCTTCAGGGACAGCCAACGTGCTACTACACGAATTACGTTGAAACCGACAAAAAGAACATTGCCGCAGAGGTGGTTAACTACTTGAACTACGATGCGCAAACGTTTGGTAACCACGACGTTGAGACGGGTCACAAGGTGTATGACAAGTGGATACGCGAACTGAACTGCCCCACCCTCGGCGCCAACATCATCGACCTGAAGAGCCAGAAGCCCTACGTAGAGCCATACATCATGCTGGAGCGCGAAGGCGTACGCATTGCCGTGCTCGGCATGTTGACACCCGCCATCCCCAACTGGCTGCACCAGCGGCTGTGGAGCGGCATGCGCTTCGAGGAGATGGTGAGCTGTGCCCGCCGGTGGGTGAAAGTGTTGCGCGAGAAGGAGCAGGCCGACATCATCGTCGGACTCTTCCACAGTGGCTGGGAAGGAGGCATCACCACTCCCGAGTATGAGGAGGATGCCACGCGGCGCGTCGCCGAGGAGGTGGAAGGCTTCGACGTGCTGTTCTTCGGCCACGACCACACCGTCCGTAACGTCACCACGCGCAACGGCGTCGTCTGCCTTGACCCGTCGTGCAACGCCGTCAACGTCGCACAATGCACGTTGAAAGTAAAAGTAAAAAATGCCGGTTCAAATGATGGCAGCAGGCGCGTGGAAGTGGTGGAAAAGCGCGGTGAAATCGTGGATATTACGTCTCAGCCCGTCGACGACGACTTCGTCAGCCATTTCCAGCCTCGCATCGATGTCATCAAGCAGTATGTCGGCCGGAAGATTGGCACGTTCACCCATACTGTCAGTTCGCGCGACGCCTTCTTCGGTTCGTCGGCGTTCACCGACCTTATCCACAGCATGCAGCTCGAGGAGACCCATGCCGACGTGTCGTTCAATGCCCCCCTGCAGTTCAACACCCAGATCCATGCCGGCGACCTGTGCATGAGCGACATGTTCAAGCTGTACCGCTATGAGAACCAGATCTATGTGCTCCGCATGACGGGTCAGGAGATACACAACCACCTGGAGATGTCGTACGACCTGTGGGTCAACACCATGCAGAGTCCCGACGACCACATCATGCTGCTCAACGACGAGGCGCTGAACGACAAGCAGCGCATGGGATTCCGCAATATGACGTTCAACTTCGACTCCGCAGCAGGCATCGACTATGTCGTAGACGTCACCAAGCCCGACGGCCAGAAAGTCCACATCCTGCAGTTCACCGACGGCCGTCCCTTCGACGAGAAGGCCTGGTACCGCGTGGTGATGAACAGCTATCGCGGCAATGGCGGCGGCGAGCTGCTGACGCGCGGTGCCGGTATTCCCCTCGACAGCATCCCGTCGCGCATAGAGTACATGAGCGAGCGCGACCAGCGTTACTACCTGACGCAAATCATCGAGCGCAAGGGAACCGTCACGGCACAGCCGCTGAACAACTGGCGCTTCATACCCGACGCATGGGTCAAGCCCGCCATCGAGCGCGACCGCAAGACGATATTCGGCGACTGAAACCGTCATAACCTATATATTGGAAGAGAAATGCGCTACTTCGTTTTCTGTCAGTCAGACCTCGTACTTGAAAAGTGCGGCGACACCTTTGCCATACCGCAGGAGCCGCCTACCGTCCTGAAGCCATGGACGGTGGTGATGGACATCGACGGCGACAAGGCATACCGCATCGACAACCCCCTCGCGGAAACGGAACGGTATGTGATGTGCCCGCTGCGACAGTCATACTACCGTCTGGCCGAGACAGACTATCTGAAGGCCGGCAAGTGCCACGAGTTGCTGTATTGGGAGCGTAACACCCGATTCTGCGGAGTCTGCGGCGGTCCCATGCAGTTCGAGACAGCCATCTCGAAGAAGTGTACCCAGTGCGGCAAAGAGGAGTGGCCCCAGCTGGCCACCGCCGTCATCGTGCTCATCAGGCGCCGCGTGGCTGTCGGCAACGATGCCGCGAATACTGAGACGGCCGCAGGAAAAGCCGGGGCTGCCCCCGGGAAAACCGGGGCAAACGTCGGGAAAGCCGGGGCGGCCGCCGGGAAAACCGGGGCAAACGTCGGGAATGAAAGCGAAAACGGCGGAAGAGAAGAGGTGCTGCTCGTCCATGCCCGCAATTTCCGCGACAATCACTACGGGTTAGTCGCCGGTTTCGTAGAGACTGGCGAGACCCTGGAGCAGGCCGTCCACCGCGAAGTCATGGAGGAGACAGGGCTTAGAATTACCAACCTCCGCTATTTTGGCAGCCAGCCGTGGCCCTACCCCTGTGGACTGATGGTCGGTTTCACCGCCGACTACGACTCAGGCAGCATCCACCTACAGACCTCTGAACTCTCCAAAGGAGCATGGTTCGACCGCGACCATCTGCCGCATATTCCCGAGAAACTGTCTATTGCCCGTCAACTGTTGGATGCCTGGCTGGACACATTACCAGAACCCGCGAAGCCATGAGAAGACCGAGCACCACCATCCGTCTGAGCGACCTGTTGGTATTGGCAGCACTCGCCCTGCTGATGCCCTTCAGCCCTTTCTATAGTCATCCTGCCCTCCCCCGTATCCCCGACAAGGTGACGGTGTGCCGTTTCGACACGGCAATGGCCGACACCGTGCGCCTGCATCGCTTAGAGGCTGCCATCGACGAGCTGCAGTACTTCCTGCGGGTGCATCAGGTCACCGACGACGGCTATAACATGGTGGCACAATATGCTACGACACTAACCTGTCAGGCTGCTCTCTGCCGTAAGGCCGCTTCGTGGCCTGCCGACAGCATCTGGACGGTACGTACTGCGGCCAAGGACCGGCCGATGGTAGCCGTCAAGATGCAGCGCGGCTACTGGCGCGCCGGCCATTACCACATCGGGCGGCTCAACGGTCCGGGCGTCGTGCGCGACTGCCAGGGGCGCATCGTCTGTGCCCTTTGGGACAGCGACACGATAGTCACCGCCACGCGCCGCGACTCCGTCGGCGTCTACCACGGTCAGATGGACAGCCACTACATGGCCTGCGGACAAGGAACCTACGATACTGCCGACGGCATACACTACGAGGGCTTCTGGCAGCACGACCAGCGCGAGGGCTTCGGCTTTGAGTCGTCGCCCATACATACCGTACGCTTAGGCATGTGGCGCCAGGGCCGTTTCCTCGGCGAGCGTATCAGCTACACCTCCAGCCGCATCTACGGCATAGACATCTCCCGTCACCAGCACGAGAAAGGCCGCCGCCGCTACGACATCAACTGGAGTGCGCTGCGCATCACCTCGTTAGGCAAGCGCCACGACATCGAGGGTCGCTCGTTCCCCGTGTCGTTTGTGTATATCAAGGCCACCGAAGGCACCACGGTGCTGAACCGCTACTTCCCGCGTGACTACCTGAAAGCCCGCAAGCAGGGCATTCGCGTAGGTGCCTACCACTTCTTCTCGATGAAGTCGCCCGCAGCCCAGCAGGCGGAGTATTTCCTGCGTCACAGCATCGTCCGCGCCGGCGACTTCCCCCCTGTGCTCGACGTGGAGCCTACCGACGCACAGATAGCCCAGATTGGCGGCGACGACGTGCTGATGCAGCGCATACGTACCTTCCTGCAATATGTGGAACGGCGTACCGGCATGCGCCCTATCCTGTATGTCAGCCAGATGTTCATCAACCGACACATGACCAATGCCGCCGACATCAAGAAGAACTACAACGTATGGATAGCCCGCTACAGCCAGTACAAACCGGACGTCCGGCTGGTGTATTGGCAACTCTGTGCCGACGGTCATGTCAACGGAATCAACGGCCCTGTAGACATCAACGTGTTCAACGGCTACCAAAGCCAGTTCGACGATTTTGTCCGCACCGGGTTCCACCAGTGACGTGGTGCCCGTCATGTCGTTGAGTCGTTATCGCGTTATAAAGCCATCACGTTATAACGTCATCACGTCATATCGTTATAGTGTCATTCTGTCAGAGATAGAAGTCCTGCGTAAGCTCCTGATAGCGTGCATCGCCGATGGTAAGGGACTCCGTGACACATGTGCACGGCCGCTTGCGAAACGACAGCAGATAGCGACGGACAGGCTTACGGTCGACAGTCTTCACACCACAGACACGGCAGGGAAAGAAACCACAGAAGGCCGCCTCGTCTTCCATGCGCCGACGGTAGTCGAAAGGCACCACCACACTGAGTTCCCCGTCCATGCTGAGCAGCCTGGCAGCATCGTGCATCAGCTCTCCGTAGGTCAGCGTGTCGGCATGACGGGCCATGCGCCGCTGGCGGTCCGGGGCAGCTAAGGAGTCGATGAAGAACGGCGGGTTGCTGACGATGGCATCGTAGCATCCCTCATGATCCTGGACACGTTGAAGCAGCACATCAACGCGGTCGACGAACGGCGAGTGGCAAATATTCTCACGCGCCTGCTCCACGGCCTCGCTGTCGATGTCAAGGGCGGTCACACTCGCTTCCGGGTAGCGCTGTGCCATCATCAGCGCCACGACGCCAGTCCCTGTACCGACGTCCAGGATGGTTGAGCCGCCGCGTGCCCATGCACCCAGCAGCACGCCGTCGGTACCCACCTTCATGGCACAGCGGTCCTGCTCGATTTCGAACCTTTTAAAGCGAAACATGGTGCAAAAGTACAAAGAAAAAAGTAATTATAAGCCGCAGAGATACAAAATAATTTAAAATATGAATTGCGATTCATGATTTATGAATAATATTTCGTACCTTTGCACCTTAATTATGGATAATAAAATAACAATGTATATGGATAATGGCAATCGGTCGTTCTCTATGATTGCCGATGTCGAAGGCGACTATAGCGATTTGACAAACATGGAAATACCTGACTCGCTGCCCATTCTGGCCGTGCGTAACCTTGTGCTCTTCCCCGGGGTGGTGTCTCCCATCCTCATAGGGCGTGAATCGAGCATGGCGCTCATCAGAAAGGCCGAGAAGAACGGGTCGCTGGTAGCTGTTGTGTGCCAGCGCGACCCCGAAGTTGACGAACCCATCAGGGCTGACCTGTACGACGTTGGTGTGTTTGCCAAGGTGCTGAAGATCCTGACGCTCCCCAATGGCAACCTGACAGCCATCGTGCAGGGGCTGGGTCGGCTGCACCTGCTTGACCTTGTGAAATACAAGCCCTTCCTGATAGGACACGTAGCCTCGGCACCCGAAGAGGGACCAGACAAGCGTGATGTTGAGTTCAAGACAGGTATCGAAGACCTGCGCCAGCAGACCTCCGAGTATATCCAGATGAACGACGACATCCCCGACGAGGCCGCCTTTGCCATCAGGAACGTGTCCAACAACATCATGGCGCTGAACTTCATCTGCTCCAACATGCCGTTCAGCATCAAGGACAAGATGATGCTGCTCAGGCTTGACAGCATCAAGGAACGCCTGTTCAACACCATGCGTATCGTCAACCGCGAGGTAAACCTCCAGAACCTGAAGCTGGACATCCGCAACAAGACGCGCGACGACATCGACGAGCAGCAGCGTAACTACTTCCTGCAGCAGCAAATCAAGAACCTGCAGGCCGAGATGGGCAACGAAAACACGCCCGAGAAGAAGGACCTGCTGGAGAAGGCCAAGAAAAAGAAGTGGCCCGAGGACATCAAGGAATACTTCTTCAAGGAAATGGAGAAGCTGGACCAGGTGAACCAGAACTCCCCCGACTACAACATCCAGCTGACCTATCTTCAGACGCTGGTAGGACTGCCTTGGAACGAATATACCAAGGACGACATGGACCTGAAGCGTGCACAACGCATCCTGGACCGTGACCACTACGGCATGGAGAAGGTCAAGGAGCGCATACTGGAATACATTGCCGTACTGTCGCTGCGCGGCGACCTAAAGTCACCCATCCTCTGCCTGTACGGCCCTCCGGGTGTGGGCAAGACGTCGCTGGGCAAGTCGATAGCCGATGCCCTGAAGCGCAAGTACGTCCGCGTGTCGTTGGGCGGCCTGCACGACGAGGCTGAGATACGAGGGCACCGACGTACCTATGTCGGAGCCATGCCCGGCCGTATCATCAAGAACATCCAAAAGGCTGGCAGCTCGAATCCTGTGTTCATCCTCGACGAGATAGACAAGGTGACGCAGAACACACACAACGGCGACCCTGCATCGGCCTTGCTGGAGGTGCTGGATCCCGAGCAGAACGGTGCCTTCCACGACAACTACCTCGACGTCGACTACGACCTGTCGAAGGTACTGTTCATAGCCACCGCCAATAACCTCGGCACTATTCCCCGTCCGCTGCTTGACCGCATGGAGATTATCGAGGTCAGTGGCTACATCACCGAGGAGAAGTACGAGATAGCCAAGCGCCACCTCATTCCCAAGGAGAAAGACAATACCGGACTCAACGACCGTAAGCTGAGTTTCAACAAGGCTGCCATCGAGAAAATCATCGAGCAATACACCCGTGAAAGCGGCGTGCGACAGCTGGAAAAGCAGATCAACAAGGCACTGCGCAAGATGGCCTTCAAGAAGGCCGAGAGCGGTGAACTTCCCTATACGGAGACGGCGCCCACCGAGATAGAGGATCTGTTGGGCAAGCCGCCCTTTTACCGCGACATCTATCAAGGCAACGCCTATGCCGGCGTTGTTACAGGACTGGCATGGACGAGTGTGGGTGGCGAGATACTGTTTATCGAGACCTCGCTGTCGAAGGGCAAGGGTGCCAAGCTGACGCTGACGGGCAATCTCGGTGACGTCATGAAGGAGTCGGCAGTAATCGCCCTGGAGTTCGTCAAGGCCCATGTCGACGTGTTAGGCATCGACTATCGCATCTTCGACCATTGGAATATCCACATCCATGTGCCCGAGGGAGCCACCCCCAAGGACGGCCCATCGGCCGGTATCACCATTGCCACGAGCATTGCATCGGCACTGACGCAACGCAAGGTTCGCAAGAACACGGCCATGACTGGCGAGATCACCCTTCGCGGCAAGGTGCTGCCTGTAGGCGGCATCAAGGAGAAGATCCTGGCTGCCAAGCGTGCCGGCATCACCGACATCGTCATGTGCCGCGAGAACGAGAAGGACATCAACGACATTCCCGACATGTACCTGCAGGGCGTCACCTTCCACTATGTCGAAAACGTACAGGAGGTGTGGGACTTCGCATTGACTGACGAAATCGTCGACAACCCTACCGACTTCACCATCCCTGACGAGAAAGAAGAGAAATAATGACTTTTGAGATACAACATAGCGACCAGGCCAGTGATGCGAGGACGGGGCTGATAACCACCGACCATGGCGTCATCAAGACCCCAATCTTCATGCCAGTGGGGACATGCGGCAGCGTGAAGGGGGTCCATTTCTCAGAACTGCGCGAACAGGTGAAGGCCCAGATTATACTGGGTAACACTTATCACCTGTATCTACGTCCGGGCCTTGACATCCTGCGAAAGGCTGGCGGACTGCACAAGTTCAACACGTGGGACCGTCCGATACTTACCGACTCGGGCGGTTTCCAGGTCTTTTCGCTCACAGGCATACGCAAGCTCCGCGAGGAAGGGTGCGAGTTCCGCTCTCACATCGACGGATCGAAACATGTCTTTACCCCCGAGAACGTAATGGATACAGAGCGCATCATCGGTGCCGACATCATGATGGCTCTCGACGAGTGTCCTCCAGGACAGAGCGACTACCAGTATGCCAAGAAGTCGCTCGGTCTGACGCAACGCTGGCTGGACCGCTGCATCAAGCGCTTCCAGGAGACAGAGCCGCTGTACGGCTACAGACAAAGCCTCTTTCCCATCGTCCAGGGCTGTACCTTCAAGGACCTCCGGCAGGAAGCAGCGAAATATGTGGCCGACAAAGGTGCCGACGGCAACGCCATCGGCGGTCTGGCTGTCGGAGAGCCTACCGAGGTGATGTACGACATGATCGAGGTGGTCAACGCTATCCTGCCAAAGGACAAGCCCCGCTACCTGATGGGGGTGGGCACTCCTCAGAACATCCTTGAGGCCATCGAGCGTGGCGTCGATATGTTCGACTGTGTGATGCCTACTCGCAACGGCCGTAATGCCATGCTGTTCACCTACGAAGGTACTATGAACATGCGTAACAAGAAGTGGGAGGACGACTTCACGCCCATCGATCCTGACGGCTGTGATGTCGACCGCCTGCACTCGAAGGCCTACCTGCACCACCTGTTCAAGTCGCAGGAGCTGCTGGCCCTTCAGATAGCCAGCATCCACAACCTCGCCTTCTACCTGCGGCTCGTCACCGATGCCCGCCAGCATATCGAGCAGGGCGATTTCGTGCAGTGGAAACGATCGGTCATCGACAATTTGGGAAGACGAAGGTAAATGAGAAATGCGTAATGAATAGTTGGAATGAGATATTGACGAAAGGCAAGACGGCACTGCTGCGTATGTGGGTGCTGCTGCGTACTGCCATACAGTGGCTGCGCAGTCATTTCTCATGGCTCATGGCTCGTTGCTCATTTATCAAGCGTATCGACCGCTACATTATCTATAAGTTCATCGGAACCTATATCTACTCCATCCTGCTCATTATCTCCATTTCCATCGTCTTCGACGTCAACGAGAACCTGGCGAAGTTTACAACCAACAACGCACCGCTGCGGGCTATCGTCTTCGACTATTACGCCAACTTCGTGCCGTACTTCGCTAACCTCTTCTCGCCGCTGTTCGTATTCATCTCCGTCATCTTCTTTACCTCCAAGCTGGCCGGCGACTCCGAGATAATTGCCATGCTGGCCTGTGGCATGAGTTTCAAGCGGCTGCTGCGCCCCTACCTCATCTCGGCAGCCATTATTGCCGTGCTCAACTTCTACCTCGGTGCCGACGTTATACCCAAGGGAACCGTCGTGCGGCACGACTTTGAGTCGCTCTATAAGAACAACAAGAAGAACACCTCCGCCTCCAATATCCAGCTCATGGTCGACAAAGGCGTGGTGGCCTACATCTCCCAGTATGACGACACACGCAAGACGGGCTACGGCTTTGCCTTGTACAAGTTTGAGAACAAGAAGATGGTGTCGCAGATGAATGCCAACGTCATTCAGTACGACACGATAGCCGACGAGCGCTACCACTGGAAGGCGCGCAACTACAAGATACGCACGCTGAAAGGCATGCGCGAACAGATTGAGTCAGGCCACGAGATAGACACGCTCATCCAGATGGAACCAATGGACCTCGTATTCTCCAAGGGACAGCAGGAGACGCTGACGTCCGCCGAGCTGAAGCGCTACATCTCCAAGCAGCAGGAGCGTGGCTCCAGCAATGTCGTGCAGTATGAGGTCGAGTATTACAAGCGCATTGCCACGTCCTTTGCATCGTTCATCCTTACCATCATCGGCGTGTCGCTGTCGTCGCGCAAGCGGAAGGGCGGCATGGGACTCTACCTTGGTATTGGCCTTGCCTTGTCGTTCTCCTACATCCTGCTACAGACCGTCTGCGCCACCTTCGCCATCAACGCAGACACCCCCCCGATGCTGGCAGCCTGGATTCCCAACATCCTATATGCCGTCATCGCCTACTTCTGCTACAAACAAGCACCAAACTAATGCCAATGCATTAGAAATGAGTAATTAGAAATGAGTAATTAGAAATGACATTTGAAGAAACATATTTGAATGATAACATCCTCGATGCGCTATACGACATGCGTTTCGACGAGATGACCCCCATACAGGAGCGTTGCATCCCGGAGATTCTCGATGGCTACGACCTCATAGGCGTGGCTCAGACGGGTACTGGCAAGACAGCCGCCTACCTGCTGCCCATTCTGAGCATGCTCGACGATGGCGGCTATCCGAAAGATGCCGTCAACTGCATCGTTATGGCTCCCACCCGTGAACTGGCACAGCAGATCGACCAGGCTATGCAGGGGTTCGGCTACTACCTCAATGGTATCAGCAGCGTTGCCGTATATGGCGGCAACGACGGTTCACGTTTCGATCAGGAAATGCGAGGCCTGAAGATGGGCGCTGACGTCATCATCGCCACACCGGGGCGCCTGCTCTCACATATCCGTATGGGATATGTCGACCTTTCGCGGCTGTCGTTCTTTGTCCTGGACGAGGCCGACCGTATGCTCGACATGGGATTCTCCGACGACATCCTGAGCATCGCCAAGCTGCTGCCCAAGGAGCACCAGACCATCATGTTCTCAGCCACCATGCCCGACAAGATCCAGCAGTTGGCTAAGACGTTGCTTAACGACCCTGTAGAGGTGAAGATAGCCGTCTCTAAGCCTGCTGAGAAGATCCAGCAGTCGGCTTATGTCTGCTATGAACCTCAGAAGCTTGGCATCGTGCGCCACCTGTTCAAGGCCGGCGAACTGGAGCGTGTCATCATCTTCTCCGGCAAGAAAGACAAAGTGAAAGATATCACACGCGAACTGCGTCGCATGAACATTAACTGCGCCCCCATGCACAGCGACCTGTCGCAGGCCGAGCGCGACGACGTTATGTATCGCTTCAAGTCCGGACAAGTCAGCGTATTGGTAGCTACTGACATCGTGGCACGGGGAATCGACATCGATGACATCCTGTGCGTCATCAACTACGACGTACCCCACGATGCCGAAGACTACGTCCATCGCATAGGACGTACGGCACGTGCTCAGCGCGACGGCATCGCCATCACCTTCGTTTCCGACCGGGACATGCGCTACTTTTCAGACATTGAGCGTTTCCTTGAACGCGACATCCCCAAAACTCCCCTTCCCGAAGGGCTGGGTGATGCTCCCGAATATCATGTGTCATCCCCCCGCAAGTCAACCCGAGGCCGTGGTGGCCGACGTCGTGGCGGCAAGGGAGGTAACGCCAGTAACAGTGGTAACGGTAATGGCAGTAAGGGCAGAAATCGCCGCCACAGAGGCCGTGGCAACCGGAAAAACACTAACAACAGCAAAACTTCTCAAAACCAATAAAAAATATAAGTATGTTTAGTAAAGAGACCTATGTTCGGAGACGTGCCGAACTGAAACGGTTGGTAGGTCAGGGTGTCGTCCTGCTGTTTGGCAATAACGAGGCCCCCTACAACTATCCTGCCAATGCCTACTCCCCCATGAGGCAAGACTCCTCGTTCCTCTACTATTTCGGGCAGCACCGCGACGGACTAGTAGGCGTCATCGACATCGATAATGACGAAGAGTGGCTCTTTGGTAACGACATTGACGTCGAGGACATCGTATGGATGGGTTTCACACCGTCCGTCAGCGATCTGGCTGCACAGGTAGGTATAACGCATACAGCCCCTATGGGTAATCTCAGCACTTTGGTCCACAATGCCTTGGCATCCAAGCGGACTATCCATTTCCTGCCACCCTATCGTCACGACACGATGATACAACTGATGGACCTCACCGGCATCTACCCCTCTATGCAGCGTCAATCTGCCTCTGTCACTCTCATCAAGGCCGTCGTCAAGATGCGCTCCACCAAGGAAAGACAAGAGATAGAAGCCATTGAGAATGCCTGCGAAGTGGGATATGCCATGCACACCACGGCAATGAAGCTCGTAAAGCCAGGCATCACCGAGAACTATATCGGCGGGAAAATAGACGGCATTGCACGGATGATGGCCAGCGGCACCAGCTTTTCCACCATCTTCACCCAGCATGGCGAGATCATGCATGGCTGCCCCTCCGAGACCACTCTTGAGGAAGACCGACTTGCACTCTGCGATGCTGGCTGTGAACTCGATGACTACTGTTCCGACCATACGCGCACCATACCCGTCAGCGGGCACTTTACACAACGCCAGCAAGAGATCTATAGTATCGTCGAGGACTGCCACGACTACGTGCTCGACATCGCCAAGCCCGGTATTACGTACATGGACGTTCACTTTGCCGTCTGCCGCCTCATGGCTGGACGGCTGAAGGAACTTGGACTCATGTGTGGCGACATCGACGCCGCCGTCGAGGCAGGAGCCCACGCACTGTTCCTGCCCCACGGACTGGGGCACATGATGGGTATGGACGTACACGACATGGAGGGTCTCGGCCAGACATACGTCGGCTACGACGATGAGACGCGCCCCAACCATGAACAGTTCGGTACTAATTGCCTGCGTATGGGCCGGCGGCTGCAGGAGGGTTTCGTTGTGACTGACGAACCTGGCATCTACTTCATTCCTCAGCTCATCGACGAATGGCGTGCCAAGGGCCACTGCAAGGAATTCATCTGCTACGACAAGGTGGAAGACTACAAGGACTTTGGTGGCATACGTATCGAAGACGACGTGCTCATCACCCGTAGCGGCTGTCGCTTCCTTGGCAAGAATCGCATACCCTATCACCCCAAGGATATTGAGATGTTCAAGGAAAAATATGAAGAATAACAAAACTATCATAACAAAAATCACAACAACATGAAAAAAGTACTGACTTTCACCTTGCTACTACTCGTTGCAGCAGGTAGCGCTTCGGCTGCCAAGAAGAAAGCTGCCGAAAAGAAGAACGACAACAAACCCGTGTTCACCGTCATCAAGGAGAACCCCATTACCAGCATCAAGGACCAAAACCGCTCCGGTACGTGCTGGGACTACTCCACCCTCTCCTACTTCGAGGCTGAGATACTCAAGAAGACTGGTAAGACCTATGACCTCTGCGAGTCTTTTGTTGCCAACAAGACTTACATGGACCGCGCCATACAGGTGGTACGCCTCCATGGCGACTGCCAGTTTGCACAGGGCGGATCGGCTTATGATGTCCACCACGTGCTGATGAACTACGGCATCTGCCCCGAGGAAGCCATGCCCTTCCCAGGTTCTCTGTACGGCGACTCACTGAACAACTTCAACGAGTTCTTCTCCCTGCTTGAACCCTATGTGGCAGCTGTCTCCAAGAGCGACGCCAAGAAACTGTCGAGCCAGTGGAAAGTAGGACTGCAGGGCATTCTCGATGCCTACCTCGGCAAGTGCCCCGATGAGTTCACCTTTGAGGGTAAGCGCTATACACCCAAGAGCTTTGCCGTCTCCCTCGGCCTTGACTGGAACGACTATGTGAGCATCACCAGCTACACCCACCATCCTTTCTACACCGCTTTCCCCGTCGAAATACAGGACAACTGGCGCAATCCCCTCAGCTACAATTTGCCCATGGACGAGATGATGCGTGTCATTGACAATGCTGTTGAGCAGGGATATACTGTAGCCTGGGGTGGCGACGTCTCTGAGCCTGGTTTCAGCCGCAAGGGACTGGCCTATGCTGTAGACGACAAGAAGGCACAGTCGCTGCAGGGTAGCGACATGGCCAAATGGCTGAAGATGAAGGCCAACGAGAAACGCGACGTCATCGACTCCCTCGGCTGTAACGTTCCCGAAGTGGTGCCCACCCAGGAGATGCGTCAGGAACGCTTTGACAACTGGGAGTTGACCGATGACCATGGCATGCTCATCTTCGGTATTGCCAAGGATCAGAACGGCCGCGAATACTACATGGTCAAGAACTCATGGGGCGAAAGTGGTGACTACAAAGGCATCTGGTATATGACCAAGACCTACATCGCAGCCAACACGATGGACTATACTGTAAATAAGAACGCCATTCCCGCCGACATTCGCCGCAAATTGGGCATCAGATAGACAAGTCTGCTAATTTCATGCCTTTACAACTCTAAAGTAATGGATATGGTTGGCAAAATGCGTTAAGCATCCAGCATATAATATGGAGGGAATCAGCAAATAAACCCATAGTGATGCTAAAAAGACTCATCATCCTTGGCCTTGTCGCACTGGTGCTGGCAGCCTGCTCGGAGACGAAGTACGTCCCTGAGGGGAAGTACCTGCTGGACAGGGCCAAGGTTGTGAGTGACACCAAAGCTCCGGGCATCAATCCCTCGCAGTTTAAGTCGTACGTACGGCAAAGAGGCAACTCACGGTGGTTCTCGGCGGCCAAGATACCGCTGGCCACATATTCGCTGTCGGGACGTGACACGACACGATGGATTAACCGACTGCTGAGAAACATGGGCGAGGCACCACAGGTGTTTGACTCACTTAGCACGCTACAGTCGAAGATGATGCTTCAGACTCGCATGCAGAACATAGGGTATCTCCGCTCTACCGTCGATGTCACTAACAGGAT
Organism: uncultured Prevotella sp.; assembly: GCA_946409435.1. Lineage (GTDB taxonomy): Bacteria > Bacteroidota > Bacteroidia > Bacteroidales > Bacteroidaceae > Prevotella. The sequence goes on along the minus strand of CAMJWJ010000013.1, from coordinate 5,594 downwards.
ACGTGGCAAGAAGATAGTCACCACCTATACGCTGCGTCCCGGTAAGCCGTACTATCTGCACCGTGTCAGTTACGACATCCAGGACACTGCCATCGCCCGCAAACTGGACGAGACAAAAGCGCTCAAGCATGGGCTGCGGCCAGGTATGATGTTCAATGCCGACAACCTTGATGCGGAGCGAAAGCGTATTACACAGTTGCTGGCCAACCGAGGCTATTACCGTTTCAACAAGGACTTCATCAGCTATCGGGCCGACTCCGTGCCCGGCAGCCAGGCTGTCGACCTGACGCTGGTGCTCCACCCCTACCGCGACAATCTGGTGAGCGACATGCCACACCAGACCTATACCATTGGCACCATTACCTACCATGGCAACAATCAGGAGGACAGTACCCTGCCCCTGCGCCGGAAAGTGCTTGCCAACAACACGTTCCTGACGGAGGGCGAGCTGTACTCCGCTCAAGGCCTTCAGAGTACCTATAACCACTTCGGACGCCTTGGGGCCATACGCTACACGAACATCAGCTTTCACGAGCGGCAACAGGAACCGGTGCTCGACTGCGACATCACGGTCATCCCCAACAAGGTGTCGACCATCTCCTTCCAGCCGGAAGGAACCAATACAGCCGGCGACTTGGGAGCCGCGGTCTCGCTGACGTATCAGAATCGCAACATCTTCCGCGGTTCCGAGAACCTGACCATCCAGCTGCGTGGCGCCTTTGAGGCCATCAAGGGGCTTGAGGGCTATGCCAACTCCAACTTCGAGGAATACAGTGCAGAGGCACGGCTGAGTTTCCCCCGATTCATTGCGCCCTTTCTGGCCAACTCGTTCCGCAGACGTATCAATGCTGTCTCGGAGGTGTCGCTGCTTTACGACACGCAGAACCGGCCGGAATTCAAGCGGAGGGTGTTCTCCGTGGGCTGGCGCTACAAGTGGAACGACCAGCGCCATCACGACCGCTACCAGATTGACCTGCTGGATCTGAACTACATCTCCATGCCATGGATCAGCCAGACGTTCCGCACGGAATACCTCGACAATACCGACTCGCGTAACTCCATCTTGCGCTACAACTACGAGAACCTGTTTATCATGAAGACAGGACTGGGCTACACGTATAATAACGGACGGTGGGCTATCAAGGCCAACATCGAGACGGCCGGCAACCTGCTGAACCTCATCACGAAGACGTTGAAATTCCATGTCAACGACGATGGCCAGTACACCATCCTCGACGTGGCCTACGCACAATATGTCAGGGGTAACTTCGACTTTACGCGCAATCTGCAGTTTGACTACAACAACCAACTGGTGTTCCACGTCGGACTGGGCATCGCCTACCCCTATGGCAACAGCAACATACTGCCTTTCGAGAAGCGCTACTTCTCGGGCGGTGCAAACAGTGTCCGCGGATGGAGTGTACGCTCACTCGGACCAGGAAAGTTTGTGGGTAACGATGGGCGCATTGACTTCATCAACCAGACTGGCGACATGAAACTTGACCTGAACGCCGAGTACCGTGCCTACCTTTTCTGGAAATTCAGTGGAGCGCTGTTTATCGATGCTGGCAACATCTGGACACTCAGGGAATATACCGACCAGCCTGGCGGGCAATTCAAGTTTACGGAATTCTGGAAACAGCTGGCTGTCAGTTACGGTCTTGGCATACGCCTCAACTTCGACTATTTTATCGTACGCTTCGACATGGGTATGAAAGCTGTCAACCCTGCTTACAGCACGCACCGTGAGCATCTTCCGCTGCTCTATCCGAAGTTCAGTCGCGACTTTGCCTTTCACTTCGCGGTAGGCCTTCCATTCTGACGAGCCACCTTCGGCCGCGCTTTACCACCGACACCTGAAACTGACCGTCGTCGGCCTGCTCCGTTGTCTGCTGTCCCAGAAGGGCCGGCTTGACGTAGTGGTCGACATGCAGTGTTACAACCCTAAGTGTGTCGTTAGCTATAGTAAAATAGTCACTGGCAGCCACCTCGGCATGACGGTCACGCAGCAGTTGGAGGTCATCTTCCGTCGTGTTCGACGCTGCAAAGCGCAGCCAGCGCTCACTTTCCGGGGTACAATAATCAGCAGCACCGTGGTAGTTGCAGTTGAAGTAGGCAGTGCCCCACGACTCAGCAGTGCTGAGAGCTCCCTCGTCGTCGTTGACTACACCGCATGCCGTCAGCGTAAGGGCGGTAAGAAATGGTAACAGATGCTTCATGGAAATCATAATTTATGCAAAGGTAGGAAATAGTTCATAGTTATAATTCATAGTTCATAAATATTATATAAAAAGATGTTAAATACGCTAACTATGAATTATGAACTATGAACTATGAACTAAAAATATTGTACCTTTGCACAAAATTTGAAGTTATCATGCTAAAATTTATATCTTTTGGCAGCGGAAGCAGCGGCAACTGCTACTATCTGGCAACCTCTGACGACGCCTTGCTGATAGACATAGGAGTCGGGGTAAGAGGATTGAAGAAGAACTGCCGCGACTTTGGGGTGAATCTTAGCAGTGTGCACCACGTGCTGATCACCCACGACCACGCCGACCACATCAAGTCGGTGGGTTCGTTTAGCAATGACTTCGATGTGCCTGTCTATGCCACCGATAAGGTCCACAAGGGCATCAACCGCAACTACTGCATCACCCAGAAGATAGCTCCAGAGCGGAGACTGTTGCTGGAGAAAGGTCGCACAATAACCATCGGCGACTTTCTCGTCACACCATTCGGAGTACCCCACGACAGCAGCGACAATGTAGGCTACTTCATCGAAGCTGGTGGCACCAACATCTGCATCATCACCGATGCAGGCAGCGTCACCGAAGAGATGCGCCAGTTCATAGGCCGTGCCCGTCATCTTGTCATCGAGGCCAACCATGACATAGAAATGGTGAAGGACGGACCCTATCCTCAGTTCCTCAAGGACCGCATTCTTTCGGCTACTGGCCACATGAACAACCACGATGCCGGTGCCACCATTGCCGAGAATATGTCCGAACAGTTGCAGAACGTATGGCTTTGCCACCTCAGCGAGGAGAACAACCACCCAGAGCTGGCCCGCAAGACTGTCGAGAGTGTGCTCCGCAGCTATGGCATCGTCGCTGGTACCGACCTGCGGCTGGAAGTCCTCAAGCGCACCACTCCTACCGGTCCGTTTGAACTGGAATAGTCGGATTACTCCTTCAGCGTCTGGACCTGGCGAGTTTTTATCGATTGACCTGGCATGTTCATATCCATCTCCATGACAAGTTTCTTCACCCATCCGTCATCGCCGATGTCGCAGGTAACTTTCTGATTCATACCGACCTGCAGGCTTCCGTTGGATATCATGTTTTCTATCATGCTGGTCAGTTGTTCGGGATTGCTCTTCTTTAGTACTGATTCAGGGAGTAGACGGTCCATTACTTTCAGCAGATATTCCCTCATGGATTTCTTGTCGACATCGCCCTTGGTATTCAGCACGATAGTCTTGCCACCATCAAGCAGCGTATAAGTGGTCTTCGTCTTGAAGAACTTGGCGAACACACCGTCTTCCACCATGCCTTCACTGATGGTCTTGCCGTTCAGCATTGAAATACTCGGCGTTTGGATGAAAGACTCCAGCAGCAATTTCTCATCTATCATGTCTTTCATCATCGATACGCTCTTCAGCATGGTGGTCTTTAACTCCTCATTGTTCAGCATTTCAGTGTTTTTGCTCATCATGCCATTGACTATGGAGTCAATCATGACATGGCATTTCCCCACCAGCTCTTGTGCGTTCTTGATGCCGACAATCTGTCCTTGCTTGGTAGTAAGCATTTCGATGTTCATCGCGTTCAGCAGTTGAATGAGGTCAGCCGATGTGATGCTCTGCATGATTTGGCTGGCATCAATCTTCTTGAATGACGACTTCATGTCGACCTGAAAACCGTCGGAAGTCTTGTCGGTCACCTTATAGTCTATCTCTCCGGTGATGTCGGCCGCGGCTGAGCCAGGGTTTGTGGCTTCAGTTCTGATGGTGTACGTCTTTTGCATTCCCACTTTCATGATGGGTGAGATTGTCACGCATTTCTGCGCCATTGCCACGAGTGCTACGAGCATCATGGCTGTTGTCAATAGATTTCTCTTCATTTCTTTCTTAGTTTTTTGAGGCTATCAGGTCGTAGCTGATGTTGTCGCACATCATGGAACATCCAACGGTGACTGATTGGCCTGGGTTAATAATATTTTGATAGGATTGATTGTCTGTTGTCCGTTCGCTTTTGGCCATACAGGTTGCTGCGGCTACCCATGGAGCCTTGCAGCGCTTGGCTTTCATCATATCATTGTTGCAAAGGTACTACTTTTCCTTGAAACTACGTATGAAATTCCTGGAAAAATAACCGTCAAGGAGCAGTCGGAAACTATTTCGGGAAACACTTTAGGTGAAATCGGTAATATAAGGCAATAACATGGAAGTTCCACAATTATTATCCTCCTGTGTCGGGAAGTGGCTGGGCTGACAGCTTTTTATTATATTAAAGGAGAAATTGTTGTGCAACAAAACCCTTCACCAAGCGGCTAACGTGCAATGATACAACGAGATATGGTGAAGGGTTAGAGGTGAGAGGTGTGAGATGTGACGGAAGAGGTATGACGGAAGAGGTGAGAGGATTGGTCTTTTGCATTTCCTTCATGATTATTTGCATTTATTCAATGAGTAATTTCAGTAAGTCGACCACTCACGGTCATAACTAGGCCACTCACTGAATTGAGAAGGCCACTCACGAAATTGAGAAGGCCACTCACAAAGCAAAAAAAATGATTGGAAGAATTCACGAAGGGCGTAATCTCGTCAAACCTTCACATTTCCTCGCCAATCACCTTCACATTTCCTTACCAAGACCCTTCACCGCAAACCATTGTCTTGCAATACATTACAGCGTTGGTGAAGGGCTCTTCGATTTGTGAATCATTATAAGAAAGAGTGAAAAACAGGGACAGACGATTCGTCTGCCCCTGCCTTTGTTTCACTGAATGTGATGTCGCTTACTTCACCTTGGCTACGATAGCCTTGAAAGCATCAGGATTGTTCAGAGCCAGGTCGGCGAGCACCTTACGGTTAATCTCGATGCCAGCCTGAGCCAGCTTACCCATCAGCACTGAATAGCTCATACCCTCCATGCGAGCGGCAGCGTTGATACGCTGAATCCACAGGGCGCGGAAAGTGCGCTTCTTGTTCTTACGGTCGCGGTAAGCGTAGGTAAGACCCTTCTCCCAAGTGTTCTTGGCTACTGTCCAAACATTCTTGCGGGCACCAAAGTAACCGCGAGTGAGTTTCAGAATTCTTTTACGTTTTGCTCTTGATGCAACGTGATTGACTGATCTTGGCATAGTTTTCTAATACTTTAAATGTTTGACAATAGGTGAATTAACGGAGACACAACAGGTCGCGGACCTGCTTCATGTTACTGTTGTCTACTACAGTGTAACCGCAGAGGTTACGCTTCTGCTTCTTAGTCTTCTTCGTCAGAATGTGACTGTGGTAAGCATGATGTCTCTTGATCTTACCTGTACCGGTAAACGAGAATCTCTTCTTGGCACCGGAGTTTGTCTTTACT
>CAMJWJ010000012.1 GCA_946409435.1 uncultured Prevotella sp. | reverse complement strand
AATGACATGGCAAAGGTAAGCATAAAATCTGAGAAAATCACTCCTTTTGGAGGATTATTCATGTGAGAGAGCTTTTTTCCCGTTACGTCGGCTCCGTTATCGACAAAGTGTTGGGTCTCCGATGTACTTCATACGCGCTCAGATGCCTAAGTCCTGGAACATTGCGTCGACCGAATCGTACGACTTCAGCCTGCCCTGCTTCATGTCGTCGTGAGCCTCCTCGATGGCCTTCATCGTCTTCTCGTTGAGGTACTCGCCCGTCTCCGGGTCGTACAGGCGTGACTTCTTCGCCACCGTGCCCTCCTCGCCGGCCACGGTGTACGTCCAGCCCATTTTCTCAATCATCTTCTTGAAGAAGCTGACCTCGCGGTTGGGGATGTTGATTGTAATTGCCGTCATAACGTCGTCGATTTATAAATACAGCCCAAAGATACGAAACATTTAGCAATTTTTCGCCATCCCGCCCGAAAAATCTACAAAGTTTAACGGAGATTCCGTACCATTTGTCACATTTCCATGCAGAATAATCTTACTTTTGCTCGGCTGACTTAGGATACTGCGTGTTATAGGTTGACTGCTCTGTACACCTCCAGCAGCTGTTCGGTGGTCTTGCGCCACGAGAAGAGGCTGGCGCGCTGCGGACCTAATAGCTGTTGCTGCTTTCGGAAGTCTGCGTCGCGCTCTAAGCGTAGCATCATGGCGGCTATCTCGTCGCTGCTCTCGGGATTGACGAGGATAGCGTCCGGGCCGCCAATCTCGGGCATGGACGACGTGTTGCTGGTGATGACGGGGGTGCCGCAGGCCATGGCTTCGAGCAGCGGGATGCCGAAACTCTCGCGGAGCGACGTGTAAAGGAAGGCAAAGGCGGCATTGTAGACGTAGGGCAGGTCGCTGTTGACGATGTAGCCCGGCATGACAATCTTTTCACGGATTATCTCAATGCCGTTGCGCTGGATGATGCCGTCGAGGTAGTCACGGTCGAGGTCGGCCATCAGCAGGTTGCGCTTCACGGCCGACTGGCTGAGGTATTTCGCGTAGGCCACCAGCGTGCGCTCGGTGTTCTTCTTCGGGTCGGTGTTGCCGAGGAAGAAGAAGTAGCCGTCCTCACCGATGTACTTTCGCTGCACACCCTTGGTGTCAGTCATGGGGCGGAACCAGTCGTTGTAGCCGTTGTATATCATAGCCATCCGTTCGCGGGGGATGTGCAGCTTCGTGATGATGTTCTGCATCTCGAAGTTCGACACGGTAATGATGCGGCGGCACTTGTCCAGTATGCGGGGGACGACGAGCCGGCGGTACAGCCACCCCATGTTCTGGTAGAGCGAGTGGTTCTGCTTGTCGCGCGGCTCAAGGAAGATGATGTCGTGGAGCGTCAGTACCAGCGGTATGTTGCACCAGATGGGAGCCGTGTTGCTCGTGCAGTGCAGCAGTTGTACACCGTACTTCTTGGCGGCACGTGGCAGCGCCCACTGCTCCCACAGCGGATAGGAGGGACAACTGAGTTCCACCACATGTACGTTCTTGGTACTTGTGACACAGCGGTCCTCGCCGGGCTTGACGAACACGTAGTATTCATCGGTGGTGTCCATCTGCTGCAGTTCCTTGATTTCCTGCAGCACGACATAGTCCATGCCATGCTTGTTCTTGCGGAATATCCGCTGTGCCTCAATACCTATAATCATCTTACTACTGTTTTACAGTTTGCCTTGTTCGCCGAGATAAGAGTCCTTGAAACCGAGGAAATAGAGCACACCGTCCAGTCCGATGGTGTTGATTGACTGCTTGGCGTTAGCCACCACGCGGGGCTTGGCATGGAAAGCGATGCCGAGGCCAGCCTCGCTGATCATGGGCAGGTCGTTGGCACCATCACCGACGGCAATGGTCTGCGCCAGGTTGACCTTCTCCACCTGGGCGATGAGCTTCAGCAGCTCGGCCTTACGGTGACCGTCGACGATCTCGCCGACGTAGCGTCCCGTCAGTTTGCCGTCGTCGCCAATCTCCAGCTCGTTGGCGTAGACGTAGTCGATGCCGTAGCGGCGCTGTAGGTACTCGCCGAAGTAGGTGAATCCGCCGGAGAGGATGGCTATCTTGTAGCCACAGGTCTTCAGCACGCGCATCAGCCGGTCTGCCCCCTCGGTGATGGGCAGGTGCTCGGCAATGTCCTGCATGACGCTGACATCCAGTCCCTTCAGCAGGGCCACGCGCCGTGTAAAACTCTCCTTGAAGTCTATCTCGCCGCGCATGGCACTCTCGGTGATGGCCCGCACCTCGGCACCCACGCCGTTGCGCTCGGCCAGTTCGTCGATGCACTCCGTCTGGATGAGCGTCGAGTCCATATCGAAACAGATGAGACGGCGCATGCGACGGAACATGTCGTCGCGCTGGAAGGAGAAGTCTATCTCCATCTCCTGCGACAGCTGCATGAGCTTCGACTGCATCTCCTGGCGGTTGGTCGGCTCGCCGCGCAGCGAGAACTGGATGCAGGCACGGGTGTGCTGGTTGAGCTGCTTGATGCTCTTGCGGCCTGTCAGACGGAGGATGCTGTCGATGTTCAGTCCCTGGTCAGCCAGAATGCGGGTGGCACCCTCTATCTGTCGTGCCTCTAACTGACGTCCCAGCACCATGAGGATGTAGCGGTTCTTGCCCTGATGGCCCACCCAGTCCTCGTATTCATCGTCGGTGATGGGCGAGAAGCCGATGTTGACGCCCAGCTCGGTGGCCTTGAACAGCAGTTCCTTCATGGCCAGTCCGCTCTTCATCTCGTCCATACGGATGAGGATGCCCAGCGAGAGGGTAGAGTGGATGTCGGCCTGACCGATGTCCAATATCTGAGCGTCGTAGCGGGCCAGTATACCCATGATGCTGGCTGTCAGTCCCGGGCGGTCCTGACCCGTGATGCGTACTAATATCTGTTCTTCTTTCATGGCGGTAGTATTTTGGTCACCGTATTGGTGGCGGTGGCTAATTATTCAATTTTCAATTTTCAATTTTCAATTTCAAATAGTCCTCAAAGTAGCGGGTGATTCGCTCGTGCAGGTGAACCGATGCATGGCCGCGCATGTTGTGCTCCTCGCCGGGGTAGGCGAAAAAGTCGGGCTGCGTGCCAGCCTTCACACAGGCGTCGAGGAACGACAGGCAATGCTGCGGCACTACGGTGTTGTCGTTGTAGCCCGTGATGACCTGCAGACGGCCTTTCAGGTTGCTGGCCTTGTCGAGCAGACTGGCCTTGGCATAGCCCTCGGGGTTCTGCTCGGGGGTGTCCATGTACCGCTCGCCATACATTACCTCGTACCACTTCCAGTCGATGACGGGGCCACCAGCCACACCGACCTTGAACGTATCGGGGTAGTTGAGCATGAGCGAGATGGTCATGAATCCACCGAACGACCAGCCGTGGACACCCAGTCTGTCGGCATCGACGTATGGCAGGGATTTCAGAAACTCTACGCCCTTCATCTGGTCCTGCATCTCCACCTGCCCTAACTGGCGGAAAGTGGCCTGCTCAAAGTCACGGCCACGGCTCTCGCTGCCTCGGTTGTCGAGGATGAACAGCACGTAGCCCTTCTGTGCCATATAGGTCTCCCACGAGCGGCTGTACCAGTGCCAGGCAGCCTCGACGTTGTGGGCATGAGGACCGCCGTAGACGTACACCACGGTGGGATACTTCTTCGTAGCGTCGAAGTCGTTGGGCTTCACCATGCGGTAGTAGAGATCGGTGGTGCCGTCGGCAGCCTTGATGGTGCCACTCTCGAAGATAGGTTGCTGATAGTCTTTCCACGGGTCTTCGGCAGTGAGCAGACGCTGCCCCTTGCCTGTCTTCACATTGACGATGTCGATATTGCGCGGCACGTCAGGCTCCGTGTACTTGTCGTATATCCACTCTCCAGAAGTAGATGGTACGGCACGGTGGGAACCGCGCCCGTTGTCAAGCAGGGTGCGCTTGCCCGTCTTGACGTTGACGGCGTAGGTGTTGTGCTGGATGGGGTTGGCTTCATTGGAGGTGATGAGGATGCTCCTCTGTTTCTCGTTAAACCCTAACACCTCCTGTACCACCCACGGACCGCTGGTAAGCTGGCTCAGCAGTTGTCCCTCCTTATTATATAAATAAAGGTGCCGGTAACCGTCGCGCTGACTCAGTATGACAAACTTGTCGGCATCCCACGGCAAGAACTGGATGGGGTGGAGCGGTTCAACGTACTTCTCGCTCGTCTCGCGATACAGCTCTGCAAGCCGCTCGCCGCTTACGGCATCGTAGCTCACCAGGCGGCAGTCATTCTGGTCGCGGTTGACCTCAAACATATAGATGGTCTTACTGTCGGGACTCCATGCGATGTTGGTGAAGTAGGCGGGCAGGTTGTCGGCAGAGGTACCGCTAATCACCGCCTCGGTGTCCTTCGATACTGGTGTCTTCAGGTAGACGGTGTGTCCGGTGGTCATGTCGTAGACACCCACGGTGACCTTGTGTGAGGTCATGCCGGCCATCGGATATTTGTCTGGCTCGTAGGTGGCTTCTCTTGGGAAGAGGTCTACCTGCGGATAGTCGGCTACCATGCTCTGGTCCATGCGGTAGAAAGCCAGCCGCTGGCCGTCGGGACTCCAGAATGTCCCCTTCTCAATGCCGAACTCGTTGCGGTGAACGCTCTTGCCGTAGACCGTTTCGCGGTTGCCGTCGGTGGTCAGCTGGTGCTTATGGCCTTCGGCATCAGTCACATAGAGCTGCCAGCCCTTGACGTAGGCAGTAGCCCGCGATGTCTTGTTCCAGTCGTTGGCATCCTGTCCGGAAATGCTGTCCTGCCATACGATCTGATGTTTCTTGAAGTCGACCAGGATATAGGCCTGCTTGTTGCCGACAGCCACCAACGGCTGGTCGGCATAGGGGAAGGTGGCGTTCATCAGATGGCGCACGTAGCGGTTCTCATCCTCATTGCTGCCAGCCCATTTGTTGATGTCGTCGAGGGTAAAGAGTACCGTCTCGCGGCCAGTCTTCTTGTCAATGGTGTAGCACGCCTCAACGTCGGTGCGTATCAGTTCGTCGCCCCACCATGTCAGCCACTTATTCTCGGGTTGCAGGTTGCGGTAGTTGTAGCCGCCGAAGTTCAGGTCTTCGAGGGTAAACAACTTCTTTTCCTGGGCAGTCATAGGCAAAACGGGAATGATAAGCAGTAGCAGTAGTAGCGACAGGGTATTAATCGTCTTCATCGTCGTGGAATCTATGATTATTCTTCTTGCCAAAATCACGGCCGCCCTTATTGAACTTCCTCGAGTCCTTGGAGTATCTTGAGTCCTTGGAATCTCTGAAACCTTTGGAGTCTCTGAAACCTTTGGAATCTCTGAAACCTTTGGAATCTCTGGAATCCCTGAATCCCTTGGAACCTTTAGTTTCCCTGGAGTCGTAAGCGTCTCGGGCATCCCTGGAACGTGTCTCCTTTTTCTCTAACGAGCGGAACTTAAAGGAACGAATGTCCGCCTCGGCATTCTCCTCCTGTTCGTCAAGGCGTTTCTTGAACTCACGGTTCTGCTTGAAACGGCGGCGCTCAGCCATCTGGCGCTTCTCTTCCTCCGTCTTGACGACACCACCTTCGGAGCGGAACTCACGCATCTTGCCGTCGAACATCTGATACTTGCGGAACTCACATTCCAACGAACCATTGTACACGGGAATCTTGATGCTGGGCTTTAGGCCTATCTGGTCGAAGCACTCTTCTCGGTAGCTCAGGATCCAGGCATCATTGCCGATGAACTGGTGCTTCAGCCGCTCACCAATCATTTTGTACGTGCCCAGCAGATCGGGGGTAGAGATGCGCTCGCCGTAGGGCGGGTTGGTCACCATGATGCTCTTCTCCTTAGGCTGTGTGAAGTCCTTGAAGTCCTGCTCGGCAACGGTGATGTCGGCACTGAGTCCTGCTGCTTTCACATTCAGACGGGCAGTGTTGACAGCCTTGATGTCGACGTCGTAACCGTAGATGTGGTGCTTGAACTCACGCTCCTTGGAGTCGTCATTGTATATCTGGTCGAAAAGGTCGGCATCGAAGTCGGGCCATTTCTCAAAGGCATATTCCTTGCGGAACAAACCAGGGGCCATGTTGTGGGCTATCAGTGCCGCCTCGACCAACAACGTGCCGCTGCCGCACATGGGGTCAATGAAGTCGGTGTCGCCGTTCCATCCGGTCATCAGTATCATGCCGGCGGCCAGCACCTCATTCAGCGGTGCCTCCACGGACTCCTGCCGGTAGCCGCGGCGGTGCAGCGACTCACCGCTGGAGTCCAGCGAGAGCGTGCAGTCATCCTCTGCAATATGGATGTGCAGCCGGATGTCGGGGTTCGATATGCTGATGTTAGGCCGCTGGCCAGTCTTCTCGCGGAACTGGTCTACGATGGCATCCTTGACCTTGTAGGCGACGAATTTCGAGTGGCGGAACTCGTCGGAGAATACCACCGAGTCGACCGCAAAGGTCTTGTCAAGTGCAAGATACTGGCTCCAGTCAACGTCCTTGACAGCCTCATAGACGTCGTCGGCCGACAGCGCATGGAAGTGCTTGATGGGTTTTAAGATACGAATAGCGGTGTGAAGTTGGAAATTGGCGCGGTATAACAGCTCTTTGTCGCCAGTGAACGAAACCATTCTACGTCCAGGTTGCACATCGCTGGCGCCCAAAGCGGTCAGTTCCTTCGCCAAGACGGGTTCCAAGCCCATGAATGTCTTGGCGATCATTTCAAATTGTTGTGTCATTATGTATTATATAGAAATCTGTTGCAAAGGTACGAATAAGCGAGAACAATACAAAACAAAAAAACATTTTTTTTGTTTTTATTGTCGAGCGAAAGTACATTTTACGAAACAATGCCACTCTGTGGCAACGTTACTATGCACTCGAAGAAAAAATAAGTAAATTTATTTTGCTCTTCTCTCGTTTTTTGTAACTTTGTCACTCCGTGACGAACTTACTGAGGACTCGGAAGAAAAAATAAATAAATTTATTTTGCTCTTCTCTCGTTTTTTCGTAACTTTGTCACTCCGTGACGAACTTACTGAGGACTCGGAAGAAAAAATAAATAAATTTATTTTGCTCTTCTCTCGTTTTTTCGTAACTTTGCAGCCATACGAGCAAACATAATCCTTGATGGCGACGATGAAAGTGTTATTTCTCATGTATCTTGGCTACCTGTTACGCCTTGATATTCTGGTATGGATCATAGCTGTACCACTGGTTGTGCTGGCACTCTTTTTCATTTATGTCCAGCTGCGTAACATACACAGGCAGAAGCGCCAGCTGGAATATCTGGCAAAAGTGAAAGGCCACACTATAGAGTACGACTTGGTGATGAAGACGATGAAGTTGTCGGTGTGGCGTCTTGACATGCCTACGCTAACGGTTTCTTTTGAGAGTGACTATCGTGACATGTCTAACAGCCTGTCGCTGCCTCCTGGCACATCGCTGAGTGTTGTTATTGATCACCTGCTGCCAGAATACCGTAAGGACTTGGACCGTGGCCTGCAGGGCTTCATCAGTGGAACGCTGGATGAGTTCCACATGGAATACAAGATGCGCATACCTCATAGCGATCGTTGCTATTGGGGCGAGCTATATGCTACGGTTGACCAGCGTGACCTGAATGGCAACGTGGTAAGCATTGTGGGGACGACTATGCGGATAGACCGTCAGAAGGAGATAGAGCAGGCGCTGATAGACGCCCGTAACCATGCCGAAGAGAGCGACCGCTTGAAGTCGGCTTTCCTGGCAAATGTCAGTCATGAGATCCGTACGCCGCTCAATGCCATTGTCGGGTTCAGCGAAGTGCTGTCGATGGCGAAAACGGCAGAGGAGCGCGACCAGTTAGTGACGCTGATTAAGCAGAACAATGCGCAGCTGCTGAGACTCTTTGACGACATGCTGAACATGTCGAAACTGGAGGCTGGCGACGAGGCTGCAAATATGGCGAGTCTTGAACTGAACAAGTTGCTGGCGGAGGTGGCCGATCGTTTCAGCGAAAAGGCCACCAGCAAGGGACTGACACTGCAGACTGAACTGAAACCCGTTGACCCGATGCCGGTGACGGATCGACGCAGGCTTTCCGAAATACTGAACCAGTATGTAGACAATGCCATCAAGTTTACCGATGAGGGCAGCGTGACGTTAGGGTATGATGTCAGGAACGACAGCTTGCGGATATGGGTTCGTGATACGGGAAGAGGTATCGCACAGAAAGATTGTAATGACCACTTGTTTGAACGGTTTGTCAAGGTCGACGATTTTGTGCCAGGTACAGGCCTCGGACTGAGTATCTGCCGTAGTCTGGCTCTCAGTATAGATGGGAAGGTCGGCATAGAGTCAGAATTCGGTAAGGGCTCGTGTTTCTGGGTAGACCTCCCCTTGAAGTGATATACGGAGAAGATGAGCCAGACGACGATTTCATTTATTGCAAGGGCTTCCCGATTCTCGCCTAACAGCGTGGGTAAGGACATGGCAATACTGGCGGCTGTTCGTCGCCAGTTGCAGCTGATGGGCTATAAGTGTGCGGACATTGTGGTGGAAGACATACCTCGCGACATTGTTGAGGCTGATGCCTATGTGTCGATGGGGCGCAAGCAGGACACCCTGAACTGGCTGGGAAATTTTGAACGCGAGCAGATACCCGTGGTCAATTGTACGGCAAGCGTCATGCTGTGTAACATGCGAAACGTACAGATGAGCATCCTGGAAGGAATGGATGTGCCCGTCCCCCCACGGATAGGCGATGATGGTTACTGGGTGAAGCGCGGCTACGGCAGCAGCGAGACGGAACAGGATGTGCAGTACGCTGCGGACTACGAGGAAGCCTGTCGCAAGAGCGATGAGATGATGGCTCGTGGCGTGTTTGTGACTGAAGTCAGGGCTCACGTCTCGGGCGATTTGGTCAAGTTCTATGGTGTCCGCGGCACCGACTTCTTCCGTTACTACTATCCTGGCGACGACGGTGACTGGAAGTTTCCTGACGAGGCCCGGAACGGGCGTCCTCATCATTATGCGTATGATGCCGTACGGCTGCACGAGCTAATGGACGAGGCTGCGGCAATTATCCATCTGGATGTCTATGGCGGCGACTGTATCATTCGTCCCGACGGTCAGTCGGTGCTGATAGACCTCAACGACTGGCCGACTTTCTCACGATGCAGGGAAGAAGCTGCAGTAGCCATTGCTGCGAGGGTGAGAGATATAATAAGAGGTGAGAAGTACGAGACAATAATGAGACAATAATGAGACATCAGATAGATAATGATATAAAGGCGTACATCTTCGACTATGGCGGCACGCTCGATACGGGTGGCAACCATTGGGGACAGGTCCTGTGGCGCTGTTGGAAGGAGACCGGCGTGCCGGCAGACGAGGCTACGTTTCGCGAAGCTTACGTCTACGCCGAGCGTTACATGGCCCAGCCAGGCGTAGTGATACCTGAGGATACGTTTCACAGGACACTGCTCATTAAACTAAGCCTGCAGCTTGAAAGGGTAGGACAGCCGCAATACATCAGTCAGCTTGTTGATATGGTCTACGAACAAACGGTACAGCATATGGCTCATAGCCGAGACGTGCTGATGACGTTACACGAGCGCTATCCGCTGGCACTGGTCAGCAACTACTATGGTAATCTGCAGACCGTGTTGCGTGAGTTCCGCCTCGACGGACTGTTCAGCCATGTAGTTGAGAGTGCTGTCGTCGGAGTGCGCAAGCCCGACCCTCAGATCTTCCGGCTGGCTGTTGACCGTCTGGGGTGTGAGCCTGATGCTGTAACGGTGGTCGGTGACAGTTTCGGAAGCGACATTATGCCAGCCCGTCAGGTGGGTTGTCGCACCGTTTGGTTACGAGGTGAACAATGGACTGATGCTCCTGTTGACGAGACCGTGCCTGACCGTATCATTACTGATTTGAAAGAATTGTTATAAGTTGAGAGAACTATGATAAGCTGTTTTTATAATATGGTACCCAAGTGGGTAGGATGTTTTTTACTTTTTATCATTTTTGCCATTCTGCCTGTAAATGTAGTGGCTCAACAGGTAGTCACAGGACATGTGGTGGATGAGGCCAGCGGGCAGAGCATTGGTTTTGCCAGCATACAGTATAAGGGCAAGCAGGCGGCTACAGTCGCCGACCATAGCGGGCGTTTCACCATCCGGCATATCAAGGGCGGAAGACTGACGGTCAGCGTGTTGGGCTATAGGTCACGTACGTTTGACATCGGGGCCGATACCCACAACCTGTTTGTGTCGCTGCGCGAGGACACGCGAGCACTGAAGGAGGTGACGGTGAAAGCCAAGCGCCGCCGCTACAGTCGCAAGAACAATCCGGCCGTAGAACTGATGCGTAACGTGATAGCGCAGAAAAAGCGCACGGACTTGTCGAACCGGGACTACTACCAATATACCAAGTATCAAAAGCTGACGCTGGCCCTCAACGACGTGAAACCCGAGCAGGTCGAGAAGTTTGGCAAGCATAAGTGGCTGACCAATCAGGTGGAGAAGTGCGAGCAGACAGGCAAACTGATACTGCCTGCAAGTGTCGACGAGACAGTGACGAAGCGTATCTACCGGCGTAGTCCGCACGACGAGAAGAATATTGTCACGGGACAGAAGTCGGTGGGCATCAACAACTTCTTCCAGACAGGCGACATACTCAATACAATGTCTAAAGACGTATTCACCGACGTTAATATCTACGACGACCAGGTACGTCTGCTGCAGCATCCCTTCACGTCGCCTATCGGCAGCGGAGCCATCAGCTTCTACCGTTACTATATCGAGGACACGCTGAAGATTGACCGTGACTCGTGTATTCATGTGCACTTCCTGCCCAACAACCAGCAGGACTTTGGCTTTCGTGGCGACCTGTACATCCTGAAGGACTCCTCGTTCCAGGTGAAGCGCTGCGAGCTGATCCTGCCTAACCAGACCGACGTCAACTTTGTCGAGGGCTTGAAGGTTGTGCAGGAGTTCAGCCAGTTGCCTACTGGCGAATGGGTGCTGACGGTTGACGACATGATAGTCGAGCTGGTACTGTTCGACTTCATTCAGAAGGGTGTCGCTATCCGTAGTACACGCTTGTCGGACTATCAGTTTAACGAGATTCCCGACGATCTGTTCAAGGGTCGTGAGAAGACCGTTGTGGAACATGATGCAGGAAAACGCGATGTCGCTTTCTGGCAGCAGCATCGTAAGGTGGAACTGACGAAGAGTGAAGGCTCGATGGATGAATTTCTGAAGAGAATGCAGCGGGTGCCCGGCTTTAAGATTGTGCTCTGGGGATTTAAACTACTGGCTGAGAACTTCATCGAGACAGGAGAGGAAAGCAAGGTGGACATTGGTCCCGTGACCTCGATGATCAGTAGTAACTTCATTGACGGACTGCGCACCCGCATCGGGGCCCAGACCACGGCTAACCTTTCTCCACACTTGTTCTGGAAAGGTTTCGTGGCGCGAGGATGGAAGAGCCATAAAACCTATTACAGTAGTTTGCTGACATGGTCGCTGAATAGGAAGAAATACCTGCCAGACGAGTTTCCCCGGCGTAACATCTCGTTTCTGACAGCATACGACGTCAATGCACCGTCAGACAAGTTCCTGACTACCGACAAGGATAATATGTTTACCGCCTTGAAGTGGGCCAAGGTCGACAAGATGCAGTTCTACAACCGTCAGCAGCTGACTTTCGAGCGTGAGGAGCGTTGGGGATTTCGCACCCTGCTCAGTCTGAAGGCAGAAAAGAACGAGGCGGCAGGCAATATGGCCTTTGTGCCAGTTTGTCATTCACCATTACCAGCTGACAACTCACCATTGTCGGCTGACAACCCACTATTGGCAGACCGGCGGTCTATCAGTTTCCGCACTACCGAGTTGCGTGCCGAGATAGAGTACAGCCCTGGTGCTTTGTATACCAACTCCAAGCAGCGCCGGTTGAAAGTCAACCGCGAGGCTCCTATTCTGACGCTGAGTCACACAATGGGTATCAAGGGTTTCTTAGGTGGCGACTATCATTACCACTATACCGAGGCCAGCATTTTCAAGCGTCTGTGGCTTAGCAGCTGGGGACGTATCGACTTCTACACGCGAGGCGGTGTGCAGTGGAGTCAGGTTCCGTTCCCACTGTTGTGTATGCCAGCTTCTAACCTGTCGTACCTCAGTCATAAGCAGATGTTCAACATGCTTTATAACATGGAGTTCCTCAACGACCGCTTCGTCAGTGTCGACCTGAACTGGGACATGCAGGGAAAGATACTCAACCGCATTCCGCTCATCAAGAAGCTGCGACTGCGCGAGTATATCGGTGTAAAGATGCTGTGGGGTGCACTTTCTGACAAGAACAATCCTACGCTGGAGCGCAATCAGGACAGCCGTGTACTCATGTACTTGCCCGACGATACGCGTATCATGAATCCGCGCATACCCTATTGGGAGATCTCAGCTGGTGTGCGTGGCATCCTGCGTTTCTTCCAGATAGAGTATGTGCGTCGAATGAACTATAACGAGCCGGTACGCGGTAGCAAAAATAGCGTCCGCTTCGGCTTTACCATGATGTTCTGATGTGAGCTTATTAGCAGCCAGACCTAAACTTCGGCGGCCATCATGATGACTGTCTGGATGTCAAGCGCATTGGTTATGCCGTCACCATTCATGTCGAACATCGCATCAGTAGAGCCTTCAATTGATGCATTAATGATGATCTGGATGTCGAGTGCGTTGACTACACCGTCACCGTTCATGTCACCCTTTATGCCAGGTTTCTTATAACTCGGATAGTATTCTGTGAAGTTGCTGTCACCGTCGGCGTTGCCAGCCTTCATGATGTCCTCGGTAATGGAGCTGAGATAGACTTCCAGATTGGTGTACCATCCACGCTCGGTGTCGAGCGTCTTCTTGGCACCGTCGCTCTTGAGGTTGGGGTTCAGGCCGTTGGCCACCTCCCACTCATCTGGTATGCCATCACCGTCGGTGTCGTAGCCTGCCTCGCGCTGGCCGGTGGGGAAGTTAGCTTCGGTGTAGCCTTCGCAGTCGGCCACAACGTCAATGAGTCCCCACTTGTTGGTGACAGATCCCTTGTAGGTAGCTGTTCCAGTGCGTGCCTCGTTGGCATAGCGCTCGTCCACCTCGTCACGATACATCGAGGCACCGGCATAGTCAAGCACTTTGTCGAAGGCGATGGGAGCCGTGTGGGTGGTCATCTCGCCAATAGGTGCAGCGTCGTCCAGCTTGATGGGCAGGCAGTCAGTACCGTTAATTTGTGTGTAGGTGAGGTCCTCGCCGTAGTAGTGGTTGGGGTCGTTGGTATATCGCTGACCGTTCAGCGTGGGTATGCCACTGTCGTATGACATCTTCTCCCAGCTGGCATCTTTGCCGTCTATCTGGTTGCCGTCGAGGAAGTAGCGGCTGGTCATGTCCCAGAATGTCTCATTGTCTTTTGAATTACCGCTGTTGCCGATGCTGACGGTGGTCAGTCGGGTTACGCTGGCAGCAGGACCGCTCTTGTAGTAGTTGCCCACCATGTTGATTTGTCCACCGCCAGGTCCTCCGTAGCATCCGTTGGCATTGTAGACCACGCAGTTGCGGAAGTCGACGTTTTCAGCCTGTACGGCGTTCTTCCAGTTGTATTGGCTGTACAGCTTGTTGCCGGTATAGCCCGTCCAGTTGTAGCGGGCACCGTTGAAACGCGGCGAGCGGTTGGCAACGTGCAGTATCAGGTTGTGGTGGAACGAGGCCAGCTTGCCTCCCCAGATGCCGCCATAGCCGTGGGCGCCCTTGCCGTGGCCTGCATCCACCAGACTCTCGCCTACAGTACACCACTGCATGGTGAAGTTGTTGTTGTCGTAGAAGGATGCTACCTCGTCGATGCTCCACGAGAAGGAACAGTGGTCGAAGATGATGCCCGTCTTGTTGCGCTGCCATGTGGCGTCGGCACCGTCGTTGATGTCCTTCTCCTGTCCACGACGGAAGCGGATGAAACGGATGATGTTGTTGGCACCGGGGCGCACCGTATAGTAACGTAGCGTGATGCCGGGGTAGGGGGCCGTCTCGCCGCAGATGGTGATGTTGTCCTTGAACGTAATGTCGCTGGTCAGGGGTATGACACCTGCCACGTCGAAGACAATGATGCGTTTCGAGCCGCCGGTGACTGCTGCACGGAACGACCCCGTGCCGCTGTTCTTCAGGTTGGTGACGTGTACCACCGTACCGCCTCGTCCGCCAGTGACGTAGCGGCCGTGGCCTTCAGCACCTGGGAATGCCGGAACTTGGTCTTGGGCATAAGCCATCAGCGACAGCACTGTGGCAAAAAGAAAGAGTAGTTGTCTTTTCATCGTCGTATATTTGATTCGTTTTCTGCTGCAAAGATAGGTAATTTACATGAGAACAGGGGAATAACTCCTGTTAATTCCCCTGTAAACGTTTACGGTGTCACCTAAGTCTGTGAGTCATTGTGCGCGCTGAATACCTTCCCAGCGTACGTTCCAACGGCCGTCCTTCGGGAATCCTGGATTCAGCGGTTCAGTACAACCGTCCCATCCAGCACACATCATGGCGACAGCCGTGAGCAGGGCACCATTGCCAGGCAGATAGAGGCGCAGACGGTCGGCGGTCTGGAAGTTGTGGCCGTTCTTCAGGTAGGTGTTCTTCTGCGTGTCAATGAGCAGGGCCTTTAAGGCTGTCTCTGGCTGGCCCAGTCTTGCAGCCGCCATGGCTGTCATGCCGTAGTCCCAGCCCCATGTAGTGGCCCAGTTCCAGTTTTGCATCACCCAGTCTAGCGTTTTGTTTGTTGCGACTGAGTCGCAACATACCGCACTGGCAGGCAGCAGCCCGAAGGCGCCAAGACAGGCGGGGTGGTCGTTGCGGCATTTTTCTGCGAAAGTCTCGGTGCTGACGGCAGGCTTGGCACCGCTGGCCACGGCATCGAAGGGGTCGAAACTCTTTAGGTTGTCAGTCTTTCCCTTGGGCATGCCGGCAGTGATGATACCGTCTTTTGTCAGAGGTAGGGGTGCCATGTTGGCTGTTATCTTGTCCCACTCAGCGTTGCGCTCCAAGCCCTGACGCTCACGCCACTGGTTAGCTACGCTGAGGCCGTACTGCCAGTAGGCCAGCTCGAATGGATGGTTGTACGAGAAGTCCTTCGACATGGACTCCTGCATGGCGGTAGCTCCCTGCAGGTAATACTTGCCGGACTTCTTGTCGTAGCTGACGAAGTCGGCCATAAAGTCAGCAGTCTCTTCCACCTGTTTAGCATATTTTGCGAGTGTCTCCTTGCTGGAGTTGGCACGGTACATCTCCTCAGCCATATAGATGTAGTGTGGCTGCTGCCAGATGAGGAACGAACCGGTATTAGAAGGTGCCTCGCCCGCCCACGGGTCTGTCATCTTCATCCAGCGTATTCCCTTAAATCCCTGGCGTTGTGCTATCTTTTTGGCTTCTGGATAGGCTATTTTGTTGTACCAGTCGAGCATCCGTTCAACCACTTTTGGCTGTTTCCAGAGGGCGAAATCGACGGCATGCCACCACGTCATCTCTAAATGCGGACGGCCAAACCATGAGTTGTAGGTCAGGCCCGTCTCTTGTGGCGGCATGTTGTTGGCGCAGTTGATGCGCGTGAGGTATTGCGACAATACCACGCGTCGCTCCAGTTCCTTGGCACGTGGGTCAGTACACTGGCCGAAATCGACAAACGCGGTTTCTGTCCAGAAACTATGCCAATACTTCTGGGTGGCCTTTTGGACATCGGAGAAACGGAAGGGAAGTACGACGTGACGAGCCTCTGCACGCTCTTTGCTGAGGTATTCCACTTCAAAAGCCAGCACGTCGTTGTTGGTGGAAAGCAGGTAGCCGTGAGGGGTAGCTTCGGTCAGTTGGGCATCACCCTCCCACCTTATAAATAAATAATAGGTGGTGTAGTCAATCTTATGCTCAATTTCAGCGAAGTTAGCGTCTTTCTTGTTTAGAAGGATACGAGAGGAGTGCCGGTCGATACTGCTCCAATCGGCAGCATCGTCGGCATGCTTGCCAGTAGGATAGGGCAGATGGATGGTGACAGCAGCCTGTCCTTTCTTCAGCAGTGGTGTGCTGATGCGGTAGGCTACAGCATCACGGTCGTGTACTCCGAGCGTGGTCACGCTGACGGGTTGTCCATCGGCATTGTAGTTGGATATGATTTGTCCGTTCCACAGTTCCAGTTGCTGGTGGATGTCAGTAAGTGCTTTCAACGCAATGGATTGTCCGTTGGCATCTTGCAGGGCAATACCCACGGCACCAAGGTTCAGGCGGTGAGGGTTGACGCGGAGATACTCCGTGGCAGCCACGTTGCGGGGTGCATCACCCTTGCTGCTCTTGTATTCTATGGCATAGACCTCAGGATGTCCGTGGCCGAGATTGAATATCTTCTCGCTGTCTGACGGCTTAAGGCCCTGTATGTTGGGGAACGAGTGCCATCCCCAGTCGCTCATGGCACAAAGGGGGATGCCTTTCTTGTAGTCGTCAAGGTAGGTCTGCATGCCAGTTACGTCAACGGTGGTGGCGAAGTGGCCATTGCCGACGGTCAGCGATGCTAGCGGGTCAGCAGCAGTAATTATCGGGTTGTTGCGAAAAAGAACAGCCTCGCGGTCAATCGAGGCTGTTGTGTTTTCTGTCGTATAACCGAGCATTTCCATTTCCAGTGACGCCCAGATGAACGGGCCGATACCTTTTGCATCGTTGTCGCGGATAGGCTCACTCAGATAGTATTTGAATCCTCCGTCGCGGCGCTTGTTTTCCTTGACGCTGCCTTTGGGGTTGACCTTCTTCAGGGCAGCCTCCACCTCTGGTGTGGCAGCAGGTCCGAGGCCGGCCACGCTGCAGCAGTTGGTCAGCGAGATGGTCTTGTCGCTGTTCACACGGATGAAGTTGTTGATCATGCCCTTGTAAGCCTTGATGCCGGCATCGCGGTATTTTGCACCGACATATCCCTTGCGATAGGCTTTCAGCAGTGCGTAGGTGAACATGGCCGAGCAGGTAGACTCAAGGTAGTTACCCTCGCGGTCGGGGCTGTCCATGACCTGGTACCACACACCGCTCTTCTTGTCCTGCCACTTCAGGATGGCGTCGAAGTCCTTCACCAGCAGGTCGATGACCTCCTGCTTTCGGGCATAGTCGTCGGGCAGTGCGTCAAGCACCTCGATAAGAGCCATGGTGTACCATCCTTGAGCGCGTCCCCAGCAATGCTGTGAGAGTCCGGTCTCCTTGTCAGCCCAGAATGTCTTACGTGTCTCGTCGTAGGCATGGCGGTTCAGTCCTGTCTTATGGTCGAGGGTACGCTCGTAGGTAATCTTCAGCTGGTTGACGGCATCGTCGTAGATGTCGATGACGGGGTCAGTCTTGGCTTTCTTTACTTTTTTACCTTTTACATCTTTTACCTTCTCCGTGATGGGTGCCGTCAGGCAGCGGTAGGGTAGTCCCATGAATATGCCGTCGAGCCATACCTGATAGGCATAGATGGCCTTATGCCAGAACACCTTGTCGGCGATGGTTCGCGGCTGGTCCTGCAGCTGCTTCATCATGGTCTTCATAGCCAGCAGGTTCTTTGGCTCCGGCCACTTCTGGTACATGCGTGTGACGAAGTGTCCTGTGCGGATGTTGTCGAGGTTGTAGTCCAGGATGTTGTAGCCGGTGATGTTTCCCTGTTCGTCGATCATCTTGTCGGTGTACATCTGGCAGTACTTGCGGATGTCTTCGCCACCATAGCGCAGGTAGGTGTCGAGCATGCCCTCTAGTTCGATGCCCATGACGTAGCTCCATTTGGGCTTGGTGGCGAAATCGAGCATGTACGACTCTGGAACGCGCTTCATCTCCGAGTAGGTCAGCCACTCTGAGTAGTGCTTGTATGGCGGGTTCTGCAATACCAACGAACCATTGATGGTGAGGTTGTCGTAGGTGACGTCCTGAGCCAGTCCGACCTGATGGATGGGCTTGCTATAGACGCCGTCGAACTGGCAGTTCCTGACGGTGATGTTGTTGATGGTGTTGGCCAGCTTCGGGTCTTGGTAACCGACGATCATGACACCGTATTTCGACTTCTTACAAGTGACGTTCTCCATCGTGACATTGCGGATGGTGGGATAGAAACCGCGACAGCACACCTCGCGTGGCTCGTAGTCGGTGTTGAGCTTGAGCACAGCCTCGCCACACTGTCCGACGGTGACGTTGCGCATATTGATGTTCTCGATGATGCCGCCACGGCAGGAGTTCGTCTTGATACGCAGCACACGGTCCAGCGAGGGAGAGTCCATCTCGCAGTTCTCTGCATAGACGTTCTGGCAACCGCCGCTGATTTCCGAGCCGATGACCACGCCTCCGTGCCCGTTCTGCATCTTACAGTTGCGGATAATGATGTTCTTCGACGGTGTTCCGGCATATTTGCCCTGTCCGCCCTCACGTCCGTCGTTGTTACGTCCGCTCTTGATGGCGATGCAGTCGTCACCAGTGTTGAAGAAGCACCCCTCTATCAGCACACGGTCGCACGATTCCGGGTCGCAGCCGTCGCCGTTGGGACCGTCATTGTTGATGTGCACACCACGCACGGTGATGTCCTTCGACAGCAGAGGATGAATGACCCAGAATGGCGAGCGCAGCAGGGTGACGCCCTCAATGAGAATACCTTCGCACTGGTTCAGGTTGATCATCTGCGGGCGCAGTCCGTCCTTCGGGCCGAAGCGACGCTCGTCCATGGGCACACCGTCCTCGGCATATTTCAGCAGACGGGCACGGGCACCCATATTCTGTCCGATGCCGCCCTCCTTCATGCCGAACTTCTTGCTGCCGCACCACGGCCACCAAGTCTCCCGCGAACCGCCACCGTCGATGGTACCCTTGCCAGTGATGGCAATGTCCTTGGCTTGGTAGGCGTAGATCAGTGGCGAGAGGTTCCAGCAGTCCAGTCCCTCCCAGCGTGTAGGCACGATGGGGTACAGCTCCGGCTCGAAGGCAAACTCCAGCACGGCGCCTTCCTCGACGACGAGGTTGACACCCGACTTGAGCTGAATGGCAGCTGTCAGGAACTTCTGTCCGGCAGGAATGACCACGCGGCCTCCGCCCTTCTTCGAACACTTGTCGATGGCCTTCTGGATGGCCTGCTGGTTCTTGGCAGCTGTGTTGGTGGTCTTGGCTCCGAACTTGGTGATGTCGTACATCTTGTCAGCAAACTGCGGCATGCGTATGCTCTGCTCAATCTGCTTGTACTCCTGCTGGTTCCATCCCTTGGCTTGTGCCGTGAGGACAGTCATCACGCACAGCAGTAATGTCTGTAAAAGTCTCATATTTTTCATCTGTTTTAGTAGTTTTGGTGCAAAGATACAAAAAAAGTATGACGCTACGTCTTATTTTACATTATTTATGAGATATTATGTTGTCTACGCCTCGTCATGTCTCATTTCCTTCACCAGATTATCCTCTTCGTCGTCATAGTGATCTGTCTGGTGGAAGATACGGGTGATGCCCTTCAGCTGGATACGTGCATGGCCGAGAAAGCTGTGCCAGAGCGACTGCTGGCCGATGGTGCCATAGCCCGTGACGGCCCGGCAACGGCGGTCGCGGACGAAGACGATGCGTCCGTACTTCTTGAGGTTCATAGCCATCGAGCCGTCTTCGCCTCGGATAATGTCCACGCGATAAGGCTCTTGTCGGCCGTAGTCGGCATTGTAGGCAAACACCAGTCCGCGTACCGATAGTTCCGGGCGCTTGAAGTGCTGTATCCACAGGAAGAGGTCGCGTGTCATCTCAAAGAGTTTCAGACCGAGCCGGCTGTGGTTAGCATCGGGGAAGTAGCTCCACGTGGCTGACGCACAGCTGACGCCGGGCTGCATCAGGTGTTCGAGCATGACCTCGTAGTAGTGAGGCGGGTAGAGCGTATCGCTGTCGACATCGAAATAGTAGTGCCCTTTGGCGTGCTGCAGGCCACACCGTCGGGCATAGCCGCACGAGTGCTGGTACTCGGTGTAGAAGGGAATGCCAGCCTGCTGATAGATTTCAGCCGTACGGTCCTTGGAGTCGTTGTCGACGCCGATGATTTCCACGGGGTATTTACATTGTATCTCGCTGATGGCCCACAGACAGGCCTGCAGGTGAGTCTCTTCGTTGTATGCTATCAGCACGATGCTGGCCAGTGGCTCCTTACTCTGCATGCGGGCCAGCCGCTCACGGGTACCTGTTATTATCTCCTGCGGCACCTCGCTGAACGGGCGGCCGTAGATGGTCATGTATTTATCGTACCAGTTTGACATGTCTTTATCGTTTACCGTTTATGAATGGCAGATAGTTTCAAAAAGTTCTTTCCACATGGGCATGATGTTGGCAGCAGTATAGCGCTGGGCCGACTGCACGGCAGCCTCGCCCATGCGGCGTCGCAGCGTCTCGTCCTCAATCAGCTGGCATAGGCGGTCGGCCAGTATGCCCGTGTCGCGGTTGGCCACGAGGAATCCGTCTACCCCGTCGGTGATGATGCTGCTGGGTCCGTCGCCTTCAAAGGACACGACGGGCAGTCCGCACGACATCGCCTCGGGAATCACCAGTCCGAAAGGCTCCCAGCGTGAGGTCAGCACGAGCACAGAGCAGTTACAGTACTGGTCGAAGATGTTCTTGACGGGTGGTGACACCTGTAGCCCGTCGGCCAGCCGGCGCACATAGTCATGGTCTCCTTCGCCAAACATCATGAGCTGCCAGTCGGGATGGCGGCGGTGCGTCATTCGCCATACGGCCATGAGTTCCGGTATGCCTTTCTGCTCCGCCAGTCGTCCAACGAAAATGATACGTTTCTGTTGCTGCGTGCTCAGTCTGTCAGTGGGGTTCAGGTGTACCACGTTGGGTATGACGTGGACCTGCGGATAGTCCGTGCGCCACTTGCTGGCATCCTGCTCGGTCAGGGTGACGATGGCATCGGCCTGATGTAGCAGGCGGTAGCGTCGGCGGATGTCGTGACGGTGGCGCCACGACAGGCGCGGATAGTCTATCAGGTGCTGGTAACCGCCGTGCGACTCCACGACGAGTGGTGTGCTGCCTTTCAGCCTGCATAGCAGCGCCAGCTCGCCGTTGGTCGTGGCCACGATGACGTCGGGGGCTATCTCGTCCAGTTTTTCGCGCAGCCTGCTGCTCAAAAGCCGTGAGCGCTTCCATTCCTCCCATAGCCGGCGCAGTCCGCGGTATCGGTATATGGCATGGGTACGCACCTGGAGGTCGGTGTGGCGTACACGGCTGTCAAGCTGGAACGACAGCGGGTGGTCGCCCTGGTTGTAGGTCACGGCGTGTATCTCGTAGCCGTCGTAGTCTGCCAGCAGGTTCATCTTCTCCACCAGAATACGCTCGACGCCACCCCATGTGGCCAGTGTGGGATATATGTAGACGATCTTCATGTATGTCGCTCGTTGGTCAGTTTGTCGAACACTTCTTCCCACTGCTGCATGATGGCTTCGCGTGAGAATCGCTGCACATTACGTCGTGCATGCTCGCCAAGGCGGTGGCGCAGCGGCTCATCGTCTATCAGTCGGCAGATGCCGTCAGCCAGAGCCTTTGGATTCAGATAGTCCACGAGCAGTCCGTCCTCGCCGTTCCTGATGATGTTTCGCGGACCGTTGGGACAGTCGAAGGCCACGCATGGCACACCGCATGCCATCGACTCAAGGAGTACAAGGGAAAAGGCTTCGAAGCGTGAACTCATCACGTAGATTGAGCTTTCCAGATACTTCTCCATGATGTTGTCGACGGGTTCGTGCAGGATGATGCTCTCGGTCAGCTTGTGCTGTTCGATGAGCCGCACTACATCATCGTGCAACTCTCCCGAGCCGTATACGTCGAGTTTCCAGTCGGGGTGTTGCCGGTGTACCATGCTCCAGGCTTCTATCAGGTAGTCATACCCCTTGGCGTCGTTGTAGCGGGCAGCTATGATAGCCCGTTTCTGGCGTAAGGTGCTCACCGACTGAGGCAGTGGCGGTGCGGCATTGGGTATGACGAAGCGACAGGACACTTCTGGCCAGCTGTCGGCATCCTCTGGTGTGAGCAGTACCAATGCGTCGAGCTTTGCGATCTTCCGATACGTGCTTCGCCTCATCCATTTGACGGCCATACGGTAGAAGAACCCCTTTTGTTCTATCAGGTAGAAACTGCGCAGGTGTGCCCTCACGCTGTGTGCCTCTCCGAGTTTCACGCTGCCGTCCTTCATGGCAGGCAGTATGTCGATGCTCCTTCCAAGTGCCGTGATGACGATGTCGGGCTTCAGCTCACTCAATAGCTGGCTGAGCTGCCGCTTGTAGCTGCGCATCAGCGTGGTGTAGGTGACGGCACGCATGATGATGTTTTGCGTGTATTGCTTGTAGAAGTCCAGCCCCATGTCTACATGCCTCACCTTGTCGCTGAGTGGGAACGACGGCTCGCGTCCCATCTGCGACTCGGTGACCAGCGTCACCTCGTAGCCGTGGGTGGCAAAGTAGTTTGCCTTTTCTGCGATTACCTTGTCGGCACCACCCTTGATGGTTATTTCCGGATATAAATATAATATATGCATATCAGTTCATAGTTCATAGTTCACAGTTCATAGTTCATAGTTCATAGTTCACAGTTTGGAGATGTCGGCGACAGCGGTTACGACGCGCTGCATCTGTATCTTCCACGCCAGGTGCTCCACCGTCTTACGGATTTCCTCGGGCTTCATGCTGAAGTGGGCCAGGAAGTCGATGATGCGCTGGATGTCGATAGGCGACTCGTCGGCAGGAGCCTTCAGCACGTAGGGCTGGCCGTCGAAGTCGCTGTCCTGCTCGCTGTAGATGAAGGGCATGCCACGCGTGGCATATTCGCGGTTCTTCAGCGTCTTGATGACGGTGATGCCGCTGCGGTGGCGCGCCAGCGAACCGATGGCAAACTGGCTTTGGTTGAACACGTCGTCCAGCTGGCTGCCGAACAGGGTGCCGTGGAAGACGACCTTGCCTGCCAGTCCATAGCGGTCGATGAGCGTCTGGAAACCGGGAGCCTGCGCGATGTCCTGCATATAGTTGGGGTGTACGCCGCCGACGATGTGGAAGACGATGTCGCGCGTCCCGCCGCTCCTGTAGTATTCGCCCATGCCTGCTATCAGCCGGTCGAAGCCGTGCCAGAAGTGTACCTCGGCGACGCCGATGAGGTGGAGCGGCTGCTCACCACTCACCTCTAACCCCTCACCTCCAAACCGGTGCAGCGGGATGCTGTCGAAGTCGACGCCGTTGCTGATGCGGATGGTGCGTTGCCCAAAGATGCGCTCCTCGTCGGAGAAGGTCACCACGGCATCCATCTGTCGGTACAGCGCGTGGCGGCACCGCTTGTCCAGCCACAGGTCGAGGCGCATGCTCCAGTCGCTGCTGCTGGAGAACTCGTTGTCGTAGGGGTAGGTGGGTATCTCCGTCACGGCCCGGATGCCCAAGTGGCGCAGTCTGCGAAACAGGTGTATCAGCCAGGGGCTGGCATTCTGGAAGCAGCGGGCGTAGACCATCTCGATGCCTTCGCGGCGGCAGTAGTCGCCGATGCAGCCGTAGCTGGTGCGTTGCCGGGCAGCAGCCAGAGGACCGGAGCCATAGTCCTCGATGACCTGTCCGTCGACGAAGCGGCAGCGATGGCCGCGGTCGTCAAATCCATAGTGGCACAGCCTCACGTCGTGGCCGTTCTGGCGCAGGCCCTTCACCTGGTAGTGTATCTTCTTCGAGATACCGCTATGCTCCGAGAATCCGTGATAGACGAGGAATAGTATCTTCATGCGCTTTTTTACTTACTTTTCTTGACGGTATCAAACAGCAGCTTCCACTGTTCGGCAATGCGCTCAATGCGGAATCGCTGGACGTTCCTGACGGCAGCAGCAGCCATCGCTGTCAGGCGTGCAGGGTCATCCATCAGCGACAACAGCAGGCGCGACAGGTCCGCGACGTCACCCTGCCCGGCCAGCAGTCCGTCCTCGCCGTTGCTGATGATGCTGCGCGGTCCCCACGGACAGTCGAAGGCAACGACGGGCAGTCCGCAGGCCATAGCCTCGACGATGACTATGCCAAAGCCCTCGAAGCGGGAACTGAGTACGAAGAGGCTGCTCTCGCAATAGGCACGCTCTACGTCGTTGGTCCGTCCGTGTAGCGTACAGCGTTTTAGGCCTAACCTGCTTGCCAGCAGCTCGTAGGGCTGTCGGTCGCCCTCGCCGTAGATGTCCAGCTGCCAGTCGTCGTTCTGTTGCTCCACCAGCGCCCATGCCTGCAGCAGCAGGTCGATGCCTTTCTCGTGGGAGTAGCGAGCCACAGCCACTACCCGTCGGTTGCTGAGGGTGCTCTGCTGCAGGGGCACGAAGGACAGCGGGTCGGGGATGACCATGACGTTGTCAAGCTCCACCCACGATGCGCGGTCGCGTTCTGTCAGCACTACCAGCCTGTCCAGCTGCTTCAGATGACTCACCAAGCTGGCCGACCACCACCGTGCAAACAGTCTTTTCATGCGGCTGCCACCCTCGGCGTCGTAGTTGCGGTAGTTGCTGCGGTTGATGTGCAGCTCGCCGATTTTCCTGCTGCCGTCGGGGATGCTGTTGATGAAGTTGATCTCGCGTCGCAGCAGCGAGACGGTGATGTCTGGCCGCAGGCTCATCAGCAGCTTTCGCAGTAGTCGCTTGAACTGGTGCTGTTTCCGCAGGTAGAGGACTGTCTTCTTCAGGAAGGATGCCTGCCAGAGTTCCTCGAAGTTCAAGTCCAGGTTGACTACCTTCACCTTGTCAGACAAGGGATAGAACGTCGGCTTGTCCTTGCCTTCGGTCAGCACGATAGTGATGTCGTAGCCATAATGCTCGGCCATGTAGCTGGCTTTCAGCGTCAGCACCCGCTCCACACCGCCGGCCATGTAGAGTGCCGGTGTGACGTAGACGATCTTCAGCGCGTCGGTGGCCTGTGTCTCTGATATGGGTTTCATGGGTACTGAGTTGTTGCACGTTTCCGAGGCAGAATGGCACCTGTCTCGTTCCTGTGCGATGTTGATGCAAAGTTACGAAAAACCTGCGGATTTTCCAAATTTTAATTCTTTTTTTTGCGCATTTTTTCGACGACGCATACAGATGTCACTATATACAGGACTTTTTTGTTTATAGGGTGACAATTTTATAGCCAAAAAGTGCACAGTAAGGCCGAGCCTGCTGTGCACTCCGCTGTGTATCTTTACTGCTGCAGCGCGTCGAACAGGCTGTCGAGGGCAAGGTCGGCATTGCCACAGGCCTCGTCGAGCAGCGTGACAAACTTCGAGCCGATGATGGCTCCGGCGGCGTTGGCGTTGGCAGCCTCCAGCGTCTGCTTGTTACTGATGCCGAAGCCAATCATGCGGGGATTGCGCAGATGCATCTGGTCGATGCGACGGAAATAGGCCTGACGGGCGTCGTCGAAACTGTGCTGGGCGCCGGTGATGGCAGCCGACGATACCATGTAGATGAAGCCGTCGGTGTGGTCGTCGATGAAGCGGATGCGCTCGTCGCTGGTCTCGGGGGTGATGAGCATGATGACGCGCAGGTCGTAGCGGTCGGCGACGGGCTTCACCTGTGAGAGGTAGTCGTCGAAGGGCAGGTCGGGGATGATCATGCCGCTGACGCCAGCCTCGGCACACGACTGGCAGAACTGCTCGATGCCGTAGTGGAGGATGGGGTTCAGGTAGCCCATGAGGATGAGCGGTATGCGGACGTCGGCCTTGATGGCCTTCAGCTGTTGGAACAGGCGGCTGACGCTCATGCCGTTCTTCAAGGCACGGGTGGCTGCCGTCTGGATGACGGGACCGTCGGCCAGCGGGTCGCTGAAGGGGATGCCTACCTCGACGAAGTCGATGCCTCGGCGTTGCATGGTGAGTATGACGTCGCCCGTACCGTCGAGCGTCGGGTTGCCGGCACAGAAGTAGAGCGAGAGGAATTTCTTGTCTTGTGGCCTTTCGGCGAAGAGCTTGTTGATCTTGTTTGCCATGATGTTTTTACTGTTTGCTGTTATGATTCTGTTGCTTAATATCGTTGAGGAAGCAGCGCAGGCGGCCGGTGTCCTTCAGTCCGGGAGCCGTCTCGAAGCGCGAGTTGAGGTCGATGCCGACACACCGCGGATGGTGGAAGTCACGGAGGCGAGCAGCATCGTCGGGGCCTATGCCTCCAGAGAGCAGAAAGGGCGTACGGCCGTCGTAGCCGTCGAGCACGCTCCAGTCGAACTTGCTGCCGCTGCCGCCTGCTGTCTGGCACTTGGTGTCGAAGAGGAAGTAGTCCACAAGTCCTTCGTAGCTTTTATAGGTCAAGATGTCCTCGCGGCTGCTGACGCTGATGGCCTTGACAATCTTCCACTCGCGCAGTTGAGCAGCATACTCAGGGCTTTCATGGCCATGCAGTTGAATGATGTCGAGGGCATAGTCGTCAGCAGTCTGTCTGACCGTCTCGATGTCTTCGTCTACGAACACGCCTACACGCTTTGCGTAGATGGGCATGTACTTTGGATATTCGCTGACGTAGCGACTACTCTTCGGCCAGAAGATGAAGCCGAGCCAGTCGGGGTGCAACTCCTCAACCTGCCGGATGTTCTCGCTGTCGCGCATGCCGCATACTTTTATGATCATAGCTCTCTGATAAAGTCGTTGAGCGCCTTGCCGGGGGCGCTGGTTCTCATGAAAGTCTCGCCGATGAGGAAACCGCGGAAGCCCGCTTGGCGTAGTTCGCGGACGGTCTGCGGATTGCTGATGCCGCTCTCGCTGACCAGAACAGGCCCAGTCCTGTATGTGGTTGTATTACAACCACAAACGTCGCGTAGCCGCTCGGCCAGCCGGAACGAGGTCTGGACGTCGGTGACGAAGGTGCCCAGATGGCGGTTATTGATGCCGCAGAGGTCGGGCTGCAGTTCGGCGTACTCCAGCTCCAGCTCGTCGTGCATCTCCAGCAGCACCTCCATGCCCAGCTCGTGGGCTGTGTGCAGTAGGCTGCCGCACTCCTGCATCGTCAGGTTGGCAGCTATCAGCAGCACGGCAGAGGCTCCGCACAGACGGGCCTGAAACAGCTGGTACTCGTCGATGATGAAGTTCTTGTAGAGCACGGGAATCTTGACACCCGTCTGGCGGGCGGTCACGATGAAGGCATCGCTGCCGCCAAAGTAGTGGCTGTCGGTCAGGATGCTCAGTGCCGCTGCCCCATGCTGCTGGTAACTCAGCGGGATTTCGTCGGCACGGCCGTCCTCCTTGATCCAGCCCTTCGAGGGCGACCGCCGCTTGAACTCGGCAATGATGCCCGTGTCGGAGGTGGTCAGCGCTGTAGCCATCGATGCCACGCTGAAGTTCAGCAGGGGTGCCACGCGGCGATGGATTTCCCGTTCGCTGAGTTCGCTCTTCATCTGTTCCACCTCGATGCGCTTGTAGGCTATGATTTCTTCTAATATATCTGCCATCGTGGGATTCTGTTTTTGTTGGTATGATTAGCTGTTCAGCTCGACAAACTTCTTGAAAGTCCTCAGGGCACTGCCGCTGTCGATGCTCTCGCGGGCAATGTCGATGCATTCCTCAATGGTCTTCTCGCCCCTTTCAAGCACCTGGATGCCAAAGGCAGCGTTGGCCAGCACGATATTCTTCTGGGCAGGCAGGGCACGGTTTTCCAGCACGGCGTCGAAGATGGCGGCAGCCTCCTCCTCGGTGGCACCGCCCACCAGTTCCTCGGGCTTGGCGCACTCAAAGCCAAGGTCGCTGGGCTTGAAGATGCGCTCGTAGCTGCGCGTGGTCACCTTGAAGTCGCCGGTCAGCGAGATCTCGTCGTAGCCGTCGATGCTGTTGACAATGCCGTAGTCGATGCCTATCTTCTGGTACACCTGGCTGTACAGCCGCATCTGGTCGAGGTTGGCCACACCGAGCAGTTGGCACTGGGGCTGCGAGGGATTGACCAGCGGTCCCAGCAGGTTGAAGATGGTGGGGAACTGCAGGGCCTTCCTGATGGGACCTACGAACTTCATGGCACGGGCAAACAGCTGGGCGTGGAGGTAGACGATGCCTGACTCGTCGAGCGAGCGGTTCAGCCGGTCGATGTCGTCGGTGAAGCGGATGCCGTGGTGCTGGATGACGTTAGAGGCACCGCTGACCGATGTCGCTGCGTAGTTGCCGTGCTTGGCCACCTTGTAGCCGGCACCGGCTATGACGAAGCACGACGTGGTAGAGATGTTGAACGTGTTCTTGCGGTCGCCACCCGTGCCGACCACGTCGATATAGCGGTCGGCATTGAGAATGGCCGGCACGCCGGTCTCCAAGATGCCGTCGCGGAATCCTAACAGCTCGTCGACGGTGACGCCGCGCATCTGCAGCGCCGTCAGCAGGGCGGTAATCTGCTCCGTGGGATACTCACTCTGGGTGATGCCTACCAGAATGTTCTTCATTTCTTCACGAGACAGTTCCTCGTGGTTTAGCATCCTGTTCAGGATGTCCTTCATTGTCTGTTTTCCCATTGTTCTTGCCCCCTAAGTTAGGGGATGGGGTCTGAACAAGCGTCTATCAGACTCCTTCTAAAGTTATTACTATTTTTGTTGGCGGGCCTGCGCTTGTTCAGACCCCTTTCGCCCCCTAACTGAGGGAACCTAAAGAAACAGCCAGTTCTGCAGCATCTTCTTGCCGTCGGGGGTCAGCACGCTTTCGGGATGGAACTGGATGCCGCGGACGTTGAGCGTCTTGTGGCGGAGAGCCATCACCTGGCCTTCGTCGCTCTCGGCGGTCACTTCAAGACAGTCGGGGAAACCGTCTTTCGACACCACCCAAGAGTGGTAGCGCCCTATCGTGATGTGACGGTCGAGGCCGCTGAACAGCGCGTCGTCGCTGACGATATGGCAGGGAGTGGCCACACCGTGGAACACGTCCGTCAGGTTCTCAAGCTTGCCGCCGAAGGCTTCGCCGATGGCCTGATGACCCAGGCAGACGCCTAAGATGGGCTTGCGGCCGGCATAGGTGCGGATGACGTCGAGCAGCAGGCCTGCCTCGGAAGGTATGCCGGGACCAGGCGAGAGGATGATCTTGCTGAACGCCTCTAACTGTGGCAGTTGGAACTGGTCGTTTCGGAATACGGTGACGCCGGCACCCAGTTCCTTTACCAGATGACTCAGGTTATAGGTGAACGAGTCGTAGTTGTCAATAATTGCAATATTCATAACTCACAATTCATTATTCGTCATTTACAATAGGCTGATGACCTTGTATAATCATAAGTCTCTAAACAGTCATTACATATCTTCTGCCATGAGGATGGCACGCCGGAGGGCACCGAGCTTGTTGTTCACCTCCTGCAACTCATACTCCTCGTCGCTCTTCGCCACGATGCCGCCGCCGGCCTGAAACCATAGCTCGCCGTTGCGGCTGACGAAGGTGCGGATGGTGATGGCCTGATTCAGCGAGCCGTCAAGGCCGATGTAGCCGATACAGCCGCCGTAGGCACCACGGTTGTGAGGCTCGTACTCGGAGATGAGCTGCATGGCACGAACCTTCGGAGCACCACTCAGCGTACCGGCAGGGAAGGTGTCGATGAACGCCTTGATGGGGTCGGCACCCTCGTCAAGCTCGCCACTGACGCGGGAGACGAGGTGGATGACGTGGGAGTAGTACTGCAGGTCCTTGTAGAAGTCGACCTTCACACCATGGCAGTTGCGGCTTAGGTCGTTGCGGGCCAGGTCTACCAGCATGACGTGCTCGGCATTCTCCTTGGGGTCGTTGCGCAGGTATTCGGCTCCCCTGCGGTCGGCCTCGGCATCGCCCGTGCGGCGGGTCGTGCCGGCAATGGGGTCGATGTATGCTTTGTAGGTCAGACGGTCTGCCTGCCGGATGGCCTGGATGCGACAATGTGTCTCGGGCGATGAGCCGAAGATGCGGAAACCGCCAAAGTCGAAATAGAAGAGGTAAGGGCTGGGATTGATGCTGCGTAGCGCACGGTAGAGCTTGAAGTCGTCGCCCTCGTAACGCTGGACGAAACGACGGCTGAGTACTATCTGGAACACGTCGCCGCGCAGACAGTGTCTGATGCCTTTGCGGATGTTGGCCTTGTGCTCCTCGTCGGTCAGCGTGGAAGTCGTCTCGCCGACGGGGTGGAAGTCATATGCCTTTACGCTGGCTTTGTTCATCGCACGGAATATCGTGTCAAGTTCCTCCTCACCGTCAAGCGATACCACCGTGAGGGTGTTGTTGAAGTGGTCGAACACGATGACTACCTTATATAATATATAGAGGAGGTCGGGGGCATCGTTCTTTGCCTGCGTCTCGTCCTTGACGTTGATGTCCTCGAAATAGCGGACGGCATTGAACGAGGTGTAGCCGAACAGTCCGCAGATGTCGGAGTGGTCGCCAGTGACCTGGATGTGGTCTATGAGTTCGTGGATGGCTTTGTCTGACGTATAGTTCCTGTTGACCTCGCGCTGCTGCGTGCTGCCGTCGGGATAGCTGACGGTTGCCACACCGTGGCCGATAGCCACACTGGCCATCGGGTGTAGTCCGATAAACGAGCGTGAGTTGTTGGAGTCGTGATAGTCGGAACTCTCCATCAGTGCGCTCTGAGGATAGAGGTCTCTCAGTCGCATGTAGACGCCGACGGGGGTGTACAGGTCGGCCAGTATCGTACGGCTCGTAGCTGTGAAGTGAAAGGTGTTCATGAATAATTAACAATTAATAATTAATAATTAATAATTAAAAATTTCCGTATTCCTTGGCCATTTGCTTGTTCTTGAGATACGTCTCGACATCCTTGTCGCCACGGCCACTGACGGTGAGTACCACCACGTCGTCGGCATGGAACGTCAGATGCTTGAGGGCGGCAATAGCATGGGCACTCTCAATGGCAGGAATGATGCCCTCCATGCGCGTCAGCTCGTAACCGCCGTAGATGGCTTCGTCGTCGTTGATGCTCAGCACCTGTGTGCGACCTTTCTTGGCCATGTTGCAGTGCATGGGGCCTACACCGGGGTAGTCGAGGCCGGCACTGATGGTGAAAGCCTCCTCAATCTGGCCGTCATCGTTCTGCATGACCAGCATCTTGGCACCGTGAAGGATGCCCGTGCTGCCCTTGTGGATGGTTGCTGCCGTGTAGTCCGTCTGCCAGCCATGGCCACCAGCCTCGGCCAGCACGATTTTTACGCGTTCGTCGTTGACGTAGTGGTAGATGGTGCCAGCGGCATTGCTGCCACCACCGATGCAGGCGACGAGATAGTCAGGATAGTCACGACCTACCTGTTCCTGCAGCTGCCACTTGATTTCCTCGCTGATGACGCTTTGCATGCGGGCCACCAGATCAGGGTAGGGGTGAGGTCCCATGGTGGAGCCGACTATATAGAAGGTGTCGGCAGGATGGCAGCACCAGTCGCGGATGGCCTCGGAGCAGGCGTCGCTCAGCGTCATGTTGCCAGTACGCACAGGGTGTACCTCGGCACCGAGCATCTTCATGCGCTCGACGTTGGTGTGCTGGCGCTCCACGTCGGTGGCTCCCATAAACACCTCGCACTTCATGTCCATCAGTGCACAGACCGTGGCCGTCGCCACACCATGTTGTCCGGCGCCTGTCTCGGCAATGATGCGGCTCTTGCCCATCTTCTTGGCCAGCAGTATCTGGCCGATGGTGTTGTTGATTTTGTGTGCACCGGTGTGGTTCAAGTCCTCGCGCTTGAGATACAACTGGCAGCCGTACTTCTCGCTCATCCGGCGGGCGTAGTACAATGGCGACGGACGTCCGACGTAGTCTTTCAGCAGGGCGTGGTATTCGCGCTTGAACTCCTCACTCTCTACTATCGGCCTGTAAGCCTCCTGCAGGTTCCTTACGGTAGCGTAAAGAATCTCCGGTACGTAAGCTCCGCCAAATTCGCCGTAGTAGCCTTTCTCGTCTACAAAATAGTTCTCTTTCATATATTTTATTAGTTTCTGTTGTTGTGTCTTATTGTTGTTTTCTTGGCTTTCGCCGTGGCTTCCTGCCGAGGGGCAGCGCCGTAAACAGAAAAAGAGGCCGTCGCGTTGCCGACGAGCCTCTCTATCTGAATGACAATATATAATGGCTTCGTTCTCGCGACTGTTAGAATCTCGAGTTACGCCACCACCAGATATTGAACATTGCTTTCATTGTCTTGCCTAGTTTTGTTTATTTACGCTGCAAAAATACATACTTTCATGATAATCTGCAAACTTTTTCCCGATTTTTTTTATATTTTGCTCGAAAAAGTGTAATTTTGCCTGCAAAATAGCATAAAAGTAAATGAATATACAGGAAATATTGAATAAGACGGATCGCTTTGCTGCTCATGCGGGTTGTCAGATTACAGAAGTTGACGAGCAGCATGCCGTGGCGGTCATGACAGTCACCAACGAGCACCTCAATGGGGGAAATGTCTGTCAGGGAGGTGCTTTGTTTACCCTCGCCGACCTTGCTATTGCCGCACTGATGAACGTCCGCGGACAGCTGACTTTCGGCATTCACAACAGTATTATGTTCGTCTCTTCGGCTCGTGAGGGCGATGTGCTGACCGCCGAGGCCGTCAGCATCAGCGACCACCATAAGATTCCAAGCGTTGAGGTGCGTGTCACCAGTCAGGACAACCGGCTGATTTGTCATGTGACGGGTATGGGCTACCGCAAGGCAGTCCAGCTGCCTACTGAGTGAGCAAGCTCTGCTGCCATCTGAGTCAGCACGTCAAGCTGCCTACTGAATGAGCACGTCAAGCTGCCTATTCAATAAGCATATACTGCTGTACTCTTTTCAGACCAAACTCACCCAGGTAGCTGTCCATGTATCCATATATATAAATAAGGTGGTTCCAGTTGTCTGGATTGTCTTCCAGGTTCAGATTCTTTCGTATGGTTTTGCTGCAGTCTGTGAGGCATACGGGTATCACCAGTTCCGGCATTTCAGTGTCGCTGACAGGTGTGTCGGCTAACAAGATGGCCGACGAGCCGCTGAAGGGAGCTTCGAAACAGGCATTGTTCATGCTCCGATATGTTGATGCAACAATATATCCCTTGACGCAGAGGTAGGTGTCCATCTCTGTTTCCATTGCCTCGGCCACTGTTGTGTAGTTTTCTGGAGCATCGTCCTCGGTGCCCACGACAATCATGGGAGTGTTGCCTCCGCCTTCTTCTTTGTTCTTATCCTCTTCCGTGATGTTCTTCTCACATCCGGCCAACAGCAACGCCACGAGCAGTAGGATGAGCGTTGAAATATGTTTCATAACATAAAAATACAACAAAAATAATGTAAAAGTAAAAAAACTGAGGGAAAAATTTGCTTTTTTCCTAATTTATCTCTATATTTGCCACCGATAAGCCTTACGTAGGCCATTGCCACGTCACTTATCAATCATTCATAGGTTGAGGTTGGTAGCGTCCTGCACCAACCTCTTTTTATGAATAATGAGTGCACCGACCTCGCTGTATGGATGTGCTTCGGCCTCACTGTGTGGATGTGCTTCGGCTTCGCTATGCGAATGTGCTTCGGCCTCGCTGTATGAATAATGGGAAGTGAGCAAGCTCACTCCCCATCACTATAGCGTGTTTACTGAATCTCCCAGCCGATAGCCGATGCTCCCAGCACGGCAGCCGATGCTCCGTCGAGACCGCTGACGAGGAACTGAGCCTTGCCGCGGAAGATGGGCAGCACATGCTTGTCGTAAGCCTCCTTGATGGGATTCATGATGAGGTCGCCGGCCTTGACCATACCACCGAAGAAGATGAAGGCCTCGGGACTGCTGAAGGCTGCAAAGTCTGCACAAGCCTCGCCCAGCATGTGGCCGGTGAACTCGTAAATCTCCTTAGCCAGCTCGTCACCCTTGCCGGCGGCGATGCTGACGTCCAGCGAAGTGATGTCGTCGGGATTCATCTCGCGCAACAGGGACTGACGGGTCGTCTTGGCCAACAGTTCACGTGCCGTGCGGGCTACACCCGTGGCCGAGCAGTAGGCTTCCAGACATCCTGTACGGCCGCAACCGCAGCTGCGTCCCTCTTCACCGCGTACCATGGTTACGTGGCCCAGCTCACCGGCGAAACCGTCGTGGCCGTACAGCAGTTGTCCGTTGACAACGATGCCGGAACCTACGCCGGTACCCAGCGTGATGACGATGAAGTTCTTCATGCCACGGGCTACGCCATAGACCATCTCACCGACAGCAGCGGCATTGGCATCGTTGGTCAGCGCCACGGGAATACCACCCAGGGCATCGCTGAACAGCTGTGCAAGAGGTACCACGCAGTCGTGTGCCCAAGGCAGGTTGGGAGCCATCTCGATAGTGCCTTTATAGTAGTTGCCGTTGGGGGCACCGATACCCATGGCCTTGATCTTCTCAATGCCGCCGACCTGTTCAATGATAGGCTGCAGGGCTGTGACACAAGCCTTCACGTAGTCGTCAACGTTGGCAAAGCCGCCAGTCTTGATGGCTGTGGTAGCCTTGATTTCACCTCTTGCATCAACAATGCCGAAAACGGAGTTCGTACCTCCTAAGTCCAAGCCGATGACATACGGCTTCAATCCTTGCTGTTCGTTCATAATCTGTTTATGTTTTAAGTTGTGAATATTTCATTTTATACGTGCAAAGATAAGCAATTATTCGTAAAACCGGTGCCCTTTAACTCCCTTTAACGTCATAAAATCCTTAAACTCTCTGAAATTTATTAATTTTGCACCCGATATGCCATTTCCATTACATATTAATATTGTAGATCTGGTGTTCAAGGGGATGCTGATAGGCATGATAGCATCGGCACCGATGGGGCCTGTCGGCGTGCTCTGTGTCCAGCGTACGCTGAACAAAGGACGTTGGTAT
Organism: uncultured Prevotella sp.; assembly: GCA_946409435.1. Lineage (GTDB taxonomy): Bacteria > Bacteroidota > Bacteroidia > Bacteroidales > Bacteroidaceae > Prevotella. Next base: position 2,055 of record CAMJWJ010000012.1, on the reverse strand, counting down.
GGACTCGTGACAGGCTTTGGTGCTGCCGCGAGCGACATTATCTATGCCGGTATCACGGGGTTCGGTATGGCCTTCGTCATGGATTTCGTCAACAACGAGCAGAACAAGTTCTACCTCCAGATCATTGGCAGCGTGCTGCTGTTGGCGTTTGGTGTGTACACCTGGTGTACTGACCCTACGAAGAACATCCACCAGTCTGGTCAGAAGAAGGGTTCACTTTGGTATAACATGTGGACTGCCTTCCTCGTGACATTCTCCAACCCGCTCATCATCTTCCTGTTTATGGCCCTGTTTGCACAATTTGCCTTTGTCATACCCGACCGTCCGTTCGAGATGTTCGTCGGTTTTGCCAGCATCGTCGGCGGGGCACTGCTCTGGTGGTACGGGCTGTCGTGGTTGGTAGACAAGGTGCGCGTTATCTTCGACAACCAGGGCATTCGTATCATTAACCAGATCATCGGGGCGGCGGTCATTATCTTCTCCGTCATCTCGCTGTTTGGAACGGTCACCAACTTGTACCGCTTTTTTTAGTTCATAGTTCATAGTTCATAGTTCATAGTTCACAGTTCATAGTTCACAGTTCATAGTTCACAATTTATAGTTGAATGTTTATCGCACAAGAGTTACGCAAGACTAATATTGCAGAATACCTATTGTATATGTGGCAGGTCGAGGACACCATCCGTGCCTTCGGTTGCTCGCTGAGTCGTATTCGTCATGAGTATATCGACCGCTTCGACTACGACGACGAACAGAAGGAAGAGGAGGCCGACTGGTTTGGCAATCTCGTTCGTATGATGAATTCCGAGGGATGCCGCGAACAGGGGCATCTGCAAATCAACAAGGTTGTCGTCCAGCAGTTGCAGGAACTGCACAGCCAACTGCTCTCGTCGCCTAAGTTCCCGTTCTACAATGCTGAGTACTATAAGGTACTGCCCTATATCGTTGAGTTGCGCAATCGTGGCGCCAACAAGGAGGAAAATGAGATAGAGACTTGCCTCAATGCTCTTTACGGCGTCATGATGCTACGTCTGAAGAAGGCCGAAATATCGCCCAGTACACAGCATGCCGTGAAGGAAATCACCACCTTGGTGGGTATGCTGAGCGACTATTACAAGCAAGACAAAGAAGAAGGACTGAAATTTGAATAACCCCCATGAACATTCTTATTACAGGTTGCAACGGACAATTGGGAAACGAGATGCAGCTGTTGGAACAGCAGCACCCCCAGCATCGCTATTTTAACACCGACGTTGCAGAGTTAGACATTACCGACCGTCAGGCTATCCGGCAGTTTGTTGTTGACAACAGCATCGACGGCATCGTCAACTGTGCCGCCTATACCGCCGTCGACAAAGCCGAGGATAACGAGGAACTATGTACTCGCCTTAATGCCGAGGCTCCCGCCTATCTGGCTGAGGCTATCGGAAGGCGTGGAGGATGGATGATTCAGATTTCCACCGACTACGTGTTTGACGGTACCAACCACACTCCCTATACTGAGGACGAGGACACCTGTCCTGCCAGCGTCTATGGCAAGACGAAGCTTGTAGGCGAGCTGAACGTCCAGAAGTTCTGCCAACGTTCTATGATTATCCGTACGGCATGGCTGTATTCCACCTTTGGCAATAACTTCGTAAAGACCATGATACGGCTGGGACGTGAGAAAACGGAACTGGGCGTCATCTTCGACCAGATAGGAACGCCAACCTATGCCCGCGACCTGGCTGCCGTCATCTTTGTTGCTATCAACAAGGGCATTGTGCCCGGTGTCTATCATTTCTCCAACGAGGGTGTCATCTCGTGGTACGACTTCACGAAGTCTATCCATCGGCTGGCAGGCATCACCACGTGCCACGTGCGCCCCCTGCATACGGCAGAGTACCCCACGCCTGCAGCCCGCCCCCATTACTCTGTGCTCGACAAGTCGAAGATCAAGCAAACCTACGGTGTTGAGGTGCCCTACTGGGAGGATTCCTTAAAGGAGTGTGTCAGGAAACTCATTTCCTGACTTCGGCGGTTTTAACATTTTGTGAGACACTCATCTTCCAAAGC
>CAMJWJ010000011.1 GCA_946409435.1 uncultured Prevotella sp. | reverse complement strand
GTTGCAATCGCATACCTTTAGGTGTGGGAAGTGTGGGAAGTGTGGGTTCTTTTTTTCTTTCCCTACTATATACGCGCACGCGCGCGTTTTGTGGCGCAACGCCGAAGTCAGGAAATCTATTCAACCCCTGAATGGTGCACTGTTACTATGTCGGCAAGAACCCGCTGTATGCTACGGGTGATTACCGACAGCGCATGGAAGGTGTGTTCGTCAAGGCTGCGATTAAGCGAGGGCAGAAGAGCTTGCTCATTCTGCTGAGCGTGAGCAGGCTCGGCCGTAGGCCAAGGCGAAGCAGCAGTGACGTTAGACAGAAAGAAGCCGCCCGAAAGCCTATTCATAAAGACTCTCAGACGGCTTGGTCGTGCTTGCTGTAGACACAGGATGTGGGGGTTACTCCCGCATCACTTTGAGTCATTGCCCTTATTTCCTGAAAGAACAATTTTGTCAGGAAAAAAATGTTCTTGCAAGTTTTGTCTGTTCATCGGTTCAAAAAACGCTGTTTTCCTCACGGCTCACGCTGCGTGAGCGCGCGATGCGTCGGCGGTCATTACTCTAATGTGAAGACAATCGACGTTACCCCATCGGCCATACCAGAGAAGCTGACGCTCGATGCGTCGCCAGTCCAAGTGGAGGTCCAATTACCGGGTTCAGAATTGCTCGTCCAGCCAGTTCCACGGATATCAGCCATACCTGTTGCAGTAATTACGATCTTCTTGAAATGCTTGCCTGACGGGGCGGTAAAGGTAAGATCACCCATTGCATAAAGATTGCCATGGTCAAAGTTCAGGTCGCCCTCGCCGGAGAGCGTCACATCTTTATAAGTGTAACCACCATGATGTAAATCAGCATGTTCACTCGTCATTTCCGAGAAGATCCACTCGACGGTAGAAGCGGTCTGCTCCGCCATCTTCACCGTAACTTCATAATACATGCCGTTCTGGAAGTTCACGTCACTCCTAGAGAAAGCGTACTTTTTCTCGCCGACATTGGCTGAGACCGTATAGGTGTCGGCGCCGTTCTCGTTGCGCAGGGCTACGTATAACTCATTGGTAGCGCTGGCAGGGGTGACGGTCAGGTCGCCGTAAGCCGTGCCATAGTTAGACTCGAAGAGTTCCAATTCCTCAATCTGCATATCGCCACTACCCTGGTTAGCACTCACTTCGAAGCGGAAGTACTGGTAGATGCCATGAACGTCAACATTGAAGTCAAACGACTTATAGTTCTCATCTTTCAATGTAGCATCATTAGTCACGGTGGCAATGGTGGTCCAAGAGTCGCCTGCGTCTGCCTTGGCTTTCAGCACCCAGTCCTTGGGGTTACGATTATTACTATAAAAGTTGTCATTGCCTGTTGTAATCGTATAGCCGTTTACCTGAACAGCACTGGCAGTATGGAATTCGCAGTACCAGATGCCGTCGACCTTGTCACCCGTACTGGTACACCACTTAGAGTGATTTGCCGAAATCTTCTTGCCATCTACAAGATTAGAAGGGGCTTCACCATACGTAGACGAAGTACCACCATCGTATGTGTAGCCCGAATGTGTGGTGGATTTGGTATTGAAGCCCTTGCCCGTAACCAGCTTGTTGCTGGCTGCCGAGATGTTTAGGCTGGAGGCGTTGAGCAGGTTGTTGCTCTTGTCCTTCAGAATAAACTTCACGATGGCCTGCTGGCTGGTAAAGTTGGCATCGCCCGTAGTGGTAATCTTGTAGCCGTCAACCTCTTTGACCGTGACATTGGCCAGGGCGTAGTCGTACTTCTTCTCGATGGAGTTAGCATCGCTGAGCAGCACGCCCGTCTGTCCCGTATAGTCCCACGTGGCGCGGGGGAACAGCAGGTTCAGCTGGTCGCCTGCAGAGGGGGCGCTGGTCAGGTCGCCCGTCAGCGAGGTCGAGCCATTGTCGCTGACAGCTGCGGTCAGCGTGCCCAATGGCGTGAGCCATGATGATTCGGGGAATACACTCACCTGATCGGTGGCTGCCCACTTCACGTTGAGTGTTGAGCCGTCGAGCGACAGTGCACGGGTGGTGCCCTCGTCACCCTTGGAGGCATTGACGGTCATAGTGTACTTCTGAATGGGATTTACCGGTTGCTCGTCGATGATGTTGTCGTCGCTACTACATGCTGTGAAGGCGGCTCCTGCCAGCAGCAGTGCACTCAGGGTGCGGATGTTGTTGAAATACTTCTTCATACTTGTACCCTCCTTATTCTTCCCATAAAAACACGTTAGCTGGACCGTAGCCTTCGGGACGTACGGCTCCAAAACTGCCTGTCAGGATTTGGCCTTGTTGTTTCAACTCGATGACCTTCGTCGAAGGCATCTCATACAAATTCTTTTTCATAAGCTGTTACTTTTTATTAGTTTATAATATAACACTAATATTTTCACTGTCGATGTGCATCTGAGACTAGTTGCATGTCTCGTTTGTCCGTATAACCGTGGGGGTGTGCTTAGCCTTAGGTAACTTGGCTTGTGCAAGAATAATAAGATTTGTGTCTCTTTCGCCCCTTGGCACTATGGCCGCGAGACTCGTCCGAAAACACGCCACAAAGGTACAAACTTTCTTTGAATTAACGCATGAATTGCTCGTTTTTTTCCTTTTTTTTAATTTTGCACCATATAATACTCAGCGAAAATGCTCACGCTCGAGAAAAAAAAGAATGGAAATTCTTTGTTTTCTTCTCGCTAAATCGTATCTTTGCAGGCGAAAAATGAAGACTGGGAATGTGATATTGAAAATCATGATGCCGCTGCTGCTCGGTGCCGGCATACTGTATTGGATGTACCGCGGTGAGGACTGGGGCACGATACGCCACGTGATGACCGACGAGATGGACTGGACATGGATGTTGCTGTCGTTTCCCTTCGGCATACTGGCACAGATGTTTCGCGGCTGGCGATGGCGGCAGACGCTGGAGCCCGTCGGCGAGCGGCCGCGGTCGTCGGTGAGCATCCATGCCGTATTCCTTAGCTATGCCGCGTCGCTCGTCGTGCCGCGCATCGGTGAGTTCACGCGGTGCGGCGTGTTGAAACGCTACGACGGCGTGTCGTTTCCCAAGGCGCTGGGCACGGTGGTCACCGAGCGTGCCATCGACTCGCTGCTCGTCCTGGGCATCACGGCCACCGTGCTGCTGGTAGAGATGAGCACTTTCGGCACCTTCTTCCGCAAGACGGGCACCAACCTGCACGACATCCTCTACGGATTCTCCTGGGCAGGCTACTTGGTGGTGCTGATCTGTGTGGCGGCCATGGCTGTGCTGCTGCACTTCCTGTTGCGCAAGCTCTCTATCTATGACAAGGTGAAGGCCACGCTGAGCGGCATCTGGCAGGGCGTCATCTCGCTGAAAGACGTGCGTAACATCCCGCTGTTCGTCGTGTTTACTGTTGCCATCTGGCTGAGCTACTTCCTGCACTACTACCTGACGTTCTTCTGCTTCGACTTCACAGCCGACCTGGGGCTAGGCTGTGCGTTGGTAACATTTATCGTCGGCTCGATAGCTGTCATCGTACCCACACCGAACGGTGCCGGGCCGTGGCACTTTGCCGTCAAGACCATGCTCATCCTCTATGGTGTGCAGGAGGAGCATGCGCTGTATTTCGTGCTGATAGTCCACACGGTGCAGACCATGCTCGTCGTAGCGCTGGGCATCTATGCCTGGGTGGCACTGAGCTTTACGCGAGTTCATAGTTCATAGTTGAATGATTTCACTCTTCACGCCGACACCAAGCGTGAGCCGTCGGGCTGTTCGGTGATGGTGACGCGCACGGTGTCGTCGGGCAGGATGTCGTCTATCAGTTCGGGCCACTCGATAAAGCAGAGGCTACCGCTGTAGAAGTACTCTTCGTAGCCCATGTCGTAGACCTCCTCGAGTCGTTTGATGCGGTAGAAGTCGAAGTGATAAATCTTATTTAATGAAGAGTGAAGAATGAAGAATGAAGAATTTGCTGCCGCCACACCTTCACCAGAAGGGATTCCAGTAGGAGATTCTTCATTCTTCATTCTTAATTCTTCATTAACACTGTACTCGTTGACAATGGCAAAGGTTGGCGAGGTGATGACATCGGTGACACCCAATGCTTCGCAGACAGCCTTGACAAATGTCGTCTTGCCTGCTCCCATCTTTCCGTAGAAGGCGAAGACGCGTCGCTCGCCGATCTGTTCGATGAACGCTCTTGCTGCCTCGCCAATGTGGTCTATATCCTTAATCAGTATTTCCATACCTATTATATACTCTTTTAACTATGAACTATGAATTATGAACTATGAACTATGAATTATGAACTATGAATTATGAACTACGAACTTCACCTCTTCTTTCCCTTCAGCGTAACGAGCGGAATGATCATCTCCTCCATCGAGATGCCTCCGTGCTGGAACGTGTTACGGTAGTAGGAGACGTAGTAGTTGTAGTTGTTCGGATAGGCGAAGAAGTCGTCGCACGTGGCGAAGACGTAGCTGGTCGAGATGTTGGGAGCCGGCAACTGGGCCTTGTGGGGGTCGCGGATGACAAAGAGGTCCTTCGAGTCGTATGCCAGGTTCTTGCCCAACTTGTAGCGCAGGTTGGTATTGGTGTTACGGTCACCGATAATCTTCACGGGGGTGGTGGCGCGGATGCTACCATGGTCAGTAGTGACGATGACGTGGTAGTCGCTTTGTGCCAGCCTGCGGAAGAGATCGCTGATAACCGAGTGGCGGAACCACGACAGGGTGATGGAGCGATAGGCCGACTCGTTATTGGCCAGTTCGCGGACCATCTTGGACTCGGTACGGGCGTGGCTGAGCATGTCGATGAAGTTGAACACGACGACGTTCAAGTCGTTGCGGCTCATGTTGCCATACTGCTGCATGAACTTCTCGGCCTCTAACGACGTGTTGATCTTGGTGTACGAGAAAGTGTTGCGACGACGGTAGCGCTCCAACTGGGTCTGGATGAGTGGGGCCTCGTTGAGGTTCTTGCCCTCCTCCTCGTCCTCGTCGACCCATAGGTCGGGAAACATGCGAGCTATTTGGTCGGGCATGAGACCGGAGAAGATGGCGTTGCGAGCATACTGCGTAGCGGTGGGCAGAATGGAGCAGTAGACGTTCTCGTCAATTGAGAACTGGTCGCCAATCTCTTGCTCCAGCATCTTCCACTGGTCGTAACGGAAGTTGTCGAGCACGATGAGAAAAACCTTCTCGCCTGTGTTCAGCAGGGGGTACACAACGGACTTGAAGATGTCGGGCGACAGCATGGGAGCACCTTTCTCTCTGCCACGGCCGGCTGAGGCGGCAGAGCTGAAAGTGTCGCCCGGATGAAATGAACTGGTGGGTGCCACCCACTGCAGGTAGTTCTGCTTGATGTATTTGGCAAAGCCGTTGTTGGCCTCCTGCTTCTGCATGGTCAGCATCTCGGTCATCTGTGAGTCGGTGGCGCTCAGTTCCAGTTCCCAGCGTACCAACCGCTTATAGACATCCACCCAGTCCTGCCACGTGCGGCAGTCCATGATCTGCATCGACAGCTGTTGGAACTGCTGCTGATAGCCTGTCTGTACCGTTTCGGTGACAATCTCGCGGCGGTGGATGTTCTTCTTCAGCGTCAGCAGTATCTGGTTGGGGTTGACAGGCTTGATGAGGTAGTCGGCTATCTGCTGGCCGATGGCCTGGTTCATGATGTCCTCCTCCTCGCTCTTCGTCACCATCACGACGGGTGTCTGTGGCGTGATTTCCTTGATGCGCTGCAGCGTTTCCAGACCGCTCAGGCCTGGCATCATCTCGTCGAGCAGCACGAGGTCGAAGGTGCGGTGGCGGCACTCCTCAATGGCATCGGTGCCGTTGGTCACGGTGACGACCTCATAGCCTTTCTTCTCGAGGAAGAGCAGGTGGGCGCGCAGCAGCTCCATCTCGTCGTCGGCCCATAGTAATAGTCCGTTGGTCATGTTTCGTTGTTTCGTTATCTCGTTATCTCTATCATCTCCAGAAGTCATCGTCAAACTCCTCATAGCCGCCGTTCTGCTGTTGCGGCAGGTCGTCAAAGAGCGGGTCGCCGGAGTCTTCCTGTTGCTGTTGCTGTTCAGCATCTTCCGGTTCTTCGTCTTCCTCACTCTGCTGTATGATGACGGCAGGATTCTCAAGCAGCGGTTTGTCAGAAACGGGCACGGGTGCAATCTGCTGCTCGAAGAACAGCTCGTAGTCGTGGTAGCTGTAGGCGGTGCCAAGCAGTCGCAGGTTGTCTTCGCTGACAATAAGGCTGCGGCAGGCATGCAGCAACGGCAGCATCGACGATGCTGGGCGATAGAGCTGACGGGCATACTGCTGGGCCTCGTCGTAGCTGAGGAATCCGCTGACGAGCATACGGCACAGGCCGTTGGCATCCTGGTCAGTGACGATCTCGAAGTTACGCACCAGGTAGTTGGTGAAGTTATACTTGGCCAGCTCGTACAGTAGCTGGTTCTGGTTGACGGAGTCGGGCTGGTAAGCCAGCAAGAACACGTAGCTGACGTTGCGCTCGAATCGCAGCGTGTCGTTCTGCAGCGAATCGTTCTGCAGCATGCTGGTGTTACGGCGCGACCAGATGTCGCTGATGTCAAACTTGCCGCCATGCAACTGCCGGCCCTGCTGTACGCCGCGCAGAATCATGCCAGCCATCTCGCTGACCTCGCTCTCAGGATATTTCTCGACGACGAGTTTCATGCAACTCACGCAGCTGTCGGCCTGACCTTCGTTGAGTTGAGTCAGACCTTCGACGAACAGGAACTTCGGACGGTGCTGCCCCAGCGGAAAACGGCTCTCCGACAGGGCGGCGTTAGCATGTACTTCGTCGTGCCGGTCGCCCTTGAAGGCATCGTATGTGGCAGCGTATAGCGAGTCCTCGATGTGGACACCGAAACGCTGGTTCTCTGCATAGTTGGGGTCGCTGAGCAGGATGGTCCACTGGCTGTCGGGATAGCGTAGCTTCAGCGTGTCGATGCACCGCTCGGCATCCTCGGTGCGCTGCTGGCGGGAGTAGAGCAGGAAGAGGTGGTAGTACGACTCGTCGTTCTTCTCGTAGTCGCTATATTGGTTGACCAGACGGCTCAGTGTGCGGTCGCTGAGCGACAGGTTGTCGAGCTTGTCCTTGAAGATAATGCCTGAATTGAACAGCCCATCCTTGATGATGGCGTTGCTTTCGTCAATCTGATCCTCCGTAAAGGGAATCTGGGCAAGATAGTACTCGCGCTTGTGAGGGTCGAGGGCACTGGTGTCGGTCGCTGCTGTATCGGCGGCAGCGATGTCGCCGTCGAGGCTGCCGTCGGCGGGCGATGCCCCCGTGCTGTCAGCCGCAGCCTCGTCGGTCTGCTCGCCGTCGAGGAGTGTCGAGGCTACCACCGTCTTGTTGACGCGTTGCCAGTTGTCTTCGTTGGCACGCTTGCCCCACTGCCGTTGGAAGGTCTGCTTACCCTGGCTGACGGCCTGTGGGTTGTAGAAGTACCAGGCACCATTGGCCGTGGGGGGTGTCTGCGGCTGCTGCTGACGGGCGGTCTGTTGGCGGTCGCCCATGGCCGACTGCTTCTGCAAGGCCGCTTCAGCCTCGGCTTCCTGCTGGGCGCGGCGTTCCTCCTTTTCTTTCTTTTTCAGGTCTTCTATGATCTTGTCGATAACCTTGTTGCGGTCCTCTTCGGACATCTTGGCCAGCCGCTGCAGCGAGTCCTGCAACTCGACGGCACTGGTGTGGGGCACCAGTTCGTCAAGTACCTTGGAACGGTCGGACAGTTGCTTGTAGTCGGGGCGGTCTTTGTCTAACAGTCCGATAGCCTCGCCATAGCAGCGTTGGGCATCGGCATACTTCTCGCGCTCCCAATAGACGTTGCCTAATGTCAGGAGCAGCACGCCCTTCTCGATGCCGCTGCGGGTGGCCTTCTTGACACCGTCTTCGTAGGCCTCGATGGCCTTCACGGTATCGTTCTGCGTCATGTAGAGGTTGCCGATGGCATAGTACACCTGGTCGAGGTAGTCCTTGTTGTTGTCGCTGCGGGCCATCCGTTTCAGACGGCTGATCTTGCGCTTCACGTCGGTGGCCGGCATCACCTCGGTCTGGGCAATGCGGGCGTTGAACTCCAACTCGTAGGGTGGGTTCAGGCGTATCACGTGGCGGAAGGCGTCGTAGGCTTCCTGACGGTTGTCTAACAGACGGTGAAGCTGGCCCATGAGGAACCACTCGCGGGCTTTCTGCTTGCGACGGCGCTCGTGCTTGATGGCCTTGCGTAGGTAGGGCAGCGCCTCGGTGTACTGCTGGCTGCGGATGTAGTAGTCGGCCAGCGTGTAGTCCCAGTCCTTGACGGCACGGTAGTGCATGCTGTCGCGGCGCTGTTTGACGATGATGTCCTCAGCGTCGTAAAGCCAGTCGAGTTCGACGTAGCTTTTGGCCTGCCAGGCACGGGCTATGCCGAGGATGGCGGGCTGTGACTGGTAGAGCCGGGTCATGTAGCTGAAGGTGGCCGCCGACTCCTCAAACTGTCCCTGCTGGAATTGTGACTTGCCCAATAGTAGCCAGGCGTGCCAGAGGAAGGGGTTGTACTCGCGGCGCGAGAGCCACTCGATGTCCTTCTGGGTCTTGCGGCGGCTCTTGTTCCACTCAGGGCGAGCCTTGATGCTGTGCTGCTTGATGGTCTTCTCGGCCTTCTCGATGGCACGGTCGAAATTGCCCTTACCCAGCTCGCGGCTCTGCTTGCTGCCCACGGGGTAGAGGGGTATCAGCTCGGTGCAGTTGTCCTTGTGGCCGTTCTCTTTCTCTAAGTTGCCTTCGATAAAGGCCTGCGAACCATTATAATAGGTGTTGTAACGGGCGTTGAAGGAGTGCCAGAAGCGTGTCTGAGGCGTGTTCTTCTTCGTGGAACAGGCACTGAGCAGCAGGGCGATAATCAGCATGTGGCAGACGGCCTTGCCCTTGTCGACGAGGTCGGCTAACTTGCAGTCTGTCCTGCTGGCACACGTCGAGCATCCGTTGTCTGGCTGATGGACAGGCTCGTCAGGGCCACCCATCGAACAGATAGCAGCAACGATGCCTAATGCAACGAGCGATATGACGACTATCAGCAGAAAACTCATATCTTGAAACCACAATGAATCAGGTCATCCCAGAAGCGGGGGTACGACTTGGTGACCACCTGAGGGTTGTTGATACATAGACCGGGAATACGCAGGGCGGCAGGGGCAAAGGCCAACGCCATGCGGTGGTCTTCGTAGGTGTCGATGCCCGACTCGTAGGATGGCTCGCAGCGCTCCCCGTTCCAGACGAGTTCGCTGTCGTTGGCGTCATGCAGCACATAGCCCAGCTTGCGCATCTCGTTCTTCAGCGCCTGGATGCGGTCGGTCTCTTTGATTTTCAGTGTCGACAGTCCGCGGAAGTGGAAGGGTACTCCCATCAGCGAACAGCAGACGACGAAAGTCTGGGCAAGGTCGGGAGACCCCGTGAAGTCGTACTCTAAGCGTGGCACGCAGCGGCCAGAGTGGCGAAGGGTCACCGTAGTAGGCACACCGGCTGTGGTGGTGTCGAAGACGGTCTTCACACCCAGCAGGCTGAACAGGTAGCGCACACTGGAGTCGCCCTGCTTGGAACCATCCATCAGCCCCTCTAAGCGCAGCTCGTCGTCGGCATTGCCCGACAGGGCCATGATTTCGTACCAATAGCTGGCTGCACTCCAGTCGCTCTCAATGTAGTAGGGGCGGCAGGTGTATGGCTGTGGGCTGACGGTAATAGTCTCGAAGTTGCTCCACTCGGCAGAGGCTCCGAACTCGCGCATCATCCACAGCGTCAGCTCGATGTATGGTCGGGAGATGATGTCACCCGTGAGCCGTAGGGTCAGTCCCTGCTGTAGTGCAGGCCCAATGAGCAGCAGCGCTGAAATGTATTGCGAGCTGATGTTGCCGGGAACTTCCAGCGGACCGCCTTGAAGCCGCTGGCCACGGATTCGCAAAGGCGGGAAACCCTCCTCGCCGACATACGTGATGTCTGCACCCAACTGGCGCAGTGCATCGACTAATGTTCCGATAGGACGGTGCTTCATGCGTTCCGTACCCGTGATGACGTGCTCGGCACCATCCTGTACGGCCAGATAGGCCGTCATGAAGCGCATGGCTGTACCGGCAGCCTTGATGTCGATAGTCGGCGGACGGTGACGCAGCGCCTGGACGATAACCTTGGTGTCGTCACAGTCAGACAGGTTCTCTAAACTGCAGGCCGTAGTGTGGCATGCATCGTCGTCGGGCAGCAACTGCCCTCCCGACAGCGCATGAATCATCAGTGCGCGGTTCGAAATACTCTTCGAAGCTGGTAGCTTGATGGTCTGTCGGAACTGTGCCGGAGCCGTGATATGATATTGCATATATTTTCTTTCGTTCTGTTTAGCGTACAGCGATGCCGTACCTTCATATATTATAACTCGCAAAGGTACGAATTATTTGATAACTGACCAAGGAAATAACAATTATTACAATAATTATGAAACTTTTCTGCAAAAAAAACCGCTAAAATTTGCAAGATTCAAAAAAACGTTGTACCTTTGCAGCGCTTTTAAAGAAAGAGCAGCATTTAAAGGATCGGGATTTAGCGCAGTTGGTAGCGCACACGTCTGGGGGGCGCGAGGTCGCTGGTTCGAGTCCAGTAATCCCGACCAAAAGAAAATCCAAACCGCTGATTATTGGCGATTTGGATTTCTTTGTTTCCCTAAATTGGTGTGCTTTTGGCGTGAAAATTATAGTCAGATGCGGGAAGTACAGGTTTCCTATTCGTAGTGCCTGACCCTTACCTCGATGCCGTCGGACTTCAGCTGGGCGGCGATGCCGCTGACGTCCGTCTGGCCGTAGTGATAGGGGAACAGTACCTTGGGCTTCACCATCCGGGCGGCCCTGACGAGCTGGTCGGTGGTCATGGTGTACGGTTGGTTGCAGGGCAGGAAGGCGACGTCGATGTCCTTGATGGAAGCCATCTCGGGTATGTCCTCGGTGTCGCCGGCGATGTAGACGCGCAGGCCTTCGATGGTCAGGATGTAGCCGTTGTCGCGCCCCTTGGGATGGAACTGCTGGCGGCCCTCGCTGGTGTTGTACGCCGGAACGGCCTCTACCGTCAGGTCGTCGGCTATCTTCAGCACGTCACCGTTGGCCATCACCTCGCCGCTGCCGTACATGTCGGCGCACCGTTTGTTGGTGACCAGCCGCGTCTGCTCGCCCGTCAGCAGTCTGAGGACCTCTTGGTTGAAGTGGTCGCCATGCTCGTGAGTGACAAGCAGGTATTCGGCTTTAGGCATGGCCGTGTAGTCTATGGTCTTGTTGCCTAATTTGTTCACCGGGTCAATCTCTATCTCCTTTCCGTCATACACGATGCGGATGCTGGCATGCATGAGTGCATAGAACCTGACGGGCTTGCCGCTTTTGGTCTTGAAGGTGTCGACCTCGTAGGATGAGTTGGTGGCTGTAGCATTCCCGGCATCCTTGGAGGGCTGTTGTCCGCAGGCTGACGACAGCCCTAACACAGCCAGCAGGCATGTTAAAATCTTCTTCATAGTCGTACGTTTTTTGGTCATTATTAGTTTTTTTTGCTGTTCAATCCCAGTATGCCAGCGTGCGCTTCTGGAGTACGGTCATCTGCTGGCTCTGCTGGCCTTTCTCCCAGTAGGTCAGCGTCATCGAGTTGGTGGTCCAGTTGCCGTTGTCGTCACGTGTGACGTAGTTGTTCTGCATGCTGATCGTCATGATACACTCGTGCTGCTTGTCGTACACCTTCTGGCGCTCCGAGACAATCTCGTCGTCGTCGCTCCAGGTGTACTCGTTGACGTAGGTAATGCCAGCCTCGGCATTTGTCAGCGTGCGGCGCATCAGGCGATAGTTCGCGTCATACTCGTAGCTGACGTCGCTGTGGCCCTCCTTCTCTGTCATGCGGGCATGCCGCAGGTAGCCGTAGCGGTCGTACTGGCGGTCGGTCATGTCGGGGTTCTCCACTTGTCCGTTCTGTGAGAAATGCAGGAACTGGTCCTCGGCGACGGCATTGTCGGTGACGACCTCCTGAACGTTGCCGTGCAGTCCCATGCAGAGGGCATCCTTGTAGTAAGGCCCGCCGGGGTAGTAGAGCACACGGATGTCCTTAGAGCGCCCGTCGTTGCTGACGATCGAGAACTTGATGCTGCCGTAGTCGTCCATGTAGTACCACGAGCCGTCGCGCTGCTGGAAGTCGCCGTGCTCCCGTTGCAGCTTATGCAGGAAGTACTGCGTATTCTTCTTCAGCATGCTCTCCGTGCCGTAAGGTCCTACGGTGACGTAGGCCGACGTGATCAGCCGTGACTGTACGTCGGTGCTGACCAGCAGCTTGGCCCGTATGCCGTAGTACTTGCCGCGGAAGTAGTAGTCCTCGCCGTCGTCCGACTGTCCCCACTCCGTGAAGCCGGCCTCCTTGAGGTGTGGCATGACGCTGTCGATGGGGCCCTCCAGGGCAATGCCGGCCAGCTGGATGCTGTGCGGGTCGGTGCCTTGTGCCGTCATGCTGACCGCAGCGGTCAGGAGCCAGAGTAGTAGTACTGTCTTCTTCATTGTAGATGCAAAAGTACTGTTTTTCCTATACAATCGCCTCACGCGTTGCCGTTTTTCATCACTTTTTTATTTTTTCTTCATTTTTTTAGAATATTTTGGCTGCATTTTTTATAAGCAGCGATTTTGCTGTCGACTCATTTCGTGCTCAGCCGTTCTCCTCCGATGTCGGGAAGTGTCTGTCCTGTCTTCTTTTTATTATAATAAAGGAGAGATTGTTGTGCGACAAAACCCTTCACCAGGCGGCTAATGTGCAATGATACAGTAAGATACGGTGAAGGGTTAGATGCGTGATGTGTGATGTGTGATGGATGATGTGTGATGTGTGATGTGAGAGGTTAGTGTGACATCGCAGGTCTTTGCATTAACTCGATGAGTAATTCCAATTAGTAGGCCACTTACGGTCGTAACCAGGCCACTCACTGAACTGAGAGGGCCACTCACCGTCGTGAGAAGGCCACTCACTGCGCCGAAAATGCTTGGAAGAATTCGTGAAGGGCGCTATCCCCCTCAACTCTTATCGTTGCCTCACGGAACCCTTAGCATCGCCTCACCGAAACCCTTCACCTCAATTCGTTGCCGTACAACATGTTACAGCGCTGGTGAAGGGTTTTTCGTTTTGTGAATCATGATAAGAAAGAGGGGTGAGGGCGCCCCAATAGGTCAACAGCTATATTATTGCCATTATTTTCCAGGCAGCAGCTCCATGGTGCCTTGATGGTCGAGCCGTCTAACTTTCTGTCGAAAAGTTTGGCAGTTTGACTTTTTTTATATACCTTTGCGGTCACAATAACAACCTTATGTATACTAATAACATCCTATTATGATGAGGCAACTACTATTCATGCTATCTCTACTGTGTGCAACCAGTACCTTGGCAGTGCCCGTCGGACTGGAACAGGCACGCCAGACAGCTGTCCAGTTCGTCCAGCAGCACTTTTCTGCTGCCCAGCCTTCCTCGCTGCGTCGCGCCTCCACACAGTTGCAGCCGGTGACAGACGATGTCGATGCACCTTTCTACGTATTCAATATCGGCCAGCAGCAGGGCTTCGTCATCGTCAGCGGTGACGACCGTACCGTACCCGTGCTCGGCTATACCGACCATGGCGACTTTGACCTGTTCAACATGCCGGACAATATGCGCTCCTTCCTGCAGGAGTATGCCGAGGCAATCACCCTGTTGCGCAACCTTGGGCTGCCAGCCGCCCGACAGCAGAGCCGGCGCGCCGAGGAGCGCGCTGACGTCGAACCCCTCGTAAAGGTCAGCTACAATCAGCGGGCACCATACTGGAGCGATACCCCCCTGCTCGACTATGGCGGCCGTAAAAACCATGGTGTCACAGGCTGTGTGGCAACGGCTATGGCCCAGGTGATGGCCACCCATCGTCACCCGGCGCGTACAACGGCCGAGATTCCTGCCTATCAGTTCACCTTCAATGGCAGTCAGTATGACATGCCGGCCATCGCAGCAGAAAGCGAAATCCATTGGGACCTCATCGCCGATACCTATGATGAAGCGTACAGCGGTAATCCTGACGAAGATGCTGTGGCCTCGCTCATGAAGATGTGCGGAGCGGCCACGGAGATGCAGTATGGCGTCAACGAATCGGGCGGTTCGCAAACGTCTGCCGACAAGGCTGCCGCCGCGCTGGTCCGCTACTTTGACTACGAGGAACGTACGGTCCGGCTGGTCTTCCGACGCAACTACAGCACCACCAATTGGGAGAACATGATTTACGGCGAACTCCAGGCCGGCCGCCCCATCATCTACAGTGGCTTGTCTGCCGACAACGGCCACTCGTTCGTCTGTGACGGCTACAAGGCCGAGGACGACACCTACCATATTAACTGGGGATGGGGTGGACTGGCTGATGGCTACTATGTGCTGAGCCTGCTGAATCCGCAGAATCTCGGAACAGGCGGTGGTACCGACCTCTCGGGCTACAGCATGGCCCATGCGGCCATTATCGGTATACAGCCCAACGACGATATGGTGACACCTGATCCTGCCGTACTGACTGTCAATTATATTTTCCCGCAGAACTATAAATCCTCATTCAGTCGTGCTGGCGACAAGGATGACTTTACGGGCTTGAATGTCGTCTACGAGACTTTCAACTGGACAGATCGCTCGGCGGTGTTCGACGTCGGACTGCGTGTCATCGACAGCGAGGGAAACACCGTGCAGGAAATAGCAGACCCGCAGGCACAAGGAAGACTCATCTACAAGAACACCCGGTGGAACACGGTCAGTGTCTCTGCCAGCTATGCTGTGCCTGTCACTATCAGTGGCTCTCTGCCAGACGGCAGCTACCGCATCATCGCCACCAGCCGCATCACTGGCTCTGGCGACATGAACCCCGACAAAGATGCTGACTCGCGCTTCATTGCCTTTAATATCGTGGGTAACAGCATGTACGTTACCGAAATGTACAAAGAACCGGTGTTTGGCCTGCGTCTTTTCAAAGACATCGAAATACAGCCCGTCACGGAAGGCGAGACCATGGTTGGCAAGCTGCATCAGGCAAAAGTGGTATTGGTGAACGATGGCACCATTTTCCGCGACGACTTCTTCTACACGCTCAACGAGGTAGATCCCGAGAGCACCGACAAGGTGGTCACCTATGCTGCCTATGCTGACCTTGCCGAAGGTGAGTCGCACGTCTACACATTCTATTTCAAGCCTAACAGGGAGGGCGTGAACACCATACGTGTCTACGCCAACGACGACTGGGGGAGTCCTCATCTCTTGGGTACACAGACGGTCACCGTCAGTGGAGCACCCGATATACACATCTATGTCACAGGCGTCGAAAACTATGATGCCGAGCAGGGGGCTGTCCTTGGCAATACGCTGACCATGACCGTCAAGGCCGTCAACGAGGGAAGTGTAGCCTTCGAAGGCCGATATGACTGGTACCTCAGCTACAGCACCGACGAGGGAGTCTCATGGATTGACATACAGAATGCTTACCCCACCTTCTTCAATGCATTTGGACTGTGGAACCTGACGTTAGGACCGGGAGAGTCGGAAGAAAAAGTGCTGACATGGACAAACCTCGATTATAGCCGATGCCACCGCGTGCTGTTTGCCAAATACAATAATGGCTACTACTATAACAACGAGATGATTCGTACCGAGGAGTACCGCCTCGTCGATCCGTCCACCATCAAGAAAATGGGCGACATCAACGGCGACGGTGAGGTCAATGCGCTGGACATCCAGCTGATTATCAATGCCTGCGTGGCAGACTCCGAAGAAGAAGACTACGACATTAACAAAGACGGGCGCGTCGACGGACTGGACATACAGACCGTCATCAATGTTTCAGCAGCAAGCGTTAGAGAGTAAAATAAGTAGTAGATTCGCGCGCGTACTATATTTATAGTTAGGGGGCGTAGTAAGAAAATTTTGTGCTATGCAAAAAAAAATAGGAAAATATTTGGTTAAAAAAAAATAATTACGTACCTTTGTGGCGATTTTGCATTAGAAGATGCTGTTTAGTGGCGAGAAAAAGTATTTAATTTATATGTGTAATAAAAAATTTAAGTTCAATGAAAAAGAAAATTATTAATGGACTGCTCATGATGGCACTGATAGTTGCCACCACGAGTTCATTTGTTTCTTGTAAGGACACGGTTGGTGATGACATCTCCAGCATCAATGAGAAGTTGTACGAGCAGGACGACTTGATTAGAACCGTGTTACTGGTGCAGATTTCAAACCTGCAGAACGACCTTTCTCTGATTAAGAACCTCAAGACCGTTAATAACGGTACTGGCGGTTACTTAGGCGAAGTTCCCTTCCTGCAGAAGTACGAGGAACTGCTTCAGACTCTTGAGGCTCTGACCAAGGGTGTAGGCGTTCCTGGCACTGGTACGGGTCAGCCTGGCACTACTGCAAGCTTGGCAGACTGGATTAATGCTGTGAACCAAATGCTGGCTGACCTCTATGGACAGGGCGGTGCTACTACTACATCTATTAAGGATATCATTGACAGACTTGTTGCTCTTGAGGGCAAGTCCCACGATCAGGTTGATCTGACCGACATCATCAACCGTCTGACTGCTCTTGAGGGTATTGACGTAGCCGACATCATCAACCGTCTGACTGCACTTGAGAACCAGGAACCCGTTGACCTCAGCGGCATCATCGCTCGTCTTACTGCTCTCGAGGGTCAGCTGCCCGTTGACCTCAGCGACATCATCGCTCGTCTGACTGCTCTCGAGGGTCAGGCACCCGTTGATCTCAGTGACATCATCGCTCGTCTGACAGCTCTCGAGGGTCAGGCACCTGTTGACCTCACCGACATTATCAACCGCTTGGCAGCACTTGAGGCTCAGACTGCTTTCGACCCCAGCGAAATCATTGCACGTCTGGTGGCTTTGGAAGGCAATTACGAAGCTCAGGCAACGCAGATTGCAACACTGCTTGGTCAGGTTTCTACACTTGACACTAAGGTTCAGAATAATGCTGCCGACCTCCTGATACTCACCAATACTGTCAATACGCTGGCTCAGACGCTCCAGACCCAGTTGGATGACTTGAAGACCAAGCTGAATACGCTCGAAAGCAAATTCGACGGCTACTATACAAAGTCGGAGGTTGATGCCATCAAGCAGGAAATTGTTGACAAGTTTGGTAGCTACTACACCAAGACGGAGATGGATAACCTGCTGCAGCAGATTGACAACAAGTTCGCCGGATACTACACCAAGGCAGAAGTTGACCAGTTCATCACCGACGTGAAGAACATGTTCAACGACTACTACACTAAGACTCAGGTCGACAACCTCATCAACACACTCAATGAGAAGTTCGCCAACTACTACACAAAGAGTGAGATTGATGCCATGAAGGAGGCTGTTGAGAAAAGAATTAAAGACCTTGAGGATCATCAGATTGTGGTAGATGATAAACTCAAAGCTATTTCTGACAGTCTGAAAACTGCCTATGATAATGCTGCTAATGCTTTAGCAGAGATTGAGACCATCAAGACTACTTATGCTACCAAGGCTGAGTTGAAGGACAGCGTGGCTAAGCTGCGTAACGAGATTCTCGAGGCACAGCTCGCCGCTCAGGACTATGCCAAGACGCTGGTTGACTCTCTGGGTAAAGACATGCAGGATTCTCTCGCTGCTGTCAGACTTACCATTGGTGAGATGCAGTCTGCCATTGAGACCCTCCAGAATGACGTGAAGGAGATTAAGGATAAGCTGGAAAATTTGGAGAGCCGTATTGAGACCCTCGAGGAGAAAGTAAGTGCACTTGAAGGCAAGGTTGACAAGATCCTCGATGCACAGGCCAAGCAGGTTACCGGCATCATCGTTCAGGGTGCCTACAGCCCCGTCTTCGGTATCGGCAAGCTGCCCGTCGGCTTACAGACCAACATCCTGGCTGCTTACGCTGGCCGCTTCTACAAAGAGGTTACGTTCCCCGGCTTCGAGTCTACCAACTATGTAGAGGAGAGCGAGTGCTTCACTCCTGAGGAGGTTGCTATTGTCGCTGGTGTTTCGCCTGAGACCGTTCCCGCTGGCATCGTGATGCGCGACGCTGACGACAACGCTGGTACGCTCTATGTCACCGTTAACCCCAACACTGTTGACTTCACTGGTAAGCTCATTACGCTGGAGAACAGCCAGGGCGTTGCTGCTCCTGTTACCCTGACTCCGCTGGAGAAGAGCAACTACCGCATGAACATCGGTTGGACCCGTGGTGCTGACAATGGCTTCTATGAGGCTAAGGCTAAGATTGCAAAGGGTGACCTTGCTAAGGCTCAGGCTCGCGTCGATATGGAGCAGCTGAAGACCGTTGCTAAGGATCTGTACAAGAACCACAACAAGAAGAGCATCAATGAGGCTGCTTCTGCTCTCTACACCACCGTTAGCGATGTGCTGGATGCTAATGCTGTTAAGGCTACCTATGAGGGAATGGATGAGAATGGTAATCCTCAGATGAAGAGCGTATTCTCTAACTACGAGCTCGCTGTTACCGCTATCACTCCGCTGTCCTTCAACACGCTGCACAGCTGGAATCCCACAAGCATTCCTGGCCTGAGCCGTCTTGAGAGATTTGCTAACAACATCATCGACAAGGTTGACATTAAGGTTAACTTAGGTCTCGGTAAAGTTGTCGTTCCTACCGTCAAGGAGATCAAGCTGATTGATCTGACTGAGGAAATGAAGGCTAAGTTCAAGTTCCACCTGTCTATTGATACTACCCTGAGCAAGCCTTGGGATCCTATCCAGATTACTGTGCCTGTGAATACTACTACCGATTCTAAGGTCATCTCTGGTGAGGTAAAGGATGTCAATGGTAACGTGATTGGTACCTACAGTAAGGAAGTCGGTGGCTTCGTCATCAATACTACTGTTACTGGTACGGCTACTCCGTTCGATCTGCACATTGACGTAGAGGAAGACCTCAGCGATGAGATTACCGAACTCTACAACAACCTGCAGAAGCCTATGGGCGATGTTAATCAGATGCTTGCTGACCTGCAAGACTTCATGGATCAGATTCAGCCCATGCTGGACAACCTTTCTTCGCTCGACAACAGAATCAACGGACAGATTAAGGACGTTCAGGAGAAGGTGAAGAACGAGATTGCTCGCTACCTCGACCGCTTCGAGAATGCAATTCTGAGCCGTGCGTCTTATGTCAACGAGGCACTTCAGCCCGTCCTGCTCGGTAAGACTGCTTCTGGCTACCTCCGCCTGTCTAAGATTGAGAAGGCTCCTGCAAAGGCTGCTACTTCTACTATTAGCCTGATTGCTACAACTTACAATGTTGAGCTGCTGGCACCTGCTTATAAGAAGTACATTGTCTGCACCGGCGCTTGGAAGGCTGACGGCACATTCGATGCTGCTGAGGCTAAGGCTGTCAATGCTGCAGGCTACGAGAACTTCGCTAAGGTCATCGATGGTAACGAGCGCGTAGCTTCCTTCACTGGTAAGGCTGGTTACAAGTATCGTATCGTTTACCAGGCTCTTGACTACCACGGAAAGATTGCCTCGGGCAGATACTATGTGCAGTTCTAATATAACAACATTAGCAAATAAAATAAAAAAGATATAACTATGAAACTGAAGAAAACATTTATGGCATGTTTGCTGATGTTCGGCTTCCTGTCAGCATCAGCACAGGATCAGCAGCCTAAGATTGAATACGTACACAATCCGTATTGGTACGTACAGGTTCAGGGTGGTGGTCAGTACACCTTAGGAGAAATTGACTTCAAGGACCTTCTGTCACCCAACGTGCAGATTGCTGTTGGCCGTCAGTTCACACCTGTGTTCGGTCTCCGTTTAGCTGTTAACGCTTGGCAGAGCCGCGCTGGTATTGATTTTGACCAGGAGACCTTTATCGACGGTACTGTCGCTCCCGCTGGTACAGCAAAGTGGAAGTGGATGTATGTAGCCCCTGGTTTGGATGCTACGTTCAACCTGTCGAACCTCTTCTGTGGTTTCAATCCGAATCGTCTTTTCAACCTCTCGGTATTTGCCGGTCTCGGTGCTAACATTGGTTGGGACTTCGACAAGGCTAGCAATGTCACCAATGCACAGCTGATTGCTCAGCACTATGGCCACACCATGGTTGCTGGTTATCAGCCCGAGAATATCGCTTATGCTTGGGAAGGCACTAAGGTTCGCCTCTTCGGTCGTGCTGGACTTGCCGCCGACTTCAAGGTGAGCGAGAAGGTTAGCCTCGGTCTCGAGGTGAATGCCAACACGCTCTCTGACCGTTACAACGGTAAGAAGGCTGGTAATAGCGACTGGTACTTCAACGCCCTGGCTGGTGTGAAGATCAACCTCGGTAAGACCTACACCACTCGCACTATCGAGGCTCCGAAGGCTCCTGAGAAGGTTGTCGAGAAGGTTATCGAGCGTGTTATCGAGAAGCCGTGTCCCGAGCCTGCTCCCGCAGTGTCTCCCACTCGTGCTCTTGCTAAGAAGGAAGACAAGTTCCGTCGTGACGTATTCTTCACCATCGGTAAGTCTTACTTCAACCAGCTGAAGCCCGCCGAGAAGGCTAAGGTGAAGGAGGTTGCTGACTATCTGAAGGCTAACCCCAACGCTACCGTCGAGGTCACTGGTTATGCTGACATAGGTACTGGTAACCCCACTATCAACAAGCGCCTCTCGCAGCAGCGTGCTCAGGCTATCTACAATGCACTGGTTAAGACCTACAAGATCAAGGCTTCGCGCATTAAGGTAGACAGCAAGGGTGACACCATCCAGCCGTTCGCTAAGGAAGAGGAGAACCGTGTGGTTATTTGTATTGCTGACTAAGACGTTACTGATACGTTAAAATAGTTTTTGAATATCCCAGCCTTGCATCCTGTAGAAGGGATGTGCGGCTGGGATATTTTTAAACACGGATAACAAGCAAACACACAAAGAATTAAACATTAAGGAAATGAGTAAGACTAAAATGCTATTCATGCTGGCCGCAAGTCTGATGGTGAATCACGCCTTTGCCCAGTTTACCGGTACCGGCTACTACCGCGTGCAGAATCAGGCGACAGAGCGTTACATCACCATCATCGACAATCAGGCTCGTGTGAGTACTGTGGCTACCGATGTAGACTTCGGTGCCCTTCAAACACTGAATAAGTTTGAGAATGTGGTCGGAAATCCCGGTTCTATCATCTATATACGTAAAGAGCAGGGAGTGGCCAACAAGTACTCGTTGTGCTCGCAGGGCACCGACACCAAGACGATAACTGGCGAGCTGCTTAACATCACGCGTAGCAGCACGAACAATCAAGCATGGTGGGCTTGGGGAAGCCGTAGCGGAGCTACTATCTACCTGAATGACGTCATCAAGTATGACTATTCTACCGGACTGCCTACCGACACTGCACAGGTGGCCAGCAATGCCGCTGCATCCAGCACTACGCGTAACTGGTATATCCTGCCCGTGAAGTCAGATGTTGACAACCAGTATTTTGGCATCAAGCCTGAGGTGAAGGTCGGCGACAAATATTACGCTACGATGTATGCCTTCTTCCCCTTCAAGCCCGCTGTCAGCGGCATGAAGGTTTATCGCATCGTGGCTACTGGTAAGGGTATGGCTGCCTCTCAGGAGATTACAGGCATCGTGCCTATCAGTACTCCTGTACTTATCGAGTGTCCGTCGGCCAACTATGCTGACAACCGTATCGACATTGTCGACGAGCAAGTGGCTGCGCTGACCGACAATATGCTGCAGGGCGTGTGGTTCTGTAGTCATGGGTCTGGACATGTTAACCGAAAGGCAAACAATCCTACCACCATGCGTGTGTTAGGTACCACGGCCAACGGTGAGTTGGCCTTTGTCAAGGCCCCTGCGTCGTACCTGAATTATAACGCCGGTGTCGGCTATCTGCCAGCCAACAAGGCCTACTTGACCGTTGACGCAAGCATGGCCGCAGAGCTAAAGGTGGTCAGCCTTGAGGATTATCAGGCTGGTGTACATACCGTCACCATGGACAACGACAATGTTGACACGGGTGTCTATACCCTGACTGGTACGCGTGTTCGTCAGCGTGGCGAGGACATCGACGGGCTGGTCAAGGGCCTGTATATCGTG
Organism: uncultured Prevotella sp.; assembly: GCA_946409435.1. GTDB lineage: Bacteria > Bacteroidota > Bacteroidia > Bacteroidales > Bacteroidaceae > Prevotella. Next base: position 15,181 of record CAMJWJ010000011.1, on the reverse strand, counting down.
AATGGCAAGAAGGTCATTGTCAAGTAATGTCCTCTTGTCAGGAGTTCTTTATATCAAGAATTTGAGAATTAAGAGAATTATTTTTTACCGGTTGCTGAATAGAGATGATAATTCTCTTAATTCTCTAATTCTTGATAATAATATTTGCTTGACGGGTTAGAAGAGCGTTGTGGTGAAGCGGATGTTGAGCACGGGATAGACGCGCAGACCACTCACGAAATCCACATAGTCGCCTACCTTGCCATTGATGTCTGTCACATCCTTTGACAAGTTGGTGCCATCATGAGTGACAATGCTGGGTGTACCACCCCAAAACAGCAGGCCAAGGTCGGCTGAGACGTGGAAACGGTCGTTGTTCTTCAGCAGTCGGCCACCGTAGCCGATGCCTAAGTACGGCTTGAAGGGATTGGCTTTCACCGTGGCACGTACCGTTCCGTTTTCGTCAGGCTCCATCATGTATGGAGTGCCTTTCTTGTGAATGACGTTACCGTTCTCATCCTTGATGTCGTGTTTGTAGACGCCTACATTAGCGCCAAGACGGCCCGTCTCTTTTAGCTTTTCGCACAAGTTATAGTCCAGATAGATAGGTGTGTCGTAGTACTGCCCGTCAATCTCGTCTTTAATCGACAGCGTGACCAGTGGATCGCCGCTAACAGCCAGTCCGTACAGGTGGTTGTACATCATCATGCCTGTCAGCGTCTGTGCTCCTTCTATGGTGTTGATGGCACGCCCTATCTCGCCCGAGCCCCAGTAGAATCCGACGGTGAAGTAGAGGTTACGCCACAGGTTTTTGGCGCGCTTGAAGGGGAAAACGTCGAACAGCAACTTGAAGTTGTAGAAGGTCGGCTTGCACGTCATGTCGATGTAGTCGTCCACTTCGTAGCCCGTAAATGTCTTCAGCTTGTCGTTCAGTTTGGTGAAGTTAGCCGACAGGTTGCCGCTCTCGTCCATACTGGCAATGCCGAAGCGGACGTTAGGCTCGAATCGAATCATGGCGTCGAAGCCACCGCGCATGCGTACATAGTCGCCGAGGTTGGCGCTGGCCTCCAGTCCGATACCCGTGGTGCCGAACGTCACTGAGAGGTCAAGATTCTTAAAGTATTGTGCTGGCGCCATTTGTGTCTGTGCCTGCGATAGTGTGGGTACAGAGAGTAGCATGCAACACATAAGAAATGAATATATTCTTCTCATAGTCTGTCTCATTTTTCCTTTTTCACGCTACAAAGGTACTAATAAGCGAGAACAATACAAAACAAAAAGGCATTTTTTTGTTTTTATTGTCGAGCGCCTCTACTTTCGGCGAAAGCCAAAGGTACTAATAAGCGAGAACAATACACGATTTTGATTGTTAATCTAATCAAAATCTTCTAAAAAAGGCATTTTTTTGTTTTTATTGTCGAGCGCGAGTTCTTCATGTCATACTTCCTTAGGCCATCAGGTGGTCGATGTCCTTTTGGGGAAGGATAGACAGGATGGTACGGCCGTCGGGTGTGTGGTTGACGTCATGACAGGCGAAGAGGTCGTTGACCAGCGTGTCCATCTCGTCGTTGGAGAGCAGCTGACCATAGGGTACGGCGGCCTGACGTGCCAAGGCCAGGGCCAGCTCATGGTGAGCCTGTTCGCTGAATGTGTCGGTAGCGTGTAGGCTGCCAGTAGCTGCCAACAGCTCTTGCAGTAGTTTGGTGGGTTGCAGCCCCTCGATGCCCGCAGGTATACCGCTGACAGCATAGCTGGTCGGCCCTAACGGCGTCAACTCGAAGCCCACAGCCACGAGCGATGATATCAGGTCGGTCATCAGTGCGGCATCGGCCGGCGTCAGTTCCAGCACCTCGGGAAACAGCATGCGCTGGCTGCGGGCAGGTGCATCGGAGAGGTAGCGTAGGTAGCGCTCGTAGCGTATGCGTATGTCGGCACGGTGCTGGTCGATGACCATCAATCCCGACTTGACGGCAGTCATGATGTAGCGTCCCTTGTACTGATAGTGTGTCGGCGACAGGTCCAGGCTGGTGGTTTCGGTAGAGTCCGCCTTGATGTTGTCACCGAAGAGCGACGGCTGTGTGTTGCTGTCTGCTGTGTCTGTCAGCTGTTCGTATAGTTGCTGCCAATCGTCTGCTGGCTTCTTCTTTGAGGGCGTAAATGGGTTGTAGGATGGGGTGGTGAGGATCTTCGGCACACTCGGTGCAGCATGTCCTCCCGGTATGTCCAAAGGGTGCTGACCGTAGACAGGGATGTCGGGGCGGCCCTCCGTATCAAAGTCAATCTGTGGTATCTCGCAGAATTGTCCGATGGCATCCTTCACAGCCGCAGATAAAATCTGCCAGATAGGCTGCTCGTTCTCAAACTTAATCTCCGTCTTGGTGGGATGAATGTTTACGTCGATGTTCGCAGGGCTGACCTCAAAGTATATAAAGTAAGGTACGTGCGAACCGGCAGGTACCAGTCGCTCGTAGGCCTGCTGTACGGCGCGGTGGAAGTAGGGGTGTTTCATGTATCGCCCGTTGACGAAGAAGCACTCGTGGACACCTTTCTTGCGGGCGGACTCCGGCTTGCCGGTAAATCCCGTGATACGACATAGTGCCGTCTCAACGCTGACAGGCAGCAGGTCCTGACCGTAGCGGCGGCCGTAGACCTCGGTGATGCGCTGACGCAGCGAACCAGCCTTGAGGTTCATCAGTTCCTGGCCGTTGCTGTGCAGCGTGAATGTGATGTCGGGGTAGACGAGCACGATGCGCTCGAAGGCCGTGAGGATATTGCTCAGTTCGGTGGCATTGGTCTTGAGAAACTTACGGCGGGCAGGTACGTTGAAAAACAAGTTGCTCACCGTGAAGCTGCTGCCGACGGCGCATGAGCATGGCTCTTGACTCTCGACATGCGAGCCGCTGATGCGTAGCAGTGTGCCCACCTCGTCTTCCTGACGGCGCGTACGCAGCTCCACCTGAGCCACGGCGACGATGGAGGGCAATGCCTCGCCACGGAATCCCATGGTGTGCAGCGAGAAGAGGTCGTCAGCCTGACGTATCTTGCTGGTGGCATGGCGCTCGAAAGCCAGGCGTGCGTCGGTTTCCGACATGCCACAGCCGTCGTCGATGACCTGTATGGAGGTCCGTCCTGCGTCGACTACCAGCACATGGATGTTTTTTGCTCCGGCATCGACGGCATTCTCCACCAGTTCCTTGATGACAGATGCTGGCCGCTGAATAACCTCGCCGGCAGCTATCTGGTTGGCTACGCTATCGGGCAGCAGTTGGATTACGTCTGTCATTGCTTTCTTCTGCTTTCTTCTTGGGGCGCCAGTTGTAGATGTCCTGCTTGTCCAGCGGGCGTACGTAGTCGTACCATGCATACTCAGGCAGGAAATACTTATCGGGCGGTATCTGCGTCATGGGGTAGAGTACACCAGAGGGCTTCTGCATCCATATCTTCCTCATTCGTCGATTCTCGAGGAACATCTTCAGTAGTGGAGTCTCCGTATAGTTCAGGCCGATGAGGGTGCTGTCGGACTCGTCGACGGGATAGTAGATGATCAGCACGTTGCCGATGGCCTGCGACTCACTGATTTCACCTTTCTCGAAGAATGCCTTCATCTCCTTCGACTGTACCTGGTTGAAGTGTGTAGAGTCGGACATCTGCTCGCAGGAGAACGCTGAGCCGATGACGTGGGCGTGGTCGATGGTAGAGTCTTTCATGTAGACGCGTATCTCGTCGCCGAGCAGCTGCTGGTTGACGTTCCATACGATGGGGTCGTTATACATTGTCATGCAGGAGTCCTGCGAGTTGTACACCAGCGAGTCGCAGACGGCCTGCACGTCGCGCCTGAAGGCACGCACCTTGTTGTAGGCGTGTATCTTACGGTATACGGAGTCGGTACGGATGTTAAAAGTGAAGATCTTGAACGTGTCGGCGTGCATGAACATCGTGTCCTGCTGCGAGAAGTCCACGGCCGTCGCTTTTTCGGTGGCCATGGCATAGCCTGTCGAGTCGTTGTATTCGGCATAGTCGCCGGTCAGCATGTTCTTGTTCACGCTGTCGGTATAGATGACGTTCCAGTAGGCATAGTTGGTGCCTGTCTTGGCATTGTGGTATACGCTGTCGCCGATGAGCGTCTTGCCGTTGTCCCTCATGACTGAGCGCCCGAAGAGTTCCGACTGCTCCGTCTTGGTGTTGTAGTATCCATCCTCGCTATAGATACGGCTGCTGCCCGACGTGATGTATGACGGTCCGACGATGTGGGCCCTTGACGTGCGGGTGTCATAGTATAGTGAGTCCGTAGTGAGGAAGAGCTTCTTGTCCTTCAGTCGTACGTCGTAGTAGAACATGGCCTGCTTGGTGTCCGTGTGATACTCGCCCCAGTCACTGGTCAGCACGGCGGTGCCATCAACCAGTTTACCGCCCTCAAAGAAGTTGCCGAACGAGTACATGCGGTCGTAGTCCAGCGAGTCGCAGTATAGCGTTGACTTGCGGTGTTTCAGAATGACGTTGTAGCGGGCACGGGCTATCTGGTCGTTGCCGTCGTAGAAGGCATAGTCGCTGGTCAGCCGAAGCGTGTCGCCCTGTATCATCTTGACGTGACCGAACGCTTCGAAGGAGTTGCTCTGCTCGTAGAAGTGGGCGCTGTCGCAATAGAGGTTGGCACCCACATGGCGGAAGTGCACGTTGCCGTGCAGCACCTGTGCATCGCCATTGCGGTACTGGTCGTAGTGCAGGTTGTCGGAGTGAACGAGGTACACCTTCTTGTCCTGTGGCTGTTTCTTGCGTGGTGCGCGCTTCTTGGCCGGCTGTGCGGCAAAGGCCGACAGCACCAACAAGCAGAACATTCCCACGGGGAGTAGTCTAAATGAGAAATGGGAAATGAGAAATGAGAAATGGGAAATGAGAAATGAGAAATGCCTGCGCAGCATTCCTCCAAACCTTCTGGCGTTCAGTACTTGACCATTTCTCATTTCTCATTTGAGCCGCAGGCTCATCATTTCTCATTTCTTATTTCTCATTTCTCATTTGAGAGCGCTCAGCGCTCTCTTCTCATCTCACCCATCCTTCGTACTCGAAGTCGCAGTTGCGGTAGCGGTCGTTGATGCGCACGTAGGTAGACTTGATGCGATTGACTACCCAGTCATGTAGCACCTCAGCACGGCGCTTGGCAGTGACCACATTCTTCATCACCTGGAAGTCCTCGGTGACGTTGGCCTTGTGTCCCTCAGTGCGGTTCTTCAGCTTGGCAATGGCACACACCTGCTTGCCACGCTCGTTAAGCATGGTGAACGGAGCCGATACGGCTCCCACGGCAAGCGTGTCGACAGCCTTGGCTACCTCAGCGGGCAGGTCGGCCAGCTTGAAGCGTGACGTGCGGTGACCGTCGTCAGTGTAGTTGGCCATCAGTCCGTTGTTGTTACGGGTGTCCTTATCGTCGGAGAACAGTGCCACAGCATCCTCAAAGGAGAACTTTTCGATGGCGTTACCATCCTTGTCCTTGTAGACGGCACGGATCATCTCAGGAGGTACGCCCTCGCGGATGGCTATGGCTATGGAGTCCAGTCTGCTCATGGCATTGTCTACGGCATCGGTGCTGACCACCGGCTTGCGCAGTATGTGGCGTACCTTGATCTTGTCGCCACGCTTCTCGATGAGCTGGATGATATGGAAGCCGAACTCAGACTCTACGATTTTCGATACACGCTTCGGGTCAGTGAGTCCGAAAGCGACGGTAGCAAAGGCAGGATCCAGAGCACTACGCGGCGTGAAGTCCAGCTCGCCGCCACGGCGTGCCGTGCCAGGGTCCTCGCTGTAGAGACGGGCCAGCACCTGGAACGACGACTCGCCCTTGTTGATGCGGTCGGTATAATCACGCAGTTCATTCTTCACACGGTTGATCTCCTCCTGGTCAATCTTCGGTGTTTGGGTGATGATCTGAACCTCCACCTCAGTAGGAACAAATGGCAGGCTGTCCTGCGGCATGTCCTTGAAGTATCGGCGCACCTCGGCAGGCGTCACGGCGATGTCTTTCGTCAGTTTCTGCTGCATGCCCTGCACCATCTGGCGCTCACGGTACGAGTCGCGGAGGTCGGCACGTATCTGGCTGATGCTCTTTTTGTGATACTCCTCTAACTTCTCGCGCGAACCGATGCTGTTGATCATTCTCTCCAGATATTCCTCCACGCCACGGGTGATGTCAGCATCGCTGACCTCAATACTGTCAATGATAGCCTGATTGAGGAACAGCTTCTGCACGGCAATCTGTTCGGGAATCGCGCAGTCGGGGTCGCCATGCCAACGCATGCCTTGCTGCAGGCCTTCGATACGCATGGCCTCCACGTCAGACTTCAGGATAGCCTCGTCGCCTACCACCCAGATGACCTCGTCGACAATAGCGCGCACACTATCGTTCTGTGCCTTGGCTGCTGAGGTAAACGCGATGAGCAGGAATAGTGAAAACAGTATTTTCTTATTCATGTTTGTTGACAGTATTTAATACGTCCTGACGAACTGTAAAGCTGTACTTCTTGCGCAGGTCGGCCACCCAGAGACGCTCCATCTCGTCCTGCAAGTCTGTAATGACTTGTGCACGGATGTCGGTATAGTCCTGAGGTTTCTTGAGCAACTTACCGTAGACAGCATCGATGGGGTAGCCCTTCACGCTGTCCACCTGTGCGTCTTTCACCTTGAACACGCGCTGGTCTATCAGCTTGTTGTCGCCTTTTTTAAAGATGCCCTTTTCCACGCGGATGCGGATGATGGAGTCGTTGTTGAACGTCGAACGCAGGGCTTCATTCCAGTCTTCAAACTTCAGCTTCTTCACACAGTTGGCCACTGCCTTGACGTCTGCCTTGTTCTTGACGTGATAGGCCATGCCCTTGTAGCGAGGCTCGGTCCATATGTTGTCATATTTTTTCTTGTTCTCCTTGAAGTAGCGGGCCAATGCTTCCTCGTCCTTGGAGGCCTTCTCCCAGACGGTGCGGTTGCTGATTTCGTAGAGCAGCAGTCCGTCGTGGTACTCCTTGATGAGGTAGCGCATCTCATAGTCACTTGCCGACAGCGAGTCGGCAAGATTGTCTAAGATCTGTTCCTTGGTCAGTGTACCGTTTGAGGCAGCCACCTTGGCATCTAATTTACGCTCGGTGATGTTGTCGCGGGCGTTACGCTGCTCAAGGAATTTAAGGATGTTCTCCTTGTGGAACTCGAACGGCTCCATCTGTTTGCGCTCCTTCATCAGGATGATATGCCAGCCGAAGGGCGATTGCAAGGGGGCGCTCATCTCGCCAGCCTGTAGCGCAAAGGCAGCATCCTCGAACTCTTTCACCAGCTGGTTGCGGCTGCACCAACCCAACACACCGCCGTTGCGGGCGGAGCCAGGGTCTTGCGACACCTTCTTGGCCAGTTCTTCAAAGTCTGCACCAGCCTGCAGAGCTTGGTAAACGGAGTCGATGCGGCGCTTGGCCTCGTCCTGTTGGGCCTGAGTGGCCTTCTGCGGTATGCGCATGAGGATGTGGGCGGGACGTATCAGTCCGTCAGGGCCGATGCTCTTCACGGTATTGTCATACACCGTGTGGGCTTCGGCCAGCATGTCATCGTCAGTCACGAAGATGGGGCGAATCTGCTGGTCTCTATACTGCGTGAACTCTGTCAGGAAAGCCTGCGTCGTATCGATGTGTGCGTCGAGGGCAGCCTGTACCTTTAGCTTGTAGTTGATGAACAGGTCGACATACTCCTCCACCGTCTTCTTGTCGATGACGCCGTCAGTGTTGTTCTTGTTGTACGAATATTCGAACTCAGAACGGGGCACATCCACACCTGCCACCGTCATGATGACGGGGTCGTTGCCTGAGCCAGACTGCGGTACTGCCGCAGCGAACTGAACCATGGCCAGCAGGAGTGTAGCTGCAAAAAATATCTTTTTCATGTCTATTGTCAATTATCAGTTATCAATAGTCTGTAGTTTATACGTCAGGTCTGTAATGTTAATCGTTGGGTCTTGAATAGTTAGGAGCCTCACTGGTGATGGTGATGTCGTGCGGATGGCTCTCGTTGACGCCAGCATTGGTGATGCGTGTGAACTTGGCATCGTGTAGTCTCTCAATAGTGGATGCTCCGCAGTAGCCCATACCTGAGCGCAGTCCTCCCGTCATCTGGTATATCACCTCCTGAACGGTACCTTTGTAAGGCACACGGCCAGCGATGCCTTCTGGCACCAGCTTCTTCACGTCCTTCGTATCGGCCTGGAAGTAGCGGTCCTTGGAACCATGCTCCATGGCTTCGAGTGAACCCATGCCACGGTACGACTTGAACTTACGACCGTTATAGATAATGGTGTCGCCAGGGCTTTCCTCTGTACCGGCCACCAGTGAACCCATCATGACGCTGGAGCCGCCGGCAGCGAGTGCCTTGACGATGTCGCCCGAGTAGCGCAGTCCACCGTCGGCAATGATTGGCACGTTGGTACCTTTCAGTGCGCTGTAGACGTCGTAAATGGCCGACAGCTGTGGCATGCCAACACCTGCTACCACACGGGTGGTGCAGATGGAACCCGGTCCGATGCCCACCTTGACAGCATCGGCACCGTTGTCGACGAGCATCCTGGCGGCTTCGCCGGTAGCGATGTTACCTACCACGATGTCTATGTTGGGGAATGACACCTTTGCCTCGCGCAATTTTTCTATGACACCTTTGGAGTGTCCGTGAGCAGTGTCGATGACTATGGCATCAGCACCGGCGTTGACCAGTGCCTGCATGCGCTCCAGCGTGTCAGCCGTTACGCCCACGCCGGCAGCCACGCGCAGTCTGCCTTTCTCGTCTTTACAGGCCATGGGCTTGTCCTTTGCCTTGGTGATGTCCTTATAAGTGATGAGTCCTACCAGCTTGTTGTCCTTGTCTACCACGGGCAGCTTTTCGATTTTGTTTTCCTGCAGAATCTGGGCTGCTGCCGTCAGGTCCGTCTGTTGGTGGGTAGTTACTAAGTGTTCCTTGGTCATGACGTCGTCAATCTGCTTGTCCAGCCGGCGCTCGAAGCGCAGGTCGCGGTTGGTCACGATGCCTACCAGGCGGTTCTCGTTGTCTACCACTGGAATGCCGCCGATGTGGTATTCCGACATGATAGCCAGTGCGTCAGCTACCGTAGAGCCGCGGCGTATCGTGACGGGGTCGTAGATCATGCCGTTCTCGGCACGCTTGACAATGGCTACCTCACGAGCCTGATTCTCTATCGACATATTCTTGTGGATAACGCCGATGCCGCCTTCTCGGGCTATGGCTATTGCCATCTGGCTTTCCGTGACGGTGTCCATGGCTGCCGTTACGAAAGGCACGTTCAGCTCGATGTTCCTTGAGAAGTGAGTACGCAGTTCTACCGTTTTTGGCAGCACCTCAGAATAGGCGGGAATCAATAGGACGTCGTCGAATGTCAGGCCGTCCATCACAATCTTGTCTGCAATAAATGATGACATAAAAAATATCCTTTAAATTTATTGCGTGCAAAATTACTCATTTTTTCCGAGACGGCAAGGCATTTTCACCTATTATTAATAGGATTTAACGCTCATTATCAACCATCCCTGTTTGTCGGTCGCTAATGCACACGTAGTCTTGCCCTGTCGCCAGCTGTTCTGGTCGGTCGTCTCGAAGCCGTTGGTTTGCAAGTCATGCCTGACGGCTTCGATATCGTCGTTGGCAGTGATGACGAGTGACGTGACATTACGCTTTCGCATCGCGCCAGCCACCGTCACCTGATAGTCGCCCATCTTGAACGTGGCGGGCAGCAGTTTCGGGGTCGCCTTTCCCACAGTGTATTCGTACGATTTCAGCAGGGCAGTTGCCTTAGCCTGCGTGCGGGCTTGTAACATGCTCACTGCCAGTCCTACGATGTCGGTGTGGCTGCAGGCAGCAGCCAGTCCGTTCTCAATAGTACGTGGGAGGGCCTCGTAGCTCTTGTCCTCCATCTCGCCGTAGGCCATCTTGTAGGCTTTAGCGTCGTCGAAAACCATACCCAGCTGGAAGTTGTTCATCATTGAACCACGCTCGTAGTGCAGCGTCACGGTGCCCAGCCGGCTTTGTATGCAGTAGGCCTCACCCTGGTTGTCGACGAAGCCTGTACCATATTCCTTCACCAGCTGTGCCTTGACGGCCTTGAAGCGCTTGACAACCTCCTGCTCAGAGGAGTAGATGGCCTGATCCTCTACGTCTACGGCGTAGACTCGTGCTGTCTGTTCCGACACGATGAGTGTCACCTTTGACGGTGCTTCATAGACATTGCCTTCATAAATATACGACTTGGCCGTTTGCGGTCCCTCATGTTTCTGCTCGGTGAATCCTTTCTCCAACAGCAGTTTCTCGAATCGGTCGGCCTTGATGCCGATGGGTATGCCCAGGAAGGCGTTCCGGTTGTGCTCATTGTCTGCCGTAGCGATGTCAGCCAGTGGCAACTGGAGTGCATCGTCGATACCGTCGTTCTTCGGTGCCTTTACTTTCTCCGTCTTGGCCTTCTTCTTTTTGAATATCTTCTTGAAAAGCTGTCCTTCAGCAGGTTGTGCTGAAAAGAGGAAGAGCGTCACAAAACAAAAAGGTAGAACGTTCCTTATCACTCTACCTGTATTACTTGTGTATTTACCTTTCATTGTAATGTTCTTGCGTTACTGTCTTGTATGCTTGCTTGTATAATCTTGCTATTCTGCTATCTCGCCTTTTTGTCTATTCCCGTCAGTTCGCCATGTCAGAGATGAACTTGATGCGCACGAGGCGTATCTCGTCGTCCGAGCATTCGCCGCCCAGTTCCTGTATGGCTGCCTCTAAAGAGTCCGTCTCGCTGTCTGCAAAGTAGTCGTAGATGTCATCGACGTGGTCTTCGTCCATGACCTCCTCCAGGAAGTAGTCGATGTTCAGCTTAGTGCCGCTGTAGACGATGGCCTCCACCTCGTCCAGCAGTTCGTCGAACTCCAGTCCCTGTGCCGTGGCGATGTCGTCGAGGGCTATCTGCCGATCTATGGCCTGTATGATTTTCACCTTCAGTATTGACTTCTTTGCTACCGTGCGGACGCGGAGGTCGCTGTGGCGCTCTATCTCGTTCTCGTCGCAATAGTGCTTGATGAGGTCCACGAATTCCTTGGCATACGGCTGTCGCACCTTGCCTTCGCCCACACCTTGTATGTTTTTCAGTTCCTCGAGCGTGACGGGGTATTCCGTGGCCATCTGTTCTATGCTGACATCCTGGAAGATGACGTAAGGCGGGCGCTCCATACGCTTTGACACCTTCTTGCGCAAGTCGCGCAGCATGGCTGAGAGCACAGGGTCGAGTGCACTCGTTCCCCCTTCGTGCTCCATGTTTGCATCGTAGTCGTCGTTGAACTCGTTGTCCTCCACAATCAAGAATGATTCAGGATGCTTGATGAACTTCTTGCCAGCAGATGTCATCTTCAGCAGACCGTAGTTCTCGACATCCTTTTTCAGGTAGCCGCCTATCAGTGCCTGCCGTATCACGGGGTTCCACAGTTTCTCGTCGAAGTCTTCGCCTGCACCGAACAGCTCGTGCTCCTGGTGCTTGTGGGCAATGATTTCCTCCGTTTCCTTGCCCGACACGAAGTCGATGATATAGTCGGTGCGGAAGTTCTCTTTCAGTGCCAGCACGGTCTGCAGCACCAGCACCAGCTGTTGCTGGGCCTCGATTTTCGTCTTGGGGTGCAGGCAGTTGTCGCAGTTGTGGCAGTTCTCCTGCGTATATTCCTCGCCGAAGTAGTGTAGCAGCATCTTTCTACGGCATACAGAGGTCTCGGCATAGGCAGCCGTTTCGGCCAGCAGTTGTCGGCCGATGTCCTGCTCTGCCACTGGCTTACCCTCCATGAACTTGTCCAACTTCTGCAGGTCTTTGTGCGAGTAGAAGGTGATACACATGCCCTCGCCGCCGTCGCGGCCTGCACGTCCAGTCTCCTGGTAGTAGCCTTCGAGCGACTTGGGTATGTCGTAGTGTATGACGAAGCGTACGTCGGGCTTGTCGATGCCCATGCCGAAGGCGATGGTTGCCACGATGACGTCAATGCGCTCCATGAGGAAGTCATCCTGTGTCTGTGAGCGCAGTGACGACTCCAGTCCGGCGTGGTAGGGTGCGGCCTTGATGTCGTTGGCTTTCAGTATCTCGGCCAGCTCTTCCACCTTTTTGCGTGAGAGGCAGTAGATGATACCGCTCTTGCCAGTGTGCTGCTTGATGAACTTGATGATGTCCTTGTCGACGTCAGCCGTCTTCTGGCGTACCTCGTAGTAGAGGTTCGGGCGGTTGAACGACGACTTAAACTCTTCGGCATCCATGATGCCAAGGCTTTTCTTGATGTCGTTGCGTACCTTGTCGGTAGCCGTGGCCGTCAGTGCGATGACGGGTGCCGTGCCTATCTCATTGATGATAGGCCTGATGCGGCGGTACTCCGGGCGGAAGTCGTGGCCCCACTCCGAGATACAGTGTGCCTCGTCGATGGCATAGAACGATATCTTGGCCTGCTGCAGGAATTCTACGTTCTCGTCTTTTGTCAGCGACTCAGGAGCGACATACAGCAGCTTGGTCTTGCCAGCGAGGATGTCGGCTTTCACCTGGTCGATGGCCGATTTGTTGAGCGACGAGTTCAGGTAGTGAGCGGTGCCCTCGTCGCTCATCGAACTGATGACGTCGACCTGATTCTTCATCAAGGCTATCAGGGGCGAGATGACGATAGCCGTGCCTTCCATGAGCAGCGACGGCAGCTGGTAGCACAGCGACTTGCCTCCGCCGGTGGGCATGAGCACGAAAGTGTTCTTTCCGTCGAGCACATTCTGAATGATGGCCTCCTGGTCGCCTTTGAACTTGTCAAAGCCGAAATATTTCTTTAGCTCCTCAGTGAGTACAGGTTTCTTCTTTGCCATAGGCATTTGTCTTTCTGTTTTTCTGAATAGTTGTCATGTCTGCGAGGGCAGCCATGACGGCTATAGTCTCTTTTATGCTGCGAGGTGTGACTTGTCGAGCTGCTGTTGTGCATACTCGGCGGTCACCTCAAAGGATTTCACACGTTTTGACGGCACCTCGAACATGGCATCCATCATGATACTCTCGACGATGGACCGCAGTCCTCTTGCTCCTAACTTGTATTCTACTGCTTTGTTGACGATGACGTTCAGGGCTTCCTGCGTGAATGTCAGCTTGATGCCATCCATCTCAAAGAGTTTTTCGTACTGTTTGACAATGGAGTTCTTCGGCTCTGTCAGTATCATGCTCAGTGCCTCACGGTCCAGCTGTCTCAGGTAGGTCAGCACGGGCAGACGGCCTATCAGTTCGGGTATGAGACCGAACGACTTCAGGTCTTGTGGCTGGATGTACTGCATCAGCTCGTTCTTGTCGATCTTGAGCACGTTCTGCACCGAGTTGAAGCCCACGGTATGGGTGTTCATGCGCTGTGCTATCTTACGCTCGATGCCGTCGAAGGCACCGCCACAGATGAACAGGATGTTACGGGTGTCCACGGCGATGTATTCCTGGTCGGGATGCTTGCGGCCCCCCTTCGGCGGCACGTTGACCGACGTTCCCTCGAGCAGTTTCAGCAGTCCCTGCTGGACACCCTCGCCGCTGACGTCGCGGGTGATGCTGGGGTTGTCGCTCTTGCGCGCTATCTTGTCCACCTCGTCGATGAAGACGATGCCTCGCTGAGTGGCCTCGACGTCATAGTCGGCTGCTTGTAGCAGTCGTGTCAGTATGCTTTCCACGTCTTCGCCCACGTAGCCCGCTTCGGTGAAGACAGTGGCATCGACGATGGTAAACGGTACGTCAAGCAGGTTGGCGATGGTGCGGGCCAGCAGCGTCTTGCCGGTACCCGTGGTTCCGACCATGATGATGTTCGACTTCTCAATCTCTACGCCTCCAGCGTCTTGAGGTTGCTGCAACCGCTTGTAGTGGTTGTAGACGGCCACTGCCAGTGTGCGCTTGGCTTCGTTCTGTCCGATGACGTACTGGTCCAGGTATTCCTTTATCTCCTTGGGCTTGGGTATTTCCTTCTGCTGGTATTTCTTTTTCACCTTGTGGGCATCAGGACCATAGCCGTTGGCTGTGGCCACTTGGTAGGCCTGCACGGCGCAGTCGTCACAGATGCATCCGTTGATGCCTGTTATCAGCAGGTTGACTTCCTTGTCGGAGCGTCCGCAGAAATTACATGTCTTTCTTGCCATTCGTAATTTATCAATTAAGCATTATGCATTGAGCATCAGGCATTACGTGTTACGCGTTGTCAGCCTTCTTTTTCAGCACCTGGTCTATCATGCCGTACTCCTTGGCCTCCTCGGCGGTCATCCAGTAGTTGCGGTCGGAGTCGTTCCACACCTTGTCGTAGGGCGTGTGGGAGTGCTCGGAGATAATGGTGTACAGCTCCTTCTTGAACTTCATGATCTCTTTGGCTTCAATCTCGATGTCGCTGGCCTGACCCTGCACACCGCCTAACGGCTGGTGGATCATGACGCGGCTGTGGGGCAGGGCAGAGCGCTTGCCCTCGGCGCCGGCCACGAGCAGCACGGCAGCCATCGAGGCAGCCATGCCCGTGCAGATAGTGGACACGTCGCTGGAGATAAACTGCATCGTGTCGTAGATGCCCAGTCCGGCAGTGACGCTGCCGCCTGGCGAGTTCAGGTAGATCGAGATGTCCTTGCCCGGGTCGGCCTGCTCCAGGAAGAGCAGCTGGGCCATGATGGTGTTGGCCACGTAGTCGTCAATCTGCGTGCCGAGGAAGATGATGCGGTCCATCATCAGGCGCGAGAAGACGTCCATCTGCGTGACGTTCAGCTGGCGTTCCTCCAGAATGTACGGATTCATGTACTGGGCCTGCGTGCTCATCACTTCGTCGAGCACCAGACCGTTGATACCAAGGTGCTTGGTAGCGTATTTTCTAAAGTCGTTATTCATATTCGTATGCATTGTAAGATACAAAATTACAAAAAAAAATGGAGGGCGCAAAACTTCTCGCCTTTTTTTTGGTTAAAGAAATATAATTTCCTCTTGCGGCTTGAAGTTTTGCGTCCTCATCGCGCGTTGGGATTCATATAACTGGTCTGGTTATGCTCGTGAGTGGCCTTCTCAATTCTGTGAGTGGCCCACTCAATTCCGTGAGTGGCCTTCTCAGCTCCGTGAGTGGCCTTCTCAGCTCCGTGAGTGGCCTTCTCAGTTCCAGGTGTCGGGTGCATGTTCAACCCACACCCA
>CAMJWJ010000010.1 GCA_946409435.1 uncultured Prevotella sp. | reverse complement strand
TGGAAGGCGACTGGCTATAAAGCCAGATTAATTTCTACTATTGTAGATGGCTTGTCGGGTTGGTCTTTCGGTATCAGGGCTATAAAGCCAGATTAATTTCTACTATTGTAGATATTTTCTTCGTTGATAAAAAAGCGGAGAGGGCTATAAAGCCAGATTAATTTCTACTATTGTAGATCGCAATGACAAGTACGGACACGCTGAGATGGCTATAAAGCCAGATTAATTTCTACTATTGTAGATAAATAGTGTAAATGTATCTGTCAGGTAGGCTATAAAGCCAGATTAATTTCTACTATTGTAGATAACAAAAAGGAAGTTCAAAAACCATCCTTGGGCTATAAAGCCAGATTAATTTCTACTATTGTAGATTCAATATCCATAATGGTGCCCCATGACGGCTATAAAGCCAGATTAATTTCTACTATTGTAGATAAACGTATGATTCAGGCTGGTATTAATCGGCTATAAAGCCAGATTAATTTCTACTATTGTAGATAGCGTATGGCCCAAAGACCGTGCCCAGTTGGCTATAAAGCCAGATTAATTTCTACTATTGTAGATAGGATCTGTTTTGGACACCGACGCTCTAGGCTATAAAGCCAGATTAATTTCTACTATTGTAGATTTAATCTCTTTTTTTAAATCATTTTTTGGCTATAAAGCCAGATTAATTTCTACTATTGTAGATTCTGCTTTTCCAACACATTCATCATTTAGGGCTATAAAGCCAGATTAATTTCTACTATTGTAGATGTCATAGTCCATGATAGGTTTCTCGCAACGGCTATAAAGCCAGATTAATTTCTACTATTGTAGATCAGACTGGAAGTTCAGAGTGCTACCAACGGCTATAAAGCCAGATTAATTTCTACTATTGTAGATAATTAATACTTTGTTTAACTTTCACGCTGGGCTATAAAGCCAGACTAATTTCTACTATTGTAGATTTGAAGTAGACCCAAATAAATTTGTTTCAGGCTATAAAGCCAGACTAATTTCTACTAATTTCTACTATTGTAGATATTAACATTTATGGCTAATCTTAATTTAGGCTATAAAGCCAGACTAATTTCTACTATTGTAGATCTGCAGCTGGTCGCCCATGGGCGGCGACGGCTATAAAGCCAGACTAAATTCTACTATTATCAAAGATGTTTTTTCGGTTTTTGCATTCTATATTGAAAGAAAAGAATTAATTTTGCAAACAAAACGAATAAGAGATGAAAGAAGAATAGATAGTAATATAAAGATGTGAACTTATGAAACCGGCAAGGATTTTCCAGCAGTATATTTGGATTGTGAATACACTGCGGCAATATAAGAAGTTGTCGCTCGAACAGCTTAATGAGCTGTGGATGAATGATGATGTGATTGGAGGTGACCCTCTAAACCGCAAATCGTTTTTGCGCCATAAGGATGCCATTCTCAACATGTTTGGCATCATCATTGAGTGCGACTTGGAGCATGGCTATAAGTACTTCATCAGCAATCCTGAGGTGATAAATGATGATACAATAGAAGGGTGGATGCTGTCTACGCTTACAGTCAGCACAGTTCTCTCCGATAGTATCTCTCTTAGGAATCGTATTCTTTTGGAGAACGTGCCTGCTGGAGAAGAATACTTACAGACTATCATACTGGCCCTCAAAACCAACAGACGGCTGACAATTACATACCAGCGGTTCGGGTGTGAGAGTTATGAGAAGACGGTGTCGCCATACGCCCTAAAGCTTTTCCACCAGCGATGGTATATACTGACTTTTACAGGCAGGCACATGGCGACTTACGCACTTGACAGGATGCTGTCGGTGGTAATCTCTGACGAGACTTTTGAAATGCCGGAAGGCTTCTCGCCAGAGACTTATTTCGCAGAATACTATGGTGTTACGACAGACGGCACGCCTATGGCCCATGTGGTGATTCGAGCGTACGGAAATATGCCTAACTATCTGCGGACGCTGCCCTTGCATGCTTCACAGAAGGAGATAGGGCATACTGATACATATACTGATTTCTCATACGATATCCGTCCTTCAGTTGATTTCGTTCTTGAGCTGATGTCGCATTCAGGCGACTTGGAAGTGCTTGAACCATTGGAGCTGCGCCAAAAGATATACTGTACTTTGCAGGCATCACTCGAGAGATACTCTAATTCAGACAGTGGTGCCGAAAAAGCAGTGTAATCCGCTGATAGTTAGGTCGGGCGCCGGGAAGGTCAGTTCTTTATGACCTTCCTGGCTGTACCGTTGGCACTCCTCTCTATGCATAGACCGTGGGGAACCTCCAGCCGGCGGCCGCGCAGGTCGTAGTAGGTCTTTGGCCCGCTGTCGTTTGCTGCTTTCACCTCCTGGATGGCCGTCTCAGGATTGTCAATCATGAAGACGTAGGTCGTCAGACTGCGTGCCGGCAGTTCGATGGTGAAGTTGTCTGTCGGCTCGTCGATGGTCATTTCCTGCTTCTTGCAAAGCTTTGTCGTCTCGTTGCCAGTGGACTGTATCTGCGTGCCGCTCTTCACGTTGAACGGCAGCAGGAGCCTCATCTCATGACCCGTCGAGGTGGTGTCGATGGCCACCACGATGAGCGAGTCGCCCTTGATGTATGCCGAACTCTCGAAGGCGGCTTCCGTGTCGAGGGTTATTGATTGGAACGAGTTGAGGCGTGTAGAGCCTGTGACGTATTTCGAGAAGTGCGACATGACGTAGCCACGGGGCAGCAGCGTGTTCTTTTTGTTGGCCGTACCGTATTGTGTCTCACCGGTGCCTACGAACGACCAGTGGGCGCGCATATACCAATAGATGTAGCCTGTGCAGCCGGCGTGCATGCACTCGTTCAGCTCTTCGGCAAACAGCAGCTGTTCGTGCCAAGTCGGCAGCTGGCCGGTGTTGTCCTGCGAGGAGTGCTCGGTCATCCATACCTCCTTGCCGTACTTGGCGGCCAGGGTGTTGGCATTCTTCATATTCACCAAGGGTGGGTGACCGTACAGGTGACCGGCGATGATGTCGATCTGGTCACGTGCCGTGGCATCCTTCAGCAGGGCATCGGAGTATTTCGGGTCGAATCCCAATGGCTCGGCACTGATGAGACGCACGCCCTTGAACGTCTCGCGGTCGAGCATGTGGGCGTAGTTCTTCACCAGGTCGACCTGCTGCTGAGGTGTGTAGAGGCAGCCAGAATAGCTGACCCACCAGTCGGGTTCGTTCTGGATGGAGACGGCATCGACGTCAACGCCGTTGTCCTTCATATACTGCAGGAAAGTGTTCATCCAAGGGAAGAACTTGTCGTAGCAGTCGGTACGCAGCTCGCCGCGCTGGTTGCCCTGGTCTTCACTGTTGCCGCCCTGAGCGGTGCCGTTGGTCTTGAAGTCGCCGGGGGGTGACCAGGGCGTGCCAAAGACGATGCCGCCGCGGCGCTTCACCATCTGTGCCGAAGGCAGCGAGCCTTTCCAGTCGTATGGTGTGTCGTAGTTGTTCCACTCGGGCACCTTGACATCGCCTATGAAGTTTGGTGAAATCTCCATACGCATGATGTTCAGTCCTACTTTCGACCTCGGACCGTAGAGCAGGTTGACGGGGCCGGTGTCTTCGCCGAAAGGACACATGGCACCGTCGCAGCAGGCGGCACCGAAGCCCGTAATCGTCTGTTGGCGAGCGTCACGGATGGTTACTTTTACCTTGGGTAAGTCTGCCTGCACAGCGGTAGCGAAGGCCAGTGAGAGAATGGCTGCAGACAGGCACCGTAGGGTGGGAATGGTAGTGAAAAAAAGTTGTTTCATGATAGGTGATAGTAAAAATTCGACTGCAAAAGTACAAAGAATCGGGCTAAAAGCCAAATAAAACCTTAACTTTTTATGTATTGCATGATGATGTCAGCCAGTTCGTCGGCTGTCTTGCCGTCAGCCCGGAGCACGAGATCGTAGTTGCGCGTGTCGTAGCGCGACGTGCCGGTATACTTCCTGACGTAGTTTTCGCGCATCTCGTCCACCTGCTCGATAATCTTGCGGGCCTCGTCGGCTGTCAGCTGTTGCTTGCGGGCCACGTGGTCGATGCGGTAGTTCATGGAGGCCTGGATGAGTATGCTCAGGTGGTTGGGGTGTTCGCGGAACACATAGAAACCGCTGCGGCCAGCCACCACGCACGACTCGTCGGCGGCGATGCCCCGCAGCACCTCCTGTTCGGTCTTGAACATCTCGTCGGTGGTCAGCAGGTCGGGCATGTCGGTGGGTTTCAGGTGGTATTGGTGTGTGGCATTGATGCTTGCACCGATGTTGATTGCACGCTTGAAGTCGGCCCACCACGAGTGGCTGCGGCCCTTCATGCGCTCTATCTCATCGACGCTCAATTGGTATTTCCCCGTCAGTGCCTGGATGAGGGCCTTGTCGTAGAATGGTACACCCAGTCTTTCGGAAACGATGCGGCCTACGGTACGTCCGCCACTGCCTAACTCACGATTGATGGTGATGACAAATTTCTCGTTCTTGTTCATAATTCTTCACTCTTCATTCTTCATTCTTCATTCTTCACTCTTCATTCTTCATTCTTCATTCTTCATTCTTCATTCTTCATTCTTCACTCTTCATTCTTCAGAATCCCATGATTTTCTCGATGATGGGAGCCATGTCGTAGTATTTGTATTCTGCCAGCCTACCGCCAAAGGTGACGTGCTCTTCACGGTCGGCCAGTGCTTTGTATTGTCGGTAGAGGCTGTCGTTACGGTTGTCGTTGACGGTGTAGAAGGGTTCGATACCTTCGTGCCATTCGGAGGAGTATTCACGGGAGATGACGGTGACGGGACAACGATAGACGTCGTCGCCGAACATCTCGAAGTGTTTGTGCTCGATGATGCGGGTGTAGGGCACGTCGGCGTCGGTGAAGTTCATGACGGCATTGCCCTGGTAGTTAGGCGTAGCGAGCGTCTCCTGCTCGAAGCGTACGCTACGCCACTGCAGCTGTCCGAAACGGTAGTCGTAGTACTCGTCGATCTTACCCGTAAACAGCACGTGGCTGGCTATGGACTCCCAATAGCTGCGGTCGTCGAAGAAGTTGACGCCGGTGCGCGTCTCGATGCCGTCGAGCAGCCCGTCGATGAGCCTGTTGTAACCACCGATAGGGATGCCCTGGTAGCGGTCGCTGAAATAGTTGTTGTCGTAAACAAAGCGCACGGGCAGCCGCTTGATGATAAACGGCGGAAGGTCTGTACAGCGGCGCCCCCACTGCTTCTCGGTATAGCCCTTGACAAGTGTCTCGTAGATGTCACGGCCAACGAGCAGCAGCGCCTGCTCCTCGAGGTTGCGCGGCTCCTTGGCACCGTCGGCCTGCATGCTTTGGAGTGCCTCCTGCCGCTGCCGGTCTATCTGCTGACGGGCCTCGTCGGGAGTCGTCACGCCCCACATCTGGTAGAAGGTGTTCATGTTGAAGGGCAGGTTGTACTGGCGTCCCTTGTAGTTGGCGATGGGCGAGTTGGTGTAGCGGTTGAACTCGACAATGCTGTTGACGAAGTCCCACACGCGGCGGTTGTTGGTATGGAAGATGTGGGCACCATACTTATGGACATTGATGCCCTCGACACACTCGCAGTAGATATTGCCTCCGAGGTGCTGACGCTGGTCGATGACGAGGCAGCGCTTGCCTTCGCGCTTCGCCTTGTAGGCTGCCGTGGCTCCGTAGATGCCGGCACCCACTATGAGTAGGTCGTAGTCATTCTTCATTCTTCACTCTTCACTCTTCATTCTTCACTCTTCATTCTTCATTCTTCACTCTCACGTTTCCCAAAGCATGGAAGTAGTTTCGTGCAAAGGCCTCCTTGCTGAACAGTTTTGAACGCTCCAGCGCCGCTTCTGCCATGGTGCGTCGCCTGGCGGTGTCATCGTACAGCCCCTTGATGGCATCGGCCAAGTGGGCCACTACGTTCTCCCTGTCAACAATTTCGGCCACGCCTTCACAGATTTCCGGTATGCCGCCACTTCGCGTGGTGATGAGTGGCAGCCCTGCGGCCATGGCTTCGGCCACAGTCAGTCCGAAGGGCTCTTCCCACATAGACGGTACGACGGCTACGTCGGCCATCTTCAGATAGGAAGGTATTTGTCCGTAGGGAACGAATCCCGTAAAGACTACCTGGTCCTTGACGGATTCGCTCTCATCCTCCAGCCGTTTGACAAATGGCGACTTCTTCATGTCCTGTCCGTAGAAGCTGGCTCCGATGATGAGCAGTTTCAGATGAGGTATGCTGAGCGTCTTGATAGCCTGAATCAGTTCCAGGATGCCTTTCTCCTCGACAAGCCTTCCGCTGAACACCAGCACGAAGTCCTCGTCGTGCAATCCTGCGGCACTCCTTGGCAGTGGGCAGGCCTGGTAGAAGCGCTCTACGTCGATGCCGTTGAGCACCGTGACGCATTTCGTGTCAGTATCGCTGATGGTGCGGACACAGCGGGTGATGTAGTCTGAGGTGTTGATGAACAGGGCTGTCGAATCGTATATCTGCCGGTGCTGTGGTGTGGTGACGTTCACGTAGTCGTTTTCTTGGTGACAGACCACCACTTGCTGGTGTCCCTGTCGCATGAGCTGTAGCGCATAGCCCGGTCGGTTCTCGGTGATGACGACATCAAACTGCTGCCTGTTGATTTGTCGGAGAGCCCAGTCCAGATAGTACTCGATGGTGTAGTGGTAGTACCCCTCGGAGTGCGTCCATTTGAACAGCCTTTTCTTCAGTTTTGCCCATATCGTGTCCACTCTTAAATATATATAGCGGTTCACTTCGGATTGCTGTGCCGGATGTTGTGCGACGTCGGGATGCCAGACGCTGTAGACCGTGATGTCGTGCAGCCGGTGCTTGTCGTTGTATGCCAGGTAGAAGTCCATAAGGTTCTCTACGGCTCCCCCCTTCACGGCAGGAACTGGCAATATACCCGAAGTCAGAATGGCTATCTTCATTTCAACTTTCTAAAACATCCTAATAATCTGCAAAGTTACGAATAACTGAGCAAAAAGCCAAATTTTATTTGAGCTTTTTCTGATATTCCAGCATGCAGCACTGATGGATGCCGGGCGTAAAAGGCAGGATTATCTGAAAAACAGGTTGTATGTGAGCTTGTTCTTGTGCAACAGAAATGAAATCAGATACCCGCCGGCAATGGCGATGACGACTTGTGTCGTGGCAGTTGCCAGGAGCATGGCCTGCTGGGGCAGACTGCCAAAGAGGGCGTCGCCGATTTGCTTCCCGAGAATGACGAATGGAATCTCAATACTGAAAATGGTCAGCGAATGATGGCCGATCTGTTGGAACAGCTTTGCAAGCAGCGTGTGCTCAAGCAGCCGTGAAATGTAGACAAGCACCACGCATCCGGCAATGGCAGCAACGAGGTATGTCCAGATGGAGTAGCCGTATTGCCGCACAGAGATGTTGATGCCGTCGAAGAGCGGCAGCAATATCAAGTAGACAAGTGCACAGATGATGACAAAGACGTGCGGCCGCCTGGAACGGTATAAGTCCGGGATGCTGTCACGGACCATGGTGCCGCCGTACATGATGACTGCCATCAGAAACGCCGTGTCAATGCTCCAGGGCAAGAGAACGGGCAGGTAGGTCATCAGTACTGAAAGCAGCAGGTAGCTGGCAAGAAGATAGTACCTGTATCTCGGATAATAGACCAGAACGGCGTATAGCAGGTAGGACACCGCCATGCAGGTAAGAAACCACATGGGGAAGTTGCCTACCGTCATGAAGTGTACGATGTCTGAAGTCGTTCCAAAGGGATAGAGGCAGTATCTGGAATAGCATATACCCAATATGGCACGTTTGGAGAAGTCGTGAAAGTAGACCATCAATAACAGGCTGAACAGCAGGTAGGGCTTCAGCAGTCGCACGGCATGGCGTATGACGTTCTCCTTGATGCCGTTATCTTTTTTATGCGAGGTGTATCCCGAGCAGAAGAAGAAGATAGGCACGACGACCGCTGCGGTGTAGTGTACCATTTCGGGGCATATCGTATGATTACATACCACCAACAGGATGCCTATCCCCTTTGCGATGTCAATGTAGTCTAATCTCTGTTTCATCCTTGTTTACCTTTGGTAGTCGAGATGCAGGCGCCAGATGATGTAGTCGCGCCACTGGTAGTATTTTGTCATCAGGCAGCGGTTACGGCATAGCCAGCGAAGACGGAGACGGACGAAGTGGCGGGGATAGTCGATGACTGCCCTGGGGGTCACCAGGAAACGGTCGTAGTCGGTGACGCGGTCCTTCATGAAGCCACGGTGCTGGAAGTGTGCATAGAGCGACTCCTGCTGCTCTAACTGTCCGTGATGGAACCGTAGCATGTAGAGCTTATTGCCGACATGCTCGAAGACCACCTGCTTCCACCCCCTGTTGAGGCTGCAGAAATGATACGCCTGCTTGGGCTTCGAGACGTTGTCGAACGGCTCTTCCAGCCAGCAGTCGTCCGGCCGTAGGTCGCGCCACTTGTCACTGCATCCCTTGTGACCGAACTCGTCGAAGAAGGTGATGCTGGTAGTGGTGAAGGCATCTCGGTAGTTCTGGTAGCCATCGGCCTGTTTCATGAAATACGTGTTGGCATCCTCGTCGTTGTGGAGTAGGGTGAGGTGCCCCCATCCCAGCAGTAGCTTATGCGACAGGGCCTCGCCGTCGAGGAAGGTACGCAGGTCGCCATAGACGAGGTCGAGGTCGCCAAATCCCCAGAAGTCGTAGCCCTTGATGTAGTCCTGCAGGATATAGCCGTAGGCTTGCTTGTATTCGCAGAGTTTATAGGGGCGGTCAAGGACAATGGGGAAGTCGAATGCCTTCTGGACTATTTGCCGGAAGTCGTCAAACAGCATTTTGTGTACGATGATGTTCTCGGCAGGCTCCACGTCGGAATCAGTAAAGAACATGAATTCAACGGTGGGATTCCTCAATGCCGAAGCACGCCACATGCCATACTGAGGAGGCAAGGGCCCAAAATATGGGAAGATGATAACGATTGAATCCATTGTGAATGCGATGATTGTTGATGTAACAGATTGGAGGAATCGTTCAGGAACAGCACAGTCTGTGGATGATCCTGATGCAGTAGGCCAGCCATCGCCGCCCCTTGCTGTGGTGTAGCAGCGTCATGAGCTTGTACATCGTGCTCTTGTCCAACAGGTACAGCGTCTCATAGTCCTCGATGGCCCCCTTGGGCAAGTATTCGCCGACGACGCGGCTGTGCTCGCTGAGCCTCGTGTCGTTGTGCGCCACGCTGGCACCGTCCTTCTCGCGTCGGCAGACGATGATGTCTGCCAGCTGCACGGTACGCTGTTCTACGCATATCTTCTGGATATACAGCTTCACGTCGGCAACCAGTCGTAGCGATTCGTCGTAGGGCGAGTCGGCAAACAGCGTCCTTCTGAAGAAAGAACTCTGGTGGGGCAGTGAGTGGTGGATGAACGTCAGCATCGTCACCCTTGGAGGCAGCAAGGTGGCAAAGCCCTGTCCGGTAGCCTCGTCGAAATGGTAGTCTCTGCCGACGATGATGTCCGCCGAGAGCCTACTTGCCGTCAGCCGTTCCAGCACCTGCCCGTCGTAGAAGCTGTCGCCCGAGTTCATGAAGTTCAGGTATTCGCCGTGAGCCTGGGCTATCCCCTTGTTCATGGCCTGATAGATGCCTCCGTCAGGTTCCGACACCCAGTAGTCGATGTCCTTGTCGTATGCTTTCAGCACCTCGGCACTGCCGTCGGTAGAGCCTCCGTCGATGACGATGAACTCGAAGTCGCGGCAGGTCTGGCTGGTCACGCTCTCAATGGTTCTGCACAGCCCCTCCACATTATTGTAATTGACGGTGATGATAGAATATCTCATATTGTAAATTCTTCATTCTTCATTCTTCACTCTTCATTTTCATTCTTCTCATCGTGTCCTTGGCACCCTTGGCAAAGATGTAGGTGGACGTCAGGTCGATGGTCAGGAAGATGGCCATGCCTGCAGCGGCATAGACCATCCACGTCCAGATGCTGGCGTACGGGTCGACGGGTACCTGTCGTAGCAGCATGGTGGAGAAGAGAAAGGCAACGGCTGAAATCAGGTAGTTGCGTGTCACCCCCCTCCAATAGACCGACACAGACTCCTTGAAACCGGCACTGAACAGGTAGTAGGGCTTCCAGAGGGCCACAATGGCCAAGAGGCTGACAATCTTTCCCAGCAGTATGCCGACGATTCCCCAGTACAAGCCGCAGACTATCGTGACCGAGGCATTGATAATCAGTTCTGCCCATGCTGACCACACGTCGGCATACAGCCCGTGGGCATAGTTGAATGCGTCGACGGCTCCCCGTGAATTGGCTATGTAGATGAAGACAACCAGCAGCACCAGCACCTCGTGGTCCATGATGTACTGCGCTCCAAGCCAATGGGCGATGAACGGCTCGAGGAAGTGGTATAGCGAGAAGCTGAGCACGGCAGCGATGGTATGCTGGATGGTGGTGAACTCCCAGAACACCTTGAACAACTTCTGCTTGTCGCCCTCGGCCACGAGGTTGCCCACGCTGGCCCCCACGCTGCCGGTGATAGCCGAGAACAGCGAGACGAGTTTCGAGACGACAATCATGTAGTTGCCATAGAAAGCAACCATTTTCAAGGAGACAAACAGGAAGATAAAGAGCTCGTCGCTCTTGATGAGGAAGAAGTCCTTGATCTTGTGGATGAACACCTGCTTCGTCTTGGCTATGACGTCGGGATACTTCTTCAGCAGTGCCTTGCCCTGCCGCTTGTCGACGCTGAGCCAAGGATACTCTTTGTCAATCTTCCAGTTCAGCACGATGCACCCCACGATGCCAAACAGAAACTCCACGGCCACCCAGACATACAGGTTCTTATAGCTGACGGCCAAGAATATCTGCAGGGCAATCTTAATCAGGTTGGCCGACTGGTAGTAGACGGCCACCAGATAGTTCTTCTGGTCGGCGGTGAGCAGCACCTGCCGGTAATTGATGAAATAGCCGATGAGCGACGACCCTAAGAAGGAGTAGAAGGCGAAGTAGACGATGCCCAGCCCCAGCTCCGTATTTGCGAAGACCAGCGGGAAGAAGAGGCTGACGACGACGGCACCGCCAAAGACAATGGCACCTATCCATCGGTACAGCCATCCCAGTAGGGCCAGAATCTCCTGAGTCTCCTGCCTGTTGCCCGACTGCAGGGGCTTGAACAGGAAGTAGCCCACGCAGGCCGATATGCCCAGCTCCGTCAGGTTCAGGTATCCTAAGATGTTGTT
Source organism: uncultured Prevotella sp. (assembly GCA_946409435.1). GTDB lineage: Bacteria > Bacteroidota > Bacteroidia > Bacteroidales > Bacteroidaceae > Prevotella. The sequence continues at coordinate 26,106 of CAMJWJ010000010.1, read as the reverse complement.
CAGCGTACCCGTCAGTCCGATAAACTCCGCTCCCAGGTTGTCGAGGAATATCTTGCGTGAGAAGAAGGTCAGGAAGAGTGACAGAAAGTAAAACAGCAGATTTACTTCCGCATTCACTATGCTCTTATGTAAGCGTCCACCCATCGTCTGTCAGAAACTTTTTGCAAAGATACTACTATTTTCGGAAAATGCAAAGCAAAAGTGTGCCAAAATGTTACAAAACCGTTAACAGCAACGATAAACTGACGAAAGTCTGACGTTATTTTCTAAAAATGTTGTACCTTTATAGTGCTTTTATATTACTCACTCACTATATTCCTTATTAACTATAAAGACATTGAGCGACGACACTTGTGTCGGCGAGCGATGGCGATGTACGGCTGTGCTTGCCTTCGGGCATGAGAACCATTGGTCATAGCTCAATTTCACCCGCTTTTCCGTTAAAACTTGTAGATTTTTCCGAAGAATTGCTACGAATGTGCGGAATGTTTCGTAACTTTGCACTCGAAAAAGTAAAAGAATTAACGATTATGGCAACAGTAGTGTTACAGGTACCAGATGAGAGTTTGGTTTCAAAGGTAAAGAACGCATGCAAGATGCTTGTAGGCGTGACTTCTGTCAAGGTACATAAGGCCACTAAGAAGAAAGATTACGACATCACAAAAACGGCCGGTTATCGCGAGGCGATGGATAATGTCAAGAACGGCAGAGTGTATCATTATGATTCACTGAAAGACTTTTATAAGGAAATGGGTCTATAGCTATGGCATATACGGTATCCCTGCAGACTGGCACGCACTCAGATTTGTTCTAAAATTATAATAAAGGAACACCCGACCATATACATTAACGAGACATGAGAAAGATTGAGAAGATAACATTGTTTAACGCGAATTGTTTGGCTACGTCAAATAATTCGTTATCACTCACTCACTCACTCACTCACTCACTCACTCACTCTATACTCTAAACATCAGCATGGAGCGACGCCCGACGGGTGGGCGGCGTGACCAGCGACATATACGGCTTTGCCTTCGGCGAGGCCGTAAGGCTTTTTGTGACTATCCGTCAGATAAATCAATATTAATCGGAAGAAACAATTATCATATTAATCAAAAATAAACAAAACAATGAGTATTAAGAAAGACTTTTTCGCGCCCTTGGCCTTGGGGCTGGGCGCAACGCGACGGGCAGCGATGCTGCTGCTTGTGATGATGCTCACGACTGTTACGGCGTGGGCAACGACTACATCAACCATCAACGTGGGCGGCACGGACTACACACTGTTCACAGGCTTCACCGCTACGGCAGGCACAGCCAGTTACTCGAACTTCGTGGACGGTAATCTGTCGAATGAATGGTGGGTAAAGAAAAATGTGGATGATCCCAATGCTCCCGCTGGCGACTTTAACGGCGGCATAGTAGACCCCGCATTTGTGGAGTTCCATGCCGATGCTCCTATTATTCCGAAAGGCTATGTCTTGACATACGATAATTCGGTAAATGAGAATTGGAAACCCACATCGTGGGCGTTAAAGGCAAAACTTAGCGAGAGTGATAATTGGACGACTATTCATTCTTCCAATTCCTCGCTTGGCAACGGTTCAAGCTTTAAGATTCCCTGCAACAACGACGGTAACAATCAGTATCAGTATTTCCGCTTTGAAATATACGAAGTTGAAGGTACTATGATGAGCATTCTCAATGAGTTGCAGTTCTACGGCTATGAGAACCTGACCTACACGCACCTGACCGTAAGGGCTGCTACATGCACGGAGGCGGGTATCAAGCAGGAGTGCTACAAGCGCGGCGATGGCAAGTATTTCTCAGACGAAAACGGAACGACCGAACTTGCCGAAGATGCTGTCATAGAGCCGATGAAACCCCACACTGGCGCACATCACGATGCGGACGCAAACCACATCGAGTATTGGCAGTGCTCCATGTGTAATAAATATTTCAGCGACGAAGCCTGCACCAACGAAATCACCGAGTTGCAGACACATGTTGTGAAATACCTCGACGGTAACGGTACGCTGACAACGCTAAACGAAATTGCAACGGCAGTCACAAGTTCCTCGACTTCATGGAATGAGGGATGGTATGTGGTCTATGATGATGTGACCATCACCGATCGCATCAGCGTGAGCGGTACGGTCAACCTGATTCTCTTCGACGGTGCGACGCTGACCGCCAATAAGGGCATTGGTGTTGGCAGCAGCGCAACATTCAATGTCTATGCGCAGTCGGAGGACGAGGCGACGATGGGTGCACTCGTGGCTACGGCAACAACCGAATTTAATTGCGCCGGTATAGGCGGCGGAAACAACTCTAATTTCGGTACTATCAATATCAATGGTGGAAAGATTACGGCAACCGGTAATAACGCTGGTATCGGTGGCGGCTACGGCTCGACTAGCGGTAACATCACCATCAACGGCGGTATCGTCAATGCAACGGCGGATGGCTACTCCAACAGTGCGGGCATTGGCGGCGGCAACAATGGCTATGTGACCAGCGTCACGCTGAACGGCGGTGTCATTACCGCTACTGGCGACACGCAGTCCGGCGGTGCCGGCATCGGAACAGGCGCATACGCCAGCAGCGGCACGATGACCATCACGATAGGTAGCGGTGTCAAGCGAATTGTTGCAACAAAAGGTTGGAATTCTGAATGTATAGGAAAAGGATATAATGCCAGCACCACCGTCAATGTGGTATTCAAGCATAATAATAATGAAGTGACCGGTGATGACAAGGATGCTGTGTTCTCCGATTCGGGCGAAGGCACATCAAGAACCATTTTTGGTAAAGTGGTAAAACATAGCATTACAATCAGTGACGACATCAAGGCAAGCGTTACGGCAAGCATAAAATCTGCACCTGAGGGCGAGACCGTCACGCTGACACTCAACCCGTCAGTCGATGCTTCGACGCTGAAGGTGAACGATGGCACCAACGACCTGACGCTGACCGATATTGGAAACAGACAATACACCTTCGTCATGCCTAACACTGACGTGACCGTTACGGCAACGGTAGCAGCAACATATTCCGTTACCCTGCCCACGAATATGGAAATCGTCAGCGCGACGAACACTGCAGATGGCGACGGGAAATATATTTCGGGAACGACCGTTACATTCAAGGCGCTTTTCCCATACACTGCTTCAAATGTTTCCGACGGCACAAACACGCTTGAACCCGATGCCAACGGCATTTACAGCGTTACTATTGGCACATCCGACGTCACCATCTCGGCCACCATCGAGCGCAGCAGCACGATTAACCTTGCGGATGCCCCCGGCGACTTTACCGCCATCAATAATGACGTGTTGACAGGCTCAACTAGCCACACCGTGACGATAGCAGACAATGCTGGCATAACACTCAGCGGTGCAACTATCAACGGCGGCATCGTCTGCGCAGGTACAGCGGAGATTACCCTTGTCGGAACGAACAGCGTGACGGGTTTAAGTAGATATGATCCCAATATAGAGGCGTATCGCTATACAGCAGGCATTCAGGTTGGTGGTTCTGGCACTACACTCACCATCAAGGGCAACGGTTCGCTGACGGCAAACGGAGCTCAATATGCTGCTGGCATCGGTCTGAACGGTGCATTTAACGTAACGGAAGATGTCATCGGCGGCAATATTGTTATTGAGAGCGGAATCATCGCCGCCAATGGTGGTAAAGGCGCTGCCGGTATCGGTGCTGGCTTTACCAAAGACAAGAACATCAGCAGTTCGAGAAAAGCTATCGTTGGAAACATCACCATCAAGGGTGGAACGGTGACGGCTGTGGGCGTGACGGCTGATGGCGGTAATGGTGCTGACGGCATAGGCGCAGGGGACAACATCTACCACGCCACTTATCAAATCGGCACCGTGACGATTTACGACGACATCGACAAGGTTGACGCATCGAGCATCAATGACTTCGGTAGCGTGGTCTATAAGCACGGCGAAACCAATGTGACCGCCAGCAAGACCGACTATTTCACTATTGGCACAGACGGTAATCGCAGACTTATTGTACAGAAACCAGTGATTGCCGATGTTCCCGAACAGACCTACACGGGTAGTGAGATTAAGCCTGAACCACAGGTGACAATCGGCTCGCTCATCCTTACCAAAGGCACGGACTATGATTATTCCTATACGGACAACACGAATGTAGGCACGGCAACGGCAACCGTCACCTTCAAGGGCGACTACACGCCGTTGGGCAGCGTTGCGAAGGAGTTCACCATCCTGCCATCGACCGTCGTGGTCAATGTGACGGGCAACGGCACGGTGACATACAATGATAAGAGCGCGGCAAGCGGAGAGACGTTTGGCGTTGCGGCTGAGAAGGGTACAGATGTTACGCTGACCCTTGCACCTGAGAGTGGCTATGCCGTAAGCATAGCATACGGATATACTAATAACAGTTGGACTGCGAGCGGGCTCAAACTACCCATCAACGGTACTACCGCCACACTCACCGTGCCCAACGACATGAAGGACGGCACATACGTCAACCTCACCGTTACCTTCGTTTCTGCCCTTGCAGGCGGTGCTGACGAGGCATCGGCTGTAGCACTGACAGACAATACAGTGACCAACTTCGCCGGAGGCTGGTATAAGGTGGATAGCGACATCACCTTCGACCACACGCTCAACCTCCTTGGCGATACTCATCTCATCATTGACGACGGCAAGACGATGACCGTCAACACCGCAACGAGCGAAGGTATTTTAAGCGATTACACACTCTTCGTCAGCGGCGAGGGAACGCTTAGCGTCGCGACTACTGGCGATTATGGTATAGCCGTCTGTGTCGGCAACTATGTGCAGACTGGCGCCACGGTCACGGCAAGCGGCTACATCGGTATTCGCTGCACGGATGATTTCATAGGCTTCGACTTCGACAATGATTTCACTTTCAGCGGCGGCCAACTTACTGCGACAGGAAACAGTGGGGGCATTTGGGCGGATAATGACATCACCCTCAGTTGCACCAATGCCACCGACTTCATACAGGCCAGCAGTTACAGCTCAGGATATGGCGCCGTGAAGATAGCCGACGGCAAGGCCCTCACCGACGGCACTGTGGCCAGCAATGGTATGAACGGTTACAGCGGCACGCTGACGTACGAACAAAGAATCGCAATCGGCGGCAAGACGCTGCGTCGTGCTGTCATCACCTCGTATGTCGAGGCCAGCGGCACACTGCACGAGAATGTCATTGCCATCCCGCTGGACAACACCATGACGACACTCGCTGCGGGCTGGTATGTGGTGAACGAAAACGTCGACTACACGGGCCAGATTACCCTCAGCGGCGACGTGACGCTGATTCTCGGCGACGGCTGCATCATGAGCATCGGAAAGGACGAACAGCTGAATGCTACAATCATGGATTGCCAAAACCATAATCTCACCATCTACGGTCAGAGCGGAGGTACCGGCTGGCTGAAAGCATACAGTGAGGATGGCATTAATAATGTAAATTACTACACCCAGTATAGCGGCAATGTAGTGATCTTTGACGGCAATGGTGCCTGCATCTATGCTAACAACAGCGTCACCCTCCTCGGTGGTACACTCGATGTAGAGAGCGGAGAAGGTGCCAACGGCGACATTTCCGGCGGTTCCATCAGCATTCTTGGCGGAAAATTGTGGGCACGGTATAAGGGACTCAAGACCATGAGCGGTAAGATTATCTTGGGCTATACCAACGCCACCGACCAAATCTATGTCAAAGCCTACAATCCTCAAAATGGACTCCAGATTGCCGACGGCAAGACGCTTGTTGATGACTACGGGGTAATCTGGAGCGGAACGCTCGATAATGATCAAATAGAACACGGCATCAACAACAGAACGCTGAAACCATTAGATTACACTGGCGTGACACTGACGAAGGAATACTATAACGTCTCCGCCACATTCAACGGCTCATCGGAGACGACGGTGAGCATCCCCGTGGATGTTGAAGTGAATAGCGTGACCTACAACCGCACGTTTACCGAGGGCAAGCCATCCACTGTGATGTTGCCGTTCTCGCTTGGCGAAGGACAGACGCTGACGGGCGGCACGCTCTACAAGTTCACGGGCGTTACGAAGAATGAAACGGCAGGCAAGTGGGAGGCCACGATGACCGAAACGGCAACGCTACAGGCCAACACGCCGTACCTGCTGATGCCAAACAATGAGCTTGTTGACGGAAAAGTGACCTTTAATCTTGGCTCAAGCTGGAGTACAGTGACGCTGAACACCACGGGCGGCGGCAACTGTCTCGATTCTGATACTGAAGGATGGGTGTTCCACGGTACATATAGTAAGAAGTTATGGAATGAGGTTGAGACCCATGACTATGGTTTCGCTGCTTCCAGCGGCACCTCTGCTGATGATAAGAGCGTGGAGGCAGGTCAGTTCGTTCGCCTCACTACAGGCGCTTCTGCCAAGCCTATGCGCTGCTACCTGTCGTATGTAGGCGTACCAAATCAAGCCCGTTCCCTCTCGCGTGGTGCAGCAGCTACGGAGGAGGAACTGCCCAGCAGCATCATCGTGCGTCTGGTAGGAGCCAACGGCCAGACAACAGGCATCGGAACAATTGACAATGGACAATGGACAATTGACAATTATGCTGACGCTGACGGTTGGTACGACCTGCAGGGCAGAAAGCTAAGCGGTAAGCCAACGCAGAAAGGACTGTATATTAATAATGGTAAAAAGATCGTAATTAAGTAATTATCAACGAACACGAATTTCACGAATCCGACGAATTAAAAATCCTGTCAGGCACAGCCAAAGATTTGTAAGATTCGAGAGATTCGTGTTCACAAAAAAAAATGATTCGAATATGAAAAAGGAAATATATGAGAAGCCTGCGATGCAAGTAGTCATTCTGCAACATCAGGTTCACCTACTGGCTGGTAGCGGTGAAGAACCGACAGATGCCCCTCTGTGGGGTAATGAAATTGATTAATGGAGATTTTGAGAATGATTCAAATAATAGCTTTAATCGTTCTTGCTTCAAGCAAGTGGTGAGCAACAACCTGAATATGTACCAAACTACGGCGACTGGCTGGGATTTGCTCCTGGCATAAGCAAGGACGGAAACCATTCAGCTTAGCTGAGATAGGAAATAGTAATAGGGGTCGTGTCAAAAGTAGCAGACACGACCCCTATATAGTAACTACGAATAAAGATTAATCGTTGTTTTTGCAATGGTTTTGCAATATTTTTGGCTTTTATCTTTGTATTTACAATTTTTATTTATACCTTTGCACCATGAAATGATGCGAGCCTGCTTTCGTTCGGCAATTCAAACCTGTTTGATTGCCCTCGCTTAACCGCAGCCTTGCAACCGAAATACATAAGACTTCATTGATAATATGTGGACAGAACTTAGTGATACAGCTATATTGAAGAGGCTCGGAACGAGGCTGAAAGCCTATCGCATAGCAAGAGGGATGAAACAGCAGGAACTGGCCGCTGAATCGGGCGTTGGTGTGAGCACCATCGCCAAAATAGAGAGTGGACAGTCTGTTTCGTTCTCATTATTAATCAGTGTCATGAGAACGCTTGGAATGCTTGAAAACTTAGACTTGCTTGTACCCGAACAGAAACCATCGCCAATGGAACTGTTGAAGATGCAGGGCAAGCAGGTAAAACGCGTAAGAACAAAGAAAGATTAAGTGACTGCAACCACTTTATGACACGCCGTTTTGACAGAACACCGTGACTTTACTCGGGAGGACTTGTTGGCTGTGGCACAGAACATCGGCATACGTGATGCCAACCGCATCATCGAGGAAGTTCTCTCCACGGTAGCATCTTGGTCTGAGACAGCAAAAGATTGTGGAGTAAGACCAAAGCATATAGAGGCTATCAGCAAGACGCTCCTGCTGAATATCTAAGAATAATCTTGGGCGTATAGCTCATTTTGTGACTGGCATTATCTGGAAGCCGAGCTTCATGATGAGTCTCAACGTGCCGACAGCGGTGTTACGGTCGTACTCCTTCTCCTCTTCGGGCAATTCTTCGTAGGGGACGAGACAAGGGTGGGTCTTCAGCGTGTCGTTGCGCTGTTTGCCATAGGTCCAACCCTGCTTGATACGAGTCTCGGCCCATACTTCATGGACGTTTTTAGCCATCTGTTCTGTCAGTTCCCGCAGCTCGGCCGGCAGCGTGACGTCCGAAGTGTCTATAGGCTGTGGAGAGTATAATAGTTCATAGTTCATAGTTCATAGTTCACAGTTCATAGTTCATAGTTCACAGTTCATAGTTCACAGTTCATAGTTCATAGTTCATAGTTCACAGTTCATAGTTGTTTGTCCATGAGTGCAATAGTCGTTTCAACTACGGCAAAGTCGTACTTCTTGTAGTCAACGCTTGTGCCGCTTTCCTCGCTGACTCTCTTGGAGACCTCGTCCAGTTCCTGCCAGCTGACCAGGCAGTTGTGCCTTTGCTGCCGTTCGTCCGTCTTTTCTCCCTTTTTGTAACCCAGCATTTCGTGCGACGCACACCACCGCAGGTGTTCCGTGATGGCCATGTTGAGCATCAGTTGGCTTGTCGTCTTACCCTTCATCAGTTCGCGCTTTGTCAGCTGGTGCCACGCATTGCTCATGTCCTGTTGTGTCTGTCTGCGTAGCTTCCTCAGGTTCTCGTATGTAGGATGGCCGTTGCCCGTTAGCTTGTCGCGCCGTTCCTCCCATGAGTTGCTCTTCTGTGTCAGCTCACGTCTCAGCATGGTTTTTCGATAGCTGTCGTAGAACTGCTCTGCGTCCTTCCTGAACTGGTCCTCCACCACGAGTTGATAGCTGAAGATGTCTTCATAGTCGCCGAAGACATCCATGCAGGGGCTGCCGACGATCTGGTTATAGTGTTCCGCGATTTTACGGAAGTGTCCGATGTGTCGGTTGCCGCCCACCTTGACAAGTATTCGTGTTTTTTTCAGGTTGTTGCCGCTGGCCATCAGCCGTTTCATGATGCTCACCGCCAGCGTCGTGTTCTCGACGTCGCTGCCCATGGCCACCACAACGTAGTTCAACGTCCCGGCTATCTTGTTCAGCAGGTCGGCAAATGCCGTTGAGCCAGTGTTGGCATGGACGAACGTCAGCAGACTCGACCCGTCGCTGTTTCTTGCCTTAACAGCCTCTGGGGCCGTGGCGGCAAACAGCCCCTCCCTGTTTTTCATCTCGTTGTCTGCTATGTAGCAATGGAAGGGGCTTCTCTCGGCGTGCTCGCTGTCGGAGCCATCGCTCATGAATGCGCCGAACTCATAAAGGAACCTGACGGCGTCGCGTCCCGTCTCACCCAGTCCTACCACAAGGCTGTTGAACTCGCTTTTCACGGTTCCCGGGTTACGCTCGTCGTCGATGTCGACGTACCTGACGGGGTGGTTCTCAACCTGTCGTTTCAGCAACTCTACCGATAGCCTTGCGGAGTCGATGAGGCGTATCTCCACATTCTTCATCGGTGCCGACTCTTCCAGCACCTGGTTCACACTGTTGCGGCGTGCATGACAGTAGATGACCACCTTGACGCCCTGCTCGCTGGCGCGGCTGATAGTGACGTCCCCTTTGACGATTGCCGCCGAGAGCATGTTCTGCTCCTCGTCGTCCGACAGGAAGAAGAGGTGTAGCCTACGGTCCTCGCCGGACATGCTGGCCAGTCGGCCGATGCGCTGCTTCACCAGCCCGATGCTCGCCTCGCCAAGGACATCCTTCTTGCCGACGCCTATCTCCGACAGTTCGACACTGCTCAGGGAGAGCAGTGTACCGGCATCCCTCGTCCGGCGGAAGGTCTCCCGTCGGTGGGTCATCATGGCTTTCACCCGGTTCCAACTGCTCTTGTCGTCGTCATGATTGTCGCCGCTCTTTTCTATCACGACTCTCAGGCTCTTGGGGTCGTGGTCTCTTGTGTCCTTGGCTAACAGCTCGGTGGCCTCGTTGAGTCCGAAGAATACGTAGACGTGCGGACAGTGTTTGCTGACCCTCGACCACCTCAGCCTCAGATAGGCCAGTAGCCGTTCGGATACCAGGCTCAGGAACAGGACGATGGTACACAGGAATGCCAGCAGGCTGGTCAGCGTGATGGCTCCCCTGAGTTTGGGATAGTCGCTGAGCGCGTTGATTATGTAGCTGTCGATGTTGAGCACGAAGAGGTTGAGTGCTGCTATTGCAGGGCGGATGAGCTGTTCGGCACTGAGTAGCTGTCGGTCCTGTTGCGTCAGTATAAACGCCTGTGTCATCAGCACCCATCCCGTGGCCCATAGCAGGAGCATGATGCTGCCCAGCAGCCTGACGTGCAGGCTGTGGCGATTGGCGCGGTCGGCATGCCATATCCACTTTCCCAGCTGACAGACGAAGGTTACCAATGCTACCCACCAGACGCCCACCACCAAATAGGAGCCTTTGAACGTCCTCAGATAATCGATCATGATGCACTCGCTGACGGTCGTTTCTGCCAGCATGCACCAAAACAGCACTACGGCCGCTACGGCGGCAACAGCGCTGAAGAGTGCTGTGCAGCGTTTCTTCATGGTGCTTGAACCTTGTGGCTTGTCGTACATGGTCGTGTTATTTGCTCAGATAAATATGCTCTTTCCTGATGATACCTGTGATGCGCTTCTTGTTATAGACGCTGTCGTATTCCATGACGGTCATCTTCCATCTGCGGGTTTTATTGTCAGGTTCGATCTCTTGCAGGTAGCCGTCGAAGGGGACTGCCGTTTTATGGTCCTTATTCGTCCTGTAGTAGCCGAATATTCTGCCTTCCTCGTTTTCCTCTTCCTTCTTGGAGTACTTCTTGAAGACATAGTAGAATGTCGTGTCGGGCGATTTCACGTTCGAGTGTCTGAACCTATACTGGTTGCCGAAATAGGTGTCGACGAGACTTGAGTCGTTGGCTGTCAGCGGTTCGTTCCCAGCAATCTTTTTGACCACGTCCAGTTGTTGGTAGTACAGTGAGTCGTACTCCGGCCTGACTTTCATCGTGATGTCAAACTCGTTGTCCTTATTCAGCTTTTTCAGGATGTCAACACCCCTGACGTTCCCTGGGGTATATTCGTTCTTAAATAGGTAAAGGGTTGTTCCCATCAGCTCCTTGGAGTCGTTGATGGTCATGGTGAATCGTCCCTGTTCGTCAGTCCTTGTCAGTTTGTCGCCCAGCACGACAAATGTTTCCGTTAGCGGTGCTCCGTTAAGGGTGGTTACACGTCCGCCAAACTGGAACATGGCCTTGGGGTCACGTGTCAGTGTCGTAGCCCACGTCATTGTCCTGAGGCTGTCAATGTTGGGCCTCTCAAATTGAATCCGTTCTTCCTTTTCCTGGCACAGCCAGTCTATCTGCGATTTGACTTCTACCTTGAACGCCTCGTCTATTTTTTCCATCAGCATCTTTATCTTGATGGTGTCGGCGCCAGGTCCCTTGATGTGTACCCGTCCGTCATTGCTGGTGAGTGGATGAAGCAGTTTCATGGTTGTGGTGTCCTTTAGTAAGTCAATGACGACGTCGGCTTCCCATTGATTGCCTTCGAGGGTCTTGTCGGGATTGAACACCAGTATGACGTCGGCATACTTGTCGTCGAGGATGGTGGTAGGCTTCGTGAAGTATTTATAGATGGCATAGGCAAATCCCAGTAGTGCCAGTAGTGCGACGACTGAGACGCCGGCTATAACGTGTCGGCTCCGTTTCAGCTTTTGCGCCTGCTCTTGTTCCCTTTCGCGGCGTTCGTTTTCTTCTTTTATTTGCTCACGGTTCAGAATGCGCTGGTTGACTATCGGACAAAGAATGTCGTGGATGAATTCTATGCGCTCGTCGTCGTTGTAGTGGAATTTCTGCAGTACTTTTTTCTCGAGCAGCTGGTCTATGTATTGTTCGCCAACCCCTTTTGCTACCAAGTCAATGCGTGCCACGTTGTCACGTTTGTCAGCATTGGTGATGAGTTCCTCTTCCAATATCTTCACGACTTCGTCGGGGATGCCTTTGATGGACTCTTCGTAGAAGTTGGTGATGAAGTAGTCGCCGTATTGCTCGACCATCGCCATGGTGATGGTTTTGACATTGCTTTCCAGCTTTTTGTTGTACAGCTGTTCCATGTAAAGTGACAGCAGCGATGCGTTCACATCGATTTCGGGCACGCCGTCGAGCTTGAAGTCCGTACGGCCGGTGACACGTTGTATGATGGCTGTTGCAACGTCCGTGCTGATGAGGCCCTTTACGGGTTCCATGATGATTTTGGCTGCCTGTTCCTCGTTCAAAGGGAGTATGGCAAAGCGGTTCGACTTCATGCCGGGGATATAGGTCGTGTGCCGCTCCAAGTCCGACAGGAAGTCTTCGCGTAGCGTTATTACAATGTGAAACTCGCTCTTCTCTAAGTATTCTGCGTTGGCAGAGCGTCTTCTGCTGGCTATTTCGGTGAAGACGTTGCGCGACTTGGGACTGCTTTCCGCCTCCTTCGCAGTAGCCTGAGCGTGGTCGCTGACGGCAGCAGACGACATCAGGTAGTCGGGCTTTACCTCGTTGAGCAGGTCGGCTAATTCCGAGAAAAACGCTTCGACACGCTTGCTGTCTGTTTCAAGAGTGAATATTTCTTCAAACTGGTCGAACAGCAGCAGGGGTGTGACGCGCTTGCGAATGCCGTCGTCGACCTTCCACAAACGGTAGCGGTGCAGCAGTTCCCATAGTGAACGTGGGCTCTTCTCTGTCATCAGGTCAACCACTCTTGACGTAGTGACATCTTCTGCTTCGCCGCCAATGCTACTCAATGCCTCTGCTATCTTATTCTTGATTTGTTCCGTATAGGGTAGGGTGGGCTTCTGCTCTTTCTTGACAGTATGTGCCAGTCGGATGTCCACCGGCAGCATGTCGTCAAGCTTAGCCCTTGGTATGATGCCCGCGTTGATGATGGACGACTTGCCGATGCCCGACTTGCCGTAGACGACAGTCTGAATGTCAAACAAAATGCGGTTGTAGAGGTTCTTTATCTCGTCGTCGCGGCCGAAGATGACGTCATTCTCCTGATAGGACTGCAATCCTTTCCATGGATTGGCCTTAACCTGTTGATCCATATTCTATATTGACATTAGGTAGTTGTACACTTCATTTACAAACTCACTGAAATCAGGCTTCTCCTTGTCGTAGACCTTGGCATTGTGCCTTTGCAGCTTTTCGGGAATGCAACCGTTGTAGAAGTCAAAACCTTTCTCGCAGACAGGCATGATGAAGTTCCGCCCGTAGGTCGAGTCCACTTCCAGCGCTGTGTCCCATTCTGTCCTATATGGGTGCGACTCATTCTTCTCATCCTCTATGTGGTGAGAGAGCACCGGGATGAATATCCTGGTCTTCCGAATGGCCAGCTTGATGTCGTCCATGAACTTGGCACCAGTATCCAGCTTCTCCTTGTCGTACCAGACGCGCAGTCCTTTCTCCCTCAGTTGGTCGTAGAGTGTCTTTACGACGTCGCCGTCTCTTCTCGAATAACTGATGAAGACGTCCGTATTGATTTCCGGCTTCTTAAACTTGTTCTCCTCCTGGGATGCTCTCTCAGCCTCGATCAGCGTGTCGATTCTTTCGATGACGGCCTTGGGGTCCTGCTGCGTGAATGCATCGATGCGCTTCATGAACTGTAGCAGACTTTCGCTGGCGGCAGGATTGACCACCATTCCTTTTAGCTCGGTTTCCAGCTTCGTCTTCATCGAGTACCATACGAAACGGCAAAGCCAGTCGGAATAGCTGTTGCCCAACAGCAGCAGGTACTTGTCCTTCAGTACGCTCACCAATGTCTTTGGCGCGTTGCTTAGCCATGAACGGCAGAACGAGAGCATGTCGGAGTCGTTGACGACATAGCGCTTCTCTTGACGGCAGACGCGCCCAAACATATAGTAGACGGTCGGTTTCTGGATGTCGTCAACATCCTCAATGTCATCGTTTCCAGAGGGGTTGTTGCTGAAGTTCAGCACACGTACGTTCTCCGTTCCATAGATCTCTTTCATGGCATACTCCACGACGGGTGTAAACGATGTGGTAATCACAAAACGGAACCTGCAGGTCTTCAGCAGTTTAATAAGGAGTGAAGAGGGTGCAAAGATTCTCTTCCGGGGTAGCTCTCCCCTGTTCAGTGCCGCAATCTCCTGTTCAAAAACCTCGCCTAACATGTCGTAGATTTCCATGCGCTCGCTGGCTGGGAAGGCGTCGTCGTAGAGCAGTTCGGAGAACGACTGATGCTGGCCGGGTTCAATGTCCATCGACTCAGCCAGTTGGTTGATGAGTTCCAGATGTGGGTTCACCCATTCCTCGGTGTTCTTGTCGTCATTACCATTGTCCTCACTATCCTCTTTCTCGTAGCTTGCCATGAACTCAGGCCCGATGACGGGGACCACTTCTCCCTGGACGATCTTGTTGATGAGCGTGGCCCACTGGCGGTTGTTCTCCGTCTTAGCCTTGTCTCTTTTTGACTTAAAGATATTCTCTTTATTCATTTTTCTATTTTAGCAGATTGTCTTTTGTTGTTGTTCCATTTGAATGCAAATGTACGTAAAAAAACGGACAATGCTTGGCTGTTTCACGTTTTTTTTATGTTTTTGTACATATTTTTGCCGTCATACTCTGAAATGACGTGGCAGCGAGAGGAGAGCCAAGCTTGCTTGAGCTATCCCGAGCCGCCAAGAAATTCGACAAAGGCAAATGAGCATGAACATCGTGAATGGTGAGCCGTCAACTATCTATGGAAAACATACGATAAATCCCACACCTCCAAATCGAAGATGTGGAATTTATATTTCACCACTATAGATATACTATTCATGTGGCTTTACCTCTATTCCTACCACGCGGAACTCTTGCCCGTACCTTCGACGATTTGCAGAAGTCGTAAAAGAAAACTGATGATTTAACTGCAAAACGTGTACGTTGGTGAAGTTTGCAGGTGTGTATTCCATTGTCATCACTTTCAGCTCGCGCGGTCTTGCAATGAACAGTCCTCGGTCTTTCACCGTTGTGTCGTTGCCGAACGTCTGCGCATTGGTTAGTGTTGGCATTTTACCATTGTTCATTTCGTCTGCTATGCTTACGTAAAAATAGGTGTTAAGTGTGTCTGCCTCTTCGTCCTGTATATTCGGAGCGAATGTTAGGGTAACATCGTACACTTTTCCAGGCTTCATTAGATGATTCATCATCAGTGCAAGGCTAGGCTTGGCCGTTGTACCTTGACCTTGAAGGTTTGTATAAAGATACTGATTGTCGCGTATTCCCCATTTTTCGTCAACTTCATATATCGTTGGCGTACATTTCCTTGTTCCAAAATCAGTGGTGACACTGCCATCATACACTGTCTTTAGATTAGCCTGCACATAGAATGGCTGAAAAACCTCTTCATTAATGATATTCAGAGCATCATTCTTAACTGAAGAAGGGACATCATCGATGATATATAGCATACCATTGTCGCATATTTCCGTCTTAGTAACCATGGTCATTACGACTGAAGTGGCCATGCCAGACAATACGCTATGAACATATTGTAAAACAATTTGCCGTTCATAAGCCGTGGTGTCTGTGAACATTTCTTTGTTGTCCTCAACCATCTTGGCAACATCAGCCTTGAATAAAATGCTGTCATTTAATGAAATGTAGTCGTCATAAACAAGCTCTCGCATGATGTTTCTTGTCTTGGGCGCACGCGCCGCAATTTCGGAGCTAAAGTAAGGCTTATCGTCAAGAATATAGACAGCACGGACATAAAATACTTGTCCAGGAGTAAAGGAAAAGTACTCCTTCACGTTGTCATAACGTATTACCTCACCATTACCTGTTCCATAGTCAGGACCATACCATTGCTTTTTATCTAAAAAATAGATTAGATTTGGTGCAATGTACATATTTTCCGGGATAACATCAATATGGTTTGTCGACAGCATGGTGCCATAGGTCTGGAAGGGCGCCTGCTTCCCTGCAGGGGTCAAACAGGTGCTATACGTCATCCCGCTTTCGTCAAAAGAAAAACTTAACGTCACGTAGTCATTTTCTGTGGGGTTCTCCTTGCCGTAGAAATACGTTCCGCCCCCCACGATACTTTTCCACAAAATGGTGTCCTGCGTATGATTGGTCTTATACACCACCATAGCTTTGGTGGTCAGATTCTGTGCCGTAGTTGCCAGCGTGAAAACCGTCAGCAGTATCAGTAAAATATATCTTTTCTTCATGATTGTCATTTGTTCTTGAGTTAGTACCAGTCTTCCATATACGTATCATTGTCTGCCACATCTGTTGGGACGAGTTCTATGAAGTTCAACGCCCACCCCAAGTTTTCTTCTGGAAAATCGGACGGACATACTCCTTTGAATCGCAGCCAATAGTCCTTGCTTTGCTGCATATCTACCGTACCCACGATATAGCGTAACATCATCGTGCCGTATCCAGACTCGGTGCGGCAACTTGTATAACCAACCATCTGCTTGCATGCAGAAAATGGGTCATCATCGCTGTAGTTCAGCTTGTCTGTGATGACGTTATACGTTCCTCGCGAGAACGATGCTGGAGCATACATGTAACCTTTCTGACGCATGACCTTACCGGACTCAATGCCATACTCCCCTTCTTCGGGATTAATCTGAACATAGCCCATTTCGCTACTCTCATACGGATTTTTTGTTACATCTAATATGCTCATTTTCGTCATAGTCGTCTTGTCGCGGCTATTGCCGATGTAGAAGTCGATTTCACCGCCACGGTACATGGGTGGGTACATATACCTGACCTCGTACTTACCCGAAGGTACACGGGGCAGACGGATTGCAAAGTCAAACGCACCCCATCCTTGGAACTGTGTAGACTCCAAAGCTCGCCAAGCTCCCATGACATTGTATCTGAGAACCATGTCATCAACATAGCACTGGAGATTGTCGAAGAAATCGGTAGCAAATGCTATTCTGTTGCCGTCACCCCCACCATTCAAAGAGGAAACATCAGATGGTGTAGCTCTCATGATCTTGTTAGTAGCCAGTTCGGGTAGCATCTGATTCACATGGAATCGCATCCGTTCATGCTGGGCATTACGGGCGTTGCTGTTGTAGAGCATCACTTTGTCTATGTTGTGTACGTAAGCATTCAGGGTCTCAATGCTTGTCTCACGGTCTATCTGCGCCCCAGTATATACGATTGGGTGCATGCTGTCGCTGCCAAAGGTTCCATACTGGTTAGTCAGAGTGTTGTTCTTCACATACCGGTTTATCCATAATTCCTTATTAGTCTTGGGATTTGTCTGCCACACTTTCAGTAGTGTTCCTGGCAGCATGGTCTCGTAATATGCCTGCGGCTCATAGCCAAAACAGTAATTCCAAGTCCAGTCGGTCCTGGAATTTTTCTCGTACACCAGTTCGTCAACGGCAATCCTGGCACGGACGATATGATATGCCATAAACATGTGAAGAACGTTCCATTCATTGGTATAGTCAGTTCCCGTAGAGACTTTTATGCCCTGCTCGGCCAAGAGGTCATACCACGTAGGATTGCCGTACCACTCACGGCACTTCGCCACAAGATCTTCAAGGCTGTTAATGCCTACGTTCTGAAATACAACATCTTTCTCGGCAAATACTGTATAGCCGATTTCACAATGCTTAGGATAATAAAGCAGATTGCCATCCCTGTCACTGTGATAGCCCATTACATACGTCTTATCCCTCTCTGTGTTCAGCAGGCTGTCGGCTAACCCTGTCAGCTTCAGTGCGGCAGCGAAGATGCTGTATTCATTAGAATTCTCCATGCTGGTCGTGACCGATGGCAATTCGATATATTTGAACACTATGCTGTCAACCTCTGATACATTGTATTTTTGATTACCAATGGGCATCGTAATCTGCGCACTTGCAGAAACGACTGACATCAAGATTATAACTTGAAGTATTGTTTTTTTCATCGTATCACATTTTTATTTGTTGTTAAACTTGATAGTCGTCTTGCCGGCTCTGACCACATACACTCCACGGGGTAGGTCATACCATCTGATATACAGTAGGCCGTTGGTATCTGTCGTGTGCTGTAGAGCGACTCTTCCAGCAAGGTCGCTGACGGTGACTAAAGTACTGGCATTGAATCCCTTTAGTTCCAAGCCATTGGCAATAATGCGAATCAGTTGTTGCTTCTCTGTCAAAGTGGTATTGGAAATGCCAGTGACATTATCGTCGAAATACATTCGAATCACATCGTCGAATGGATATTCAACTGTTACAGAGTTTGCGGTCAGCAAGACACTTGTAGTGGTGTAACTAATATTGATGTCTTGATCGAAAAGGTAACCGATTGTGCTACCGTCACGCTTATCTAACCAAAAGCCGTTAATGGCAACTGCATATTGTGACAGTGTCATTACAGATAACAAAATAAAGAATAGTTTCTTCTTCATAGATATTCATTTAATGATTAATATTATGTTGCAAAGTTAAAAAGAAAAATTGATTCGACAAAGAAAAGTGCAAGAATATTTGATTCTTGCACTTCTGATGTTATTCTTTTCTTAAAAATCACCGTCCACTATCGTTCCGATGATGCGGTCGATAACTTGATTGAAATAGGGTTGACGTAAAAAATCACTTATGTCTTGCTATAACATCATCACAGTTGAACTGGCAGACTATAAACAGATCATCAGAGTCCCCGATCCACCGTCCTCGATCTATCCCAAATAATACCTTGAAACACCGTAAAATCAGGGGTGGGAAACTTTAGTTATACATTATTTTATTCTTTACAAGCAATATACTGCTTAATTTTTTCAATAAGCAATCGCGTGGGCTCAATATATGGCTGAAGCTTTTCTTCGTCAGCCTCGAAAAAACAGTTGTAGTCTGCATTATCACGCATGAGTACTAAATCAGAAAGCAAGGATCCGTCTTGTCTTGAGAAAATTTCAGTTTTGATGTAGTGCTCACCAAACATAGAAAGGACACCTCTATGACTCTTCACCTGATGGCCGTCACTGACAAGTAAAGCAGACATAGCGTGGAACAACGCATAATAAATACGATTTGCTGCTGCCTCCCACTTTCCTTCGTTGGCACAGAAGACTGCATCGGAGAATGTCCGCTGAGTTTTTTCCAACTCGCGTGTTACAATGATATTACGTTCATTCTCATTAAGACTCATATAGCACCTCCTTGTCTTCTTCAACGTTGTAGTAAAACATGGCGTGAGGACCGTTAAACCATTCATCCTTGGTGTAAGCGTGGGGACGAACGTCGGCTCCCAAGTCCCATCCCATCAGAACGAAAGGATAGGAATACTTTTCAAAATCCTCGTGTACGAGCTTCTGTTTGTCGATGAGCAACAACAAATCCCAGTCAGAGTCTTCATGATAATCTCCACGTGCTCGCGAACCGTAAAGGTACAGCGTACTGCCCTTAGGCAATACGCGAGCAGCGGTCTGCTTAATGTGGTTTATCATCTGAACTTTGTCCATGTTATTCACTTATCTGCCTGCAAGGCTCGTGCAAGGCGAATGCAATGGAGCTCGCTCCAATTGCTGAGGCGCAGCCGAGTTTCGCACGCTTTCGTGTGCAAATATACGGATAATTTCCGAATAAACAAATAAAGTCACGAAAAAATTACAACTATGCACTAATAATTGCTAATTGCTATTTCTCTTTTTGCTTGTCCTTCTTGTGCTTCTTCATATAGCTGTGGTAGGCGGCTACCATCTTCTGGCGCTGTTCGGGCGTAACAGTAATCATACGCACATTGTAGCCCTCCTGGGGTACGAAACCATCCTTGGTGAAATTGAAACTGTAGTTCATTTCTCCGTGCATGTCGTCATAGACCTTGCCATCTTCACCATATAACAGCTTCAGACCTTTGGTTCTCTCTTCGCCATCACTGTCATTAAAGCCGCCCAGCCAGCCCATCAGCGGCATTTCCAAATTCCACTTGTTCATGGCAATGACGATATACTTCTTGCCGCCCAAGGTAAATTCGGGCAGCCTATCGCCAAACGACTTACGGTAAACCGACAGCAGATTCTCGTACAGCATGACGGTCATCGGATCAGAATAGTCAATACCCGGTTTCTTTTCGGCAGTGGCAAGCTTGCGCATATCCTGCATGTACCACAACGCCTTAGCGGCATCGCCGTCGACGATGAAGAAATGGATATGCTCCGTACGCCCTAACTGGTGGAAGAACTCGATTTCCCTGCTCACCCAGTCGGACTGTGCAGAGTGGGGCGAACAGATGACGATGAGGTTGCGTGATGCTTGCAGCCGTTCCTGCAGTTCTGAGGTCAGCCCGCCGGGCTGTATGTCCGTCGGTGCAAAGAACACGGGATTGATGGGCTTCCGCTGCCATCCGTGCTCGCGGCATATCGTTGCTGGCATGCGATAGTTTTCCAGTTTCCGTTGCAACCGCTTACCCCATTCGGTGTCCTTCGAGCTGTAGCTGATGAAGGCAAAGTCTCGATACATGACAAGAAGATAATTTTAAGTCTTTATATTGTTGGACATGCGAATCTTACGTTATAATCGTATGATGTTATTGTTCGTGCTGCAAAGTTACGAAAAAAACGAGAGAAGAACAAAACAAACTCGTTTGTTTTTTCTTCCGAGTGCTCAGTAAGTTCGTCACAGAGTGACAAAGTTACGAAGAAATATTGGAAAAGCGAAAAATCCGGTGGAAAAAATATTTTGCACTTTTAACAGTAAAACACAATATGTTTGCGAAAAAAGTTGTACCTTTGTAGCCGCAATAAATGGCTGCAATCATGGATAAAGATACTTTTCAACAGCTTCTATCCAAGGAAGTGGAATCATATAAGGCACTGCTGGAGACCAATGACAATGACTGGATTGTTAAAGGGTTTGTCGACGTGGACAAGAATGTCTATACGATTACGAATGATACTAAAGTGGTGTCTAAAATCATCGAAATCATCCTTATTCCCCATCTTGATGCCTTTGCTAAAAGAAACGGTATGATGCTTGAGCTACCTTCGGCTCAGAATTACTACCCTGACCTGACATTCAAGGACGCGGAAGGTAATTTGTTCGCTGTTGACTTCAAATCGAGCTACTATGGCGACGACCGAAAGGTGAACGGGCTGACGCTTGGCTCCTATTGGGGGTATTTCCGCAATCGCGATGTCAAAAAGAACACTGATTATCCTTACAATGATTACAAATGCCACCTCGTTATAGGAATGCTTTACAAGCAGAGCGTGACCGACAAGAACGAGAAGGGTATTTACACTATTGATGAACTTAATGTCATCAAGTCAGTCATTGAGCAGTTCATTTTCTTTGTCCAGCCTAAATGGAAGATTGCAAGCGACAAGGTAGGAAGTGGCAACACAAGGAATATCGGAGGCATGGAAAACATTGATGACTTGGTGGCTGGTAAAGGTACATTTTCTGAACTCGGCGAAGAGGTGTTCGATGACTATTGGATGAACTTTTTCAATACTACCGATGCTAAGAAAGCCGGCATAGGCAAGCCGCGCTACAAAAACATCGAGACGTACAAAAAGTATCTTGACAAGCAGCAGAAAATCAGAAGTAAACTCCAAGAATAGAGCATAATGGCAACTGTGACCGTTCCTCCCATCAAGTCGCAAGGCATCAAGACAAAACTTGTGCCTTGGATAAATGACCTCATTCTGACTTCGGGTACCGATTTGAATGCCCGTTGGATTGAGCCGTTTTTTGGCACGGGCGTGGTTGGCTTCAATTCGCCAATGCGTGGTGCTCATATCGTGGGCGACACCAATCCGCACATTATCAATTTCTACCGTGGTGTACAGAGCGGAGAGATTACCTCGTACACCATGCGGGCCTATCTTGAAAAGGAAAGCCGCATGCTTGCCGAGTCCGACGAGGACGGCTATGTACACTACCGCGAAGTGCGCGACCGTTTCAACGCAGAGCACAGCCCCTACGATTTTATTTTCCTGTCACGGGCGGGTTTTAACGGGATGATGCGCTTCAATCGCCACGGCGATTGGAACATTCCGTTCTGCAAAAAGCCTGACCGTTTCGCCCCTGCCTATGTTACCAAAATATGCAATCAGATAGAGCGCGTAGCCGGCATTATTAAGAAGAGAGAATGGGAGTTTAACAACGTGACCTTTGCCGAGACGATAGCACGTGCCGAGGCAGGCGATATCATCTACTGCGACCCTCCATATTTTGGCCGTTATGTGGACTACTACAACGGATGGACAGAGCAGGACGAGCACGAATTGTTTGAAGCGCTCAGTCGTACCCGCGCCAAATTCATCCTTTCAACATGGCATCATAACGACTTCCGTCCCAACGGAATGGTGGAGCGCTATTGGAACCGTTTCAACATCACCACCCGCGACCACTTTTACCACGGCGGCGGACACATCGAAAACCGTCATTCCGTAGTCGAGGCCCTTGTCTTCAATTTCGACATCCACGAAAGGGTCGAGGCTGAGCCAGCGAGACAGTTGGAACTGTTTGCAGAGGCTATATAGACTAATCCCCCCCCGCTCACCACAAGTACTCGTCGGCATAGCCGTCCCACTGGGGCTCCTCGTGCCAGCCGTACCTCCGGAAAGTCTCGCGGATGGTCTGCTCCACGTCGGGCGTGACGGGGAGGGCGCCCTTGCGGTACTCGTAGAAGCGCTTGCGGCTGTAGGTGTGGATGAGGCTCCCCTTGATGGCTACCTCCATCCGGCCGGGCATGTTGCGGAAGAGGCCACAGAAGCCGACGGGCAGGCGGACGGGCTGGCTGTCGCGGAAGTGGGGACAGCTGTCGGTCTGCACCTGCGGATTGTTGAGGTTGATGCTGGTGACGGAGACGCGCTGCTCGTCGACGTAGCCGCTGGCGATGCTGCGCAGGCATTTTTCGCGTAGCGGACAGGTGGCACTCTGGCAGACGAGGTAGCTCTGGGCCTTCTGGCGGAACACGTCTTCTCTCGTGCGGGTTGGGGTTTTGCTCATAGTCGTATTGATCGTTGGTTGTTGATGTTTTCAATGCAAAGGTAGTGATTTTATGTGATACTTGCAAATTTTCTCTCACATTTTTTTTAAAATTTACCTACATTCCTACATTTTCTTTGTAAACGTCTGAAAATTATATATATAACGAATGTATGTTTGGCTTTAAACATACACAAACATACATTGTCAGGCTTGTTGGAGTCGCTTTTTTAGTGATAAATACATGTTAACCATTTGATTTGTAATGTGTTCCACTTCAGTTATAAATATGGAAACACTCTGTTTCTACGTAAGAAACACTGTGTTTCTATGCAGGAAACACTCTGTTTCCATGTTGATGACCAGAAAAATCACGTACATTTCTCAGGTAATGTGCCATGTTTTTTGCGGCATGTATTCCTTTGTCCGTGCATGATTTATGTAGGTTTGTGTATGTTTGTGTATGTTTTTTTTCAAACCTACATGGTGTAAACTTTTGTGTAATAATTAGTTGCGCGTTTTGTGTAGGTATGTATGTGAATTTACATCTTTTTTCTCAGAAAAATTGCAAAGCATTTGGTTATGTCATTTTTATGTTGTACCTTTGCAGCAGTTTAATCGTTAAATCTGATAGATATGGCAAAAGTGACAATCGTAAAAAAATACCGTAATGCGGAGACACTCAGACAGTTGGACATCACCGACTTTGTTGCGATGATACGGCAGGAGACCTATGGCGAACAGTGCAAGGGGCTGCGCGAAGTCTATCCGCTGGCAGAGGTGAGACGGAAGTACGATGCTTTCGACAGCACACTGGACGACTACACACGCGACTTGCCGAGGGTGTGCTTCGCAACCGTCATGGAAAACAGAAACAGGCAGCGCGTCGTGCGAAGCTACAACGGACTGGTGCTGCTCGAGGTGAACAACCTCGCTGGCTATGAGGAGGCCGAGGCCGTGCGCAACGGTGCCATGGTGATACCGCAGACCATGCTGGCCTTTGTCGGTGCCAGCGGAAGGAGCGTGAAGATCGTCTGTCGCGGCGAGCTGTTCGACGGCGGACAGAAAACCGATGACGGCACGGCAGGCAGCCTGCCCGAGAAGGACGACGACGTGAAGCGATTTCATGTCAACCTCTACGAGAAGGCCCGCGTGGCCTATAACATGCAGCTGGGCGTCACCGTAGAAAAGCTGGAACCCACGCTCGACCGGTCGTGCTACGTCAGCAGCGACACGGGACTGTTCTACAACCCCATGTCGCAACCGTTCTATACCGACTGCGGCGAGACGGCGCGCACCGTGCAGCCCGTCAGGCTCTATGCCGACCGTCAGGAGTCCGTCCTGCCGGGCATGGACAACTACCAGGCCATGAGGCTGGTCTACGAGTTCTGTCTGTCAAGGGCCTACGACGACACGGCCGACATCGCCGACCGTGACGAGCGCACCCATCTCGTCGTCACCCGGCTGGCCGGCTACTGCCAGGAGGCCGGGCTGCCTATGGCCATGGCCCAGCGGCTGGCACTGTTCAGCATACGCTTGGGGCGCGAACCGGCCGTGGTGAAGAAAGCCTTCGAGAACGCCTACCGCGAGGACCACGAGCAGCGCTACCGCCGCCGCAAGAGCATGGCGCGGCCGCTGAAGAACATCCCCGCCGAGACGCTGCTGATGATGAAGGTCGACATGTTTCTCAACGCCAACTACGAGCTGCGCAAGAACGTCATGCGCGGCGTTGCCGAATACCGTGTGCGCACCGGCTACGGCTTCGACTACCAGGACCTGACCGACGAGGTGCGCAACAGCATCACCATGCATGCCCTGTCGCAGGGTGTGCGCTGCTGGGACAAGGACATCATGCGATACGTCAACTCCAACGACATCGAGCTGTACGAGCCGATGACCGACTTCCTGGACCATCTGCCCCAGTGGGACGGCCGCGACAGGGTGGAGGAGCTGGCGCTACGTGTCAAGACCGGCTATGACCAGTGGCCACACCTGTTCCACATCTGGATGCGCTCGATGGTGGCCATGTGGCGCGGCAAGGGACAGCTGACGGGCAACGCCCTCGTACCGATATTAATAGGACGACAGGGCTGCGGCAAGACATCCTTCTGCCGCATGCTGCTGCCCCGCGAGCAACGGGGCTACTACAACGACCGCATCAACTTCAAGAACGAGAGCGACCTGAACCTCGGCCTGACGTCGTTTGCACTCATCAACCTCGACGAGTTCGACAAGATCACCCAGCGCCAGCAGATCGTGCTGAAGTACCTCGTCTCCACCTCCGACCTGAAGTACCGCCCGCCCTACGGCCGTGCCTACTCCAGCCACCGCCGCTATGCCTCGTTCATCGGCACCACCAACGAGACGATGCCGCTGACCGACCCCACCGGCTCGCGGCGTTTCATCTGTGTCAACGTCGACGGCGACATCGACTTCCAGACGCCCATCGACTACCCCCAGCTCTACGCCCAGCTGGAGCATGAGGTCAGCGTGCAGCGGCTGCGCTACCACCTGACGCGTGACGAGGAGCAGGCGCTCATGGCCCATAACCAGCGCTACCAGCGTCTCTCGCAGCTCGGCGAGCAACTCCTCTCCGTCTTCGAGCGTCCGGAGGACACGCCCGACAGCGACCCCGCCGGTGGCCAGTGGATGACGCTGAAGGACATCTCGGCCCGTCTGAGACAGGTGTTCAAGCGTGCCTACGCCGAGGACGACAACGTCTATGAGCGCATAGGCCGCATCCTCAGCCGTCCGGAGTACCGCTTCGAAAGCGAGCGCAAGTCCTTCGGCATGGTCTACTGGGTCAAGGAGCGGTGAGGCACCGGGCGTGGCGGGCGGCCCATCGGTAAGCATCGTTAGGCTGCTGCATCCTGAAAAAAAACTCCGAATCGCTTGGCGGTTCGGAATTTTCTTTCTATCTTTGCACCATCGCTCAGTTAGCCCAGCAGTGGGCGGCGGGCGGTCTTATATATGAGAAAGACGTTTTCGAACTTTCCGAGCAGCGAAAGCCAACTTGCTTGCATGATGGGCTGAGTCGTGAGGAAAGTCTGCGCGAGCAGAACGTCTGTCGTTGTGGGTCGTGAATCTCGCAAATTCCTATCATCACAGCAGGCAGATGACAACGAGACGTCTACGTGGAGCGTTTCTATATACCTTGTTAATATATAGTTCGTTCTGGC
>CAMJWJ010000009.1 GCA_946409435.1 uncultured Prevotella sp. | reverse complement strand
TCTTCGCTATAGGGTCTGTCGCTTTTCCAGAGGGCATATATCAGCAAGAGCAGCCAAAGCACCGAACGGGAACAAGCCAAATTACCGAAAAATATCCAGCCAAATTACCGAAAATAATTATGCTCACAAAGTGTCAGACACTTTGTGAGCAAAGAGCATCCCCAACAGAACTATCAGAATCCCAATATGTCTTGACTTTATCTTATTCATTACTCTTGTCTCATTTATAGTGGATCATTCAGAACCGTCCCCGATTTTCCCCATCGTTCTTGACTCCCTGTGCACTTCCATCGGTTCAATTGTTTTCAAATGCGAAGGCAAAGATACGAACTTATTCTCGAACATCCAAATTATCAATGTAAAAAATGATCAGTAGAATCGACCCCGTGATCCCGCTGATATATTCTATCAGAGCGAAAAATTAGAGTCCCCTGACCCAACGAAGAAACGGAAGCCGTGACTGACTTCCGTTTCTCTATTTTTAGCTTTTGGGGAGCAGATCAGAGAACCGCATCCCCTGACCCACACGAGGCTTCGGTGCGGGGCGAGAGGGGAGTAGGTATTAATTACTTGGAACGTCGCGAACCAGACGGACAGAGCGCGCGTGGTTCCGCCAGTAGTGGAGCGTGGAATTTAGAGAGTTCTGAAAGAATTCCACGAGGTAGGCGTACCTACCGTCGGTAGACGAAGGCGTAGCAGACCAGTAGACGCCCTGCGTGCCCACACTGCTCACCACCGAACCGTTCCGGCTGCCGGCTGCCGGCAGGAACACACAGCCTAACTCCTCAAGGTGAGTCCACTGAGCTTTGGTACACTTGGTGGCATCAGCCCATGTGCTGGTTTGGGTAAGGTTGATGCCGTTAATGGTGCCCCATGTTGCAGAACCTGCCTTTATCTTACAGCCGTCGGGGAAGAGAATCATACCGTTGACTGCCGTGCCGTCGGTATTGATGGTAGCGTGGGTATAGCGGGCGTCGGTTGTGCCGTTGACGGTAACGCCGCTCGTGCGATCGTTGAAGATGTGTTGCCATTCGGCACTGGTCAGCGTGCGCCATGTATAGCCACCGCCGTTGCTGATGCTCAGGGTGCCCCAGTCTTTAAAGTCGCCGGAATAAGTGTTGATATCTGTAGAGTTATGTATTCCGTAGTATGTGTTAGCGGTGCTCCAGTAGAAGAGGTCGACGGTGCCGTTTGCAGAGACGGTGCCGTTGCCGTTGATCTTGGTGTTGGCGGTGGCATTGCCGACGTAGTCCCACTGGTGCTCGGCAAATGCCCATGTCCAATTTGTACCGCCGTCGGTTGTGGTGGCCTGCAGGTTGCCCTGAGAGAATGCAACCTTCAGACCGCTTGAGTTGGCGGTGAAGTAGCTGCCTGCCACCTCTGGCCCCTCCATCTTCGCCGTCACGCGGTAGAAGCTGCCGTTGGCGAAGCTCTTGGCCGAGGAAGTCGTGAGGGTGTAGGTGTCTGAGCCCACGGTAGCAGTCAGCGTGATGGGCTTGCTGCTTACGGCAGGCAAGGCGACATACAGCACGCCCTCGCCGTTGGTGGTATAAGTCTCGGCGGGTATGCTGGTCAGCGTCACGATGTCGCTCGTCCCGTCGTTGATGGTCAGCGCCGAGGGACTGATGGCAGCATTGCTGTTGCCCTTGTCCTGCAGCGTGAACTTCACCACGGCCTGCTGGTGCTGGAAAGTGACATCATCCGTCGTGATGTTGCCGCCGTCGACCGATGATACCGTAACATCTTCTACTATAGCATAGTCGAAGTTGGCGGCAATGTCGGCCAGCGTACCCTTCTGCCCTGCGTAGGTGAAGACGCCCGACTTGGGGAACTGCATGGTCAATTTATCTCCGGCATCGATGGTCACACCCGAGAGTTCGCCCTTCAGCGTGGCGGTCGCACCTTCGGCCTGTGGCTGCAGCGTACCTGTAGCCCATGTGTCATCCTTCTTCACATAGACGTTCTCCGTAGTGGCCCACGTGGCCGTCAGCGTACTACCGGCATCGGTCAGCGCACGGGTCGTGGCGTCCCCGCCCTTCGTGGCCTGCACCGTCATGGTGTACGTCTTGCCAGCCGGAGCCTTCGGGCTGTCCATCTCGTTGTCGCTCGAACACGACGTAACGGCAGCACCCGCCATCAGCAGGGCCACCAAAGTCTTCATGTTTGTCATCATCTTTTTCATTGTCCGTTCCTCCTTACTTTTACCATTCTTCTTCACCACCATCGCCGTAGTCACTTACTCTGGCTTGGACGCTGCCGGCCAGCAGTTGGTTCGTCACATGCAGTTCAACCACCTCCGAGGTCGGTTGGACATACGTTCGTCTCATTTTCTTCATACGCTTTGTTTACTTTTTATTAGTCAATAAATTATCTATCTGAATACGTCGTTAAGTCCGTTGCACAAATTCAGCGTGCAAAGGTAATACATCTGCCGTTAATTTCAAAAAAAAAAAATAAAGAAAAGTTAAACGGGCGACGATTGGTCTATTCCTGCCACGCAATCACGGGGTCGGTTCTACTGATCACTTTTAAAGTTTCTGTATTACACATCGTTCTTGACTCCCTGTGCACTTCCATCGGTTCAATTGTTTTCAAATGCGAAGGCAAAGAGATACAACATTTATTATGATCTGCAACCTTTATTGTCATTTTTTTCTTCCCGTGAGTGGCCCACTCAGCTCAGTGAGTGGCCCACTCAGCTCAGTGAGTGGCCTTCTCAGTTCAGTGAGTGGCCCACTCAGCTCAGTGAGTGGCCTTCTCAGCTCAGTGAGTGGCCTTCTCAGCTCAGTCAGAGTGAGAAGAGTGCATTGCTTCTATGCGAACGGGATGCGTATTAATTGCTATATAATCTTTTTACCCCACACTCCCCACACTTCCCACACCTAACAACCGTCTCCTCCTTTTACAGGCGGGCTGGTGGCCACTGAGTCGGGTGTGGGTTAGGTGCTGGTTCTGACGGCCACAGGTGCTGGTTCGGCCAAGTCGGCGGCGAAGCACGGAGTCCTCTACATTCCACTTGGCAAGGGGGCAAAGCCTGCCCTTAGGTGTGGGAAGTGTGGGGAGTGTGGGGTCTTTTCTTCTTTTTGCATTATCGTGTATGCGCGCGCGTGTGGGGCAGGACGTCTGGCTGCCTACCCTCACCACTTTATGATTTCCTCCAACAGCTCACGGTGGTGACCTGGTATGATGATGTGGTGGTTGCCTATCGGCTCGTGCAGGAAGTAGTCCGTCTGCCTGCGGTCGCACAATTTGACGACCTGCTGCGTGCGGCAGAGGTCGGGCTTAGCCTGGTTGCGCAACAGCTCGCCCTCGGCAATGAAGTGACGGTCAAGGTCACCCGACACCTTGAAAATGGTGACGGGGCCTTCCTGCATGTAGCCGCGAACGCCGACACCGATGCCCGACTCGAAATGTGTGTCCAGCTCGTAGCGCTCAACCATGTCGAACGGGATGGTGCAGTGGGCAAAGAGGATATCGCCCGTCTCGGGGTTGATGCTGGCAGGGTTAGCCTGAAAACCGGAACAGCCCGTCAGCGCACGGGTAATCATCATCGACAGCATGGCCGGCACGTCACCCTCGCAGCCTGCCACATAGCCCTCGCTGTTGAGACGGGCCAGCGCGATGCACCCCGTGTTGTGGACACTGGTCAGCAGGTCGAAACAGCGCAGCGTAAAGCCCTGCAACTCGTGACGGCGGATGATGGTCTTCAGTGCCTCGTAGATACGGAACGCGCCAGGCAGTGACTGTCGTACAACATCCTGATCAGCCGTGATGTCGGGGACCGGTTCCGGAGTGGCAGCTATGGCGTCGGTCAGCTGCCTCATAGGGATGTCGACCAGTTCGATGCCGCAACGCCACTTCACCGTCTGGCGGTTGGCATAGCTGGCAATGAGCCAGTCGGAAGGCTGCCCGACGATGCCAAGACGGCACCCTGCCAGCCGGCGGCGCGCCATACCGACGCGCTCCAACAGCCGCAGCCGTCGGCCTATGTACTCCGACGAGCCATGGATTATCTCCCCCTGCTTGCCATGCTGCCGCAGGTACGACAGTATCTCAAGCGATGCCGCCAGGGAATTACTCTTGCCCGACGTGAGCAGTCGGATAGCCCCGGCAGACTGCTTCTGCAATTGTGGCAGCAGGCTTTTGAAGATACCTTCAGTTCCGCCCGTACGCACATAGATAAGGTCAATGGCATGGGAGCCGTAGTCACTGTAGTCACTGCCGCGGAAGTCGTAGTCGACACCGAGGCTGGCAAGAAATTCTTGGGTTGCTGCACTGACGGCGTGCTCGTCATGCAGTTCTGATGTCAGGGTGTAGATGGCAATATTCATGATGATTAGGTTTTGTCTATGCAAAAGTAATCATTTTACCACAAATGACCAAATAATTATTGTTAAATCATTTTCCATACGCAACATTTTGCGTCAATGATACAAACGCAAAAGTCTATGAAACACCACACAAGGCCAGCGTCAAAAACTTTTCTTATCTTTGCGCTCAGATTTTTACCAAACATAACTTTACCAAGATGAAACAAACCGTTAAGTGGACGCTTGTAGTGTTACTGACACTCTGCGTCGCCCCGATGTGGGCACAATGGGGAGCACCTGCTGACCCCCACCCCGGAAAACACCTGAAGGATGCCTATAAGGATTACTTCATGATCGGTGTAGCGCTCAACCAGCGTAACGTCTCTGAACAGGAGCAGGTTGACCTCGTCAACCGCGAGTTCAACAGCATCACGGCCGAGAACGACATGAAGCCAGGCATGCTGCATCCTAAAGAGGGCGTATGGGACTTCGAGCGCGCCGACAAGATAGCCGACTTCTGCCGTAAGAACGGCATCAAGCTGCGCGGCCACTGTCTCTGCTGGCACTCACAATTTGCCGACTGGATGTTCACCGACAAGAAGGGCAAGGAAGTGAAGAAAGAAGTTTTTTACGAGCGCCTGCGTGAGCACATCCACACCGTGGTAAACCGCTACAAGGACATCGTCTACTGCTGGGATGTGGTGAACGAAGCCATCAGCGACAACGCCGGATGGCCACGCCGCCCGGGCGAGCAGCCTAACCCCTACCGCGAGAGCCGTCACTACAAGCTCTGCGGCGATGAGTTCATTGCCAAGGCTTTCCAATTTGCCCACGAGGCCGATCCCAACGCCCTGCTGTTCTACAACGACTACAACGAATGCGACCCAGGCAAGCGCGACCGTATATATAATATGGTGAAAAAGATGCAGGATGCAGGTGTGCCTATTCACGGTATCGGCATGCAGGGACACTACAACATCTACGGCCCGTCGGAGAAGGACATCGACGACGCCATCACGAAATACTCAGAGCTGGTGAAGCACATCCACGTCACTGAACTTGACATCCGCATCAATACCGAGATGGGTGGCCAGCTCCGCTTCTCGCGCGGTGAGAACAAGCCGCTGGCTCCGTACCTGAACACCATGCTCACCGACCAGTATAACCGTGTGTTCAAGATACTGCGCAAGCACAAGGATGTTATCGACTGCGTAACCTTCTGGAACCTCGGCGACCGCGACTCATGGCTCGGCGTGAACAACCATCCGCTGCCCTTCGACGAGAACTATAAGCCGAAGCCAGCCTACTATGCCGTCCGCGACTTCAATCCCGCCACCGACAATGCCGTGGTCAGGGACGACTTCCGTCCTAACGAGCTGAACCAGCCTGGCCAGGAGTATCCGCAGGTTAACTCGCAGGGCTATGCGCGCTTCCGTGTGGTAGCTCCTGACGCTAAGTCGGTCATTGTCAGCCTCGGACTCGGCGGACGCGGCGGCACGGTGCTGCGCAAGGACAATGACGGTGTGTGGACTGGAACGACAGAAGGCCCGATGGATCCTGGCTTCCACTACTACCACCTGACCATCGACGGCGGTGTGGTCAACGACCCCGGCACGCACAACTACTTCGGCTCCTGCCGTTGGGAGAGCGGCATCGAGATACCCGCTCCCGACCAGGACTTCTACGCCTGCCGTCAGAACATTCCTCACGGAACTATCACGGAGGTACTCTTCCCGTCACCCAGCACCGGCGGCATGCAGACGGCTATGGTCTACCTGCCCCCGACGTACGGCAAACTTGTCGGCAAGGGTGCCAAGGCTACCCAAGAGCGGTTCCCCGTGCTCTATCTGCAGCACGGATGGGGCGAGAACGAGACCAGTTGGTCGAAACAGGGACATGCCGGCCTCATCATGGATAACCTCATTGCCGACGGAAAGGTGAAGCCCTTCATCATCGTGATGGCTTACGGACTGACAAACAACATCAAGTTCGGAGGCATCGGACAGTTCACTGCCAAAGAGTTTGAGACACTGCTCATCGACGAGCTGATGCCCTATATCGACAACAACTTCCTGACAAAGGCCGACAAGTGGAACCGCGCACTGGCAGGACTGTCAATGGGCGGCATGGAGACGAAACTCATCACGCTCCGCCGTCCTGAGGTGTTCGGCTATTGGGGACTGCTGAGCGGAGGCACCTATATGCCCGACGACATCAAGGACACGAAGGCCGCCCGCGTCATCTTCGAGAGCTGTGGCTCCAAGGAGCGCCCCGACGGCATCAACAAGTCGGTGGAGGCACTGAAGGCAGCAGGCTACAATGCCCACGGATTCATCAGCGACGGCACTGCCCACGAGTTCCTGACGTGGCGTCGCTCGCTGCGCGAGATGGCTCCGCTGCTATTCAAGTAAACACGACATAATAACTTAACAACTATTCAATACCATTTTGTAACACTATCAAAAGTCCGTGAGACATGGCACAATGTCAGTCTCACGGATTATTCGTATCTTTGCAAGCAGTATTTCTATTAGCAAACTAAACAGCATTCCTTTCAATAATGATGAAAAAACTATTGCTTCTATTCGCCGCCTTAGGCAATGTAGCAGGTGGCATGGCTCAGAATCCGTTTGTACAGACATGGTTTACCAGCGACCCTGCACCCATGGTGCACGACGGCACGATGTACGTGTACACCGGACACGACGAAGACGGTGCAGACTTCTTCTGGATGCAAGAGTGGCGCGTCTATTCCACACAAGACATGGTAAACTGGCAGGACCACGGCTCACCGCTGGCACTGGAGAGTTTTTCATGGGCCGACGACAGGGCATGGGCGTCGCAGACCATCGAGCGCGACGGCAAATTCTACTGGTACATTTGTGCACACTCGAAACTGTCGAATGGCATGGCCATCGGCGTGGCCGTCAGCGACTCGCCTACTGGTCCCTTCCGCGACGCCATCGGCAAACCACTGTTTGAGAACGGCTCGTGGGATCACATCGACCCCACGGTGATGATCGACGACGACGGGCAGGCATGGCTGATGTGGGGAAATCCGCAATGCTACTACCTGAAGCTGAACCGTGACATGATATCATACAGTGGTGAGCTGGGCCGTCTCGACATGACCGAGGAAGCTTTCGGAGGTCCCATCATGAGCAAGCGCGAGCAAGGCAAGCAGTACAAGGACTCGTATGTAGAGGGACCATGGCTGATGAAGATGAAAAACGAGAAAGGAAAAGCAGGAAACAACCGCCGCTACGCATTGCTCTACGCTGCCGGCGGCGTACCAGAGCATATCTCCTACAGCACAGCGCCCCACCCCACCGGACCGTGGACGTATGCCGGCGAGGTGATGCCGCTCTGCAACACCAACTCGTTTACCAACCACTGCGGCGTTGCTGACTACAAAGGGCATAGCTACTTCTTCTACCACACAGGCAAACTGCCTAACGGCGGAGGCTTCGGACGCAGCGTGGCTGTCGAGGAGTTCCAATACAATGCTGACGGAAGCTTCCCCACCATCATGCCGACCGACGAGGGTGTGAAGCCTGTCGCCACGTTCAACCCCTTCCGCAAGGTAGAGGCCGAGACAATGGCCTTTTCGCACGGTGTGAAGACAGAGCAGAACGACGAGGTGGGAGTCTATGTCAGTGACATCCACAATGGTGACTACATCAAGCTGCAGAACGTGATCTTCGGCAACAAGCTGCCACGTACATTCACAGCCCGCGTGGCCAGCGGACTGCGTGGCGGACAGATAGAGATACGCATAGACAGTCTTGCAGGGAAACTCCTCGGCACACTCAACGTGCCCGCTACGGGCGGCTGGGAGAAGTGGCAGACACTGACACTCGATCTGACCGCCATCACCACTGGCACGCACGACCTGTATTTCGCCTTCAAGGGGCGCAAAGGTCCCAAGCTGTTTAACTTCGACTGGTGGGAGATGCGCGGACTGGAACAGGTGAACATGCCACTCTTCCAGACGAAGTACACCGCCGACCCGTCGCCGTTAGTCGTAGGCGACACCTTATATTTATATACGTCACACGATGCCTCACCGGAGGACATCCCCGACGTGAACGAGAAATCGTCGGCAGGATTCTTCATGTACGACTGGCTCCTTTGGTCGACTACCGACATGGTGAATTGGACTGAGCATGGTGCCGTGGCATCGCTGAAGGACTTCACCTGGCGTAGCCGCGAGAATGGAGCATGGGCCATACAGACCGTCGAACGCAACGGCAAGTACTACCTCTATGCCCCACTGCACGGACATGGCATCGGCGTACTGGTCAGCGACTCACCCTACGGGCCGTTCAAGGACCCGCTCAGCGAGCCACTCGTGTGGCAGAAGGAGCATTGGAACGACATCGACCCCAGTGTCTACACCGACGATGACGGGCAGGCATACATGTACTGGGGCAACCCACACACCTACTGGGCTAAGCTGAACGACGACATGACATCGCTGAAGACAGGCGTCACACAGCTGCCACACATACCCAATTACCAGGAAGGCCCATGGTTCTACAAGCGCAACGGCCACTATTATCTCGGCTTTGCCTCGACCTGCTGCCCCGAGGCCTTGGGCTATGCCATGAGCGACAAGCCTACAGGACCATGGGAATGGAAGGGCTACATCATGAAGCCTACACCACGTGATCGAGGCAATCATCCTGGCATCTGTGACTTCAAAGGCCATTCGTATGTCTTCGGACAGAACTACGACCTGATGCACCTTGAGACCTTTGTGCACCATGAGCGCCGTTCCGTATCGGCTACGGAGATGACCTACAATGCTGACGGCACCATACAGGAAGTCCCCTATTGGTTGGACCAGCAGCCCATGCAGCAACTACACTGGCTGAATCCATACCGGCGCGTAGAGGCCGAAACCATGAACTGGGGCTACGGACTGAAGTCTGCCAAGATGGGCATTGCCAATACGGGGGTCGTTAACGACATGCCGGCATCTACAGGTAAGCGCAACATGTATATCTACGACGTGAACGACGGTGAATATATCCGGCTGCGCGGTGTAGACTTCGCCGAAGGTGCCCGACAGTTCTCGATCACTGCCGCTGCCATGGGCGGTGCTGACGTCACGCTGCACCTCGACAGCGAAGACGGTCCCGTCGTCGGCACAGCCGTCATCAAGACAACGGGCAGCGTTGACAAATACCGCACCTTCTCTACTAAAGTCATTGGAGCCACAGGTGTCCACGACCTGTACATCTGCTTCGGCAAGACGCAGGGCGACATTCGTCTGGACTGGTGGCAGTTTAAGAAATAATAATGTATAATTAGATAAAACGTGATGATGAAGAACAAAAGAAATCTGGTAAAAAGCGGTAAGGAAAAGTTCTTTCTTTTCTTCCTTTTCACTTTTTTACCTCTGGCAATCACGGCACAGAACCCTATTATCCGTGACCAGTTTACGGCAGACCCTACTGCCCGCGTGTTCAACGGTAAAGTGTATCTGTATCCGTCGCACGACATTATGCCACCTGCAGGACAGCGACAGGACTGGTTCTGCATGGAAGACTACCATGTCTTCTCGTCGGAAAACCTGACCGACTGGACCGACCACGGCATGATAGTAACCCAAAACAAAGTGCCTTGGGTCAGACCCGACTCCTATTCCATGTGGGCACCCGACTGCGTCGAGCGCAATGGCAAGTACTACTTCTACTTCCCCTCGGCTCCGAAAGACGGCAGGGGCTTTGGCGTAGGTGTGGCAATAGCCGACAGACCCGAAGGACCGTTCATTCCTGAGTCAGAGCCCATTAAGGGCATCAACGGCATAGACCCGTGTGTATTGCAAGCTTCTGACGGCAATGCCTACATATTCTGGGGGGCAGGACGTTGTGCCAAGCTTAAACCCAACATGAAGGAACTCGCTGACGACACACCAAAGGAGAAGGTCAAATGGGGCGAGCGTGAATTTGAGATGATGGGTGTCAACTGTCTAAAGGGGCTGCCCAACCGTCAGGCTGAAGGTCCGTTCGCTTTCGAGTACAACGGCAACTACTACCTGACCTATCCTTATGTGAGGGAGAAGACGGAAGTCCTTGCCTACGCGATGAGCAAGAGTCCGATGGGCCCATACGAATACAAGGGACTCATCATGGCCGAGCAGCCCAACGGGTGTTGGACCAACCACCACAGTATCGTCAACTACAAGGGCCAGTGGTACCTGTTCTATCACCACAACTATTTCTCGCCGCGTGACGACAAGCGCCGTTCAGCCTGTATCGAAAAGCTCTACTTCAATGCAGACGGCACCATTCAGGAGGTTCACCAGACCATGCGTGGCGTAGGCATCAACCAAGCTACAGAAAAGATTGAGATAGACCGCTACAGCGCTGCCAGCAGTGACGTAAAGACGGCACTGATTGACACGGTGAACACTTTCCGCGGCTTTGAGGCTACCCTCCCCGAGAGAGGCAGCTGGCTACGCTATGCCGATGTGGACTTCACTGGTGTCAACAGCAATGCCTACCTCATCGTCAATGTCAAGGCCAGTGGCAACAGCGAGTTCTGCATCCGCGAGAAAACGGCCAAGGGCAAAGTCATTGCACGCATCCCCATGACGGTCATCACCCAGATGGGGCAGTTCCGTCGTGACCAGTCGGGCCAGTGGCTCACACAGACCGTCTCGCTGGAGTACGTACCTAAGGGCGTCACCGACCTTGTCGTAACCTGCGAGGGCGATGCCAGCATCAGCGTCAACTGGGTTCAGTTCAAAAACCGTAACAGCTACTTCCAGCCCGTTGCTGCCAATGCCAGCGCTTCTCAGCCTGACGCCAACGGCTTTATCCGCCGTTGGATGTTGCTCGAACCTATCGACTACAATGTCCGTTCCAATATCATTCTGACCGACACATATCTGAACGAACACCTCGCCAAACAGTATTTCAAAGGACAGTTTGACGACAACAAGCTGCCTCGCGACGGTGAGAAAGTCAACGCTATCGGTATCGCCTTAGCCGGCGGACCGAGGGATACGAGGATGCAGATGGGGCCGGCAGCAACCAAGGAAGTCAAGCAGACACTGCGCTGGCATGCCGTGGAGAGCGAGAGCTATAACGTCAAGGTATTCCGCTTTGCCGAAGCCAACGGCTGTCAGCCATACAACTCTCTCTTCTGGGGTGTCACCGTCATCGACTGCCCTGAGCAGACTGACGGCGTACGGTTAGCCGTCGGCTCAAACGGTGCTTCGATGTGGTGGCTTAACGGCGACCGTGTACTGACACTTGAGAGCGACCGCCGTATGGTGGAGGATGACTGCGTGTCTCAGCGACTGACGCTGAAGAAAGGCCGTAACGTACTGCGCTTTGCACTGGTCAACGGACCTGGCCTGAGCGACTTCTGTGCCCGTTTCATCGACGAGAAAGGCAATCCCGTTAAGAATTATAGCGTAACGGTTTCCACGAAATAACGGCATAACGACTTAACGGAACAACGGAATTATCGGAATAACGTAATAACGACATAGCGTATGAAAACAAAATATTTGATAACCTTATCATTTATCACTTGCAACTTAGCATTCAGCCCTGCAAAGGCGCAAATCGGTGCGCCCTACATTCACGACCCCTCCACACTGGCCGAGTGTGACGGCAAGTGGTACACCTTCGGAACAGGCGGTGGCGGCATCATCAGCGATGACGGATGGTCATGGCATGGAGGCGGCGAAAGGCCTGGCGGCGGTGCTGCTCCTGACATGATGAAGATCGGCGACCGCTACCTGTGTATCTATGGTGCTACTGGCGGCGGACTCTTTGGTGGACACAACGGCCGCATCCTTACCATGTGGAACAAGACCCTCGACCCGAAGTCGCCTGACTTCAAGTGGTCAACAGCCGTCGAGGTGGCTTCTTCCGACGGTATGGAGGACTGCGACGCTATCGACCCCAGCCTGCTGTTAGACCCCACCACCGGCCGGCTGTGGGCAACTTATGGAACATACTTTGGCAATATCCGTCTCATAGAGCTTGATCCCACGACTGGTGAGCGCGCCAAGGGCAATGTCGAGAAGGACGTCGCCATCGACTGCGAGGCCAGCGCACTCATCTGGCGGGACGGCTGGTACTACCTGTTAGGGACTCACGGCACCTGCTGCGACGGTGTCAACTCCACTTACAACATCGTGGTGGGGCGTTCGCGCAATGTCGAGGGACCATACCTTGACAACATTGGCCGTGACATGTTCCACGGCGGCGGCCGTATGGTCATTGCTGCCGGCGACCGTGTCTGTGGTCCCGGCCACTTCGGACGTACCATTATCGACGAGGGTGTCGAGGTGATGTCGTGCCACTACGAAGCAGACTTCAATCTCGGCGGACGCAGTGTGCTGGGCATCCGTCCACTACTGTGGCGCAACGGCTGGCCTATTGCCGGTGACCGTTTCAAGGGAGGCACCTTCGAGATTGAGTCCGAGCGCCGCGGCTACTCTCTGGAACTGGCCGTCGACTTCCAGCGCATCCAGCAGGAGCGTCAGCGGTGGAGCAACCGCAACCAGATGGAGCAGCCAGTCAAGCCCGTACCTGACCAGACACTCGAAGAGGTGCAGGGCACATGGCCGCAGGGGGAGATTGCCGTACGCTGCAGCGACTACATGTTCCGTCCTTGGCAGCGCTGGACGGTAACGCCCGTCGACAAAGCTGGCGGCTATCTGTCGAATCCCTACTTCAAGATCACCATTGCCGGCACCGACCGCGCCCTTGCCGCTACTGCAAACAAGGAACTGACCACCGTTCCCGCCTTTACAGGCAGCGACGAGCAGCTATGGCGCATCGAGCAGCTCTGCGACGGTACTTTCCGTATCATGCCTAAGCGCATCCCCGGTCAGCCGGCTGTCAATACACGTTACTGTATCTACTCTGCTGCTGACAGTACACCGACGTTGGCAGAATACGACTACAGCAGCGACAACTCAAAATGGAATTTCCGCAATCATTAACGGGATTCCCGACACACAAAACGTTAAAAAAATATGGTGTTTTTTGCCACATGATACAAATCACAAAGTTTGTGAAACGCTGTACAATGCAAAAAACAAAAAAAGTACGTAACTTTGCAAGCAGAAACTAAGACATGAAAGTTTTGGATTTGAAAAGATTTGTTTTAGTAATATTATCATTAGTAGTTTGTTTTGTAACCTCAGAAGCTGCCGGAAAGCGTTCCGGCAGCACTGATGGATTTGTAAGAAACCCCATGCTATGGGCAGATGTGCCAGACCCTGACGTCATACGTGTAGGCGATACGTATTATATGGTATCAACGACCATGCACCTCATGCCTGGCGCTCCCATCATGCGATCGAAAGACCTGAAGAACTGGGAAACCGTGAGCTATGTCTTCAACCGGTTGACGGACTCGCCAAAGTATGACCTGCAGGAAGGTACGGCATACGGCCGCGGCCAGTGGGCCACCTCTCTGAAGTACCATAACGGCCGTTTCTTTGCGCTGTTAGCACCCAACGAGCCAGGCAGCATAGGCGACACCTACATCTTTACGGCTGAGAAAGCCGAGGGCGAATGGACGCTGCTGTCACGCATGCGCCACTTCCACGACTGTTCGTTGTTCTTCGACGACGACAACCGTGTCTACGTCATCTATGGCACTGGTGAGCTGATGGAGCTGAAACCTGACCTGAGTGATGTCATTGAGGGTACCCATCAGCAAATCTTCCAGCGCGAGGCTGACGAGACAGGTCTTTTGGAGGGTTCGCGCATGATCAAGCACCACGGCAAGTACTATCTGCTCATGATTTCGCACGTCTATGCCCCCGGTCGTCATCGCCGTGAGGTGTGCTACCGTGCCGACGACATCCACGGACCTTATGAGAAGCACGTCATCCTCCAGTCTGATTTTGGAGGATTTCCCCATCTGGCACAGGGCACCATCGTCGACAATGAGTACGGCGACTGGTACGGCATCATCTTCCAGGACCGTGGCGGCGTAGGGCGTGTACTGACGCTGATGCCGTGCCGCTGGATTGACGGATGGCCGATGCTGGGCGACGAGGAAGGGCGTGTGCCGACACTGATGCGCGCCATAAAGAGCGGCGAGACAGAGCGTCATATCGTGTGCAGCGACCAGTTTGACGACAGCCGTCTGGGACTGCACTGGCAGTGGAACCACAACCCCATTGACCAGTCGTGGAGCCTTACGGAACGGCCAGGATGGCTGCGTCTGAAGACCAACCGCGTGGTATCAAACCTCTATCTTGCCCCCAACACGCTGACACAGCGCATGGAGGGTCCGACGTGCAGCGGTGCCGTACGTCTGGACCTGACGAAGATGAAGGACGGCGACTGCGCCGGTTTTGCAGCATTCAACGACGAGACGTGTGCGCTGATGGTCAGGAAGCAGGGGCGAAACACAGAACTGCAACTGACAGAACTGTCCGTCAAGCTATCGAAAAGGGAGAAGGCCGTCGAGGATGTCACCGAACGCGTGATTTGGAGCACACCCGTAAACAAAGAAATCTACTTGCGCATCGATGGCGACTTCCGTCCCGGCAGCAAGGACACTGCCACCTTCTATT
The DNA here is from genome assembly GCA_946409435.1 of uncultured Prevotella sp. Lineage (GTDB taxonomy): Bacteria > Bacteroidota > Bacteroidia > Bacteroidales > Bacteroidaceae > Prevotella. The sequence goes on along the minus strand of CAMJWJ010000009.1, from coordinate 22,710 downwards.
ACAGTAGCGACGGCAGTCAGTGGACTCAGGTTGGCGACGGCTACCAAATGCGTTTCGACTGGCAGCGGTTCTTCATGGGTTCCAAGTTCGCCCTGTTCTGCTATGCCACGAAGAAGGCTGGCGGCTACGTCGACGTAGACTACTTCAACTATCATGTGACTGACAAATGAAACTATGATAAAACACCGCCGAAAGGCAAACACCGCCCAAGGGTGACAAGCCCAAAGGCAAACACCGCCGAGGTTCCACGCATGGTCCTCGGCGGTGTATTTATTTCCATTTCCGGACGTCAGAGGTTATCTACCTTGCCGTCGCTTTATATCACATGCAGCGTTCCCATCAGGTAGACGAGGCAGAAACCAAGCACCATGGAGATGACACCCATGATGATGCCCATCCGGGCCATGTCTTTCTGCTGCACGAAACCAGTGGCGAAGGCCAGCGCATTCGGCGGCGTAGAAATGGGAAGTATCATGGCACTTGAGGCAGCGATGGCCACACCGATGAGCACGGTGGGTGTGCCGCCGATGGGAGCAAGCTTGTCGCCCATAGCCCCACAGACAATGGCGAGGATAGGCATCAGCAGTGCTGCCGTGGCCGAGTTAGAGATGAAGTTGCTAAGCACGTAGCAGATGGCACCGCCAAGCAGCAGGATCAGCAGTGGCGAGAAATCGCCGAAGGGGATGCTCTCTACGGCATTGGCTGCCAGTCCCGAAGCATTCAAGCCGTAGCCTAAGGCAAAGCCGCCGGCCACCATCCAGATGACACTCCAGTTAATCTGCTCCAGGTCACGCTTGTTGATGACTCCTGTCAGTGCAAACACCATGAAGGGTATCATGGCAACGGTGTACGAGTTGATGCCGGTGAAGCGGTCGGACAGCCAGAGCAGCACCGTCACAAAGAATGTTACGATGACCACGTTAGCATGGAAGCCCTTTTTCATGCCACCCTCAATATTCAGTTCGATGGTCTTCTGGGTGAAGGGGAAATACTTCAGCAGGATGCGCCAGCTGATAAACAGCAGGATGATGACCAGCGGGAACATGAACATCATCCACTGGCCGAAGCCAAGGCCGAGGTTCAGACCCTCAGGGTCATTCAGGTATTTCAGTGCGATATTGTTTGGCGGCGTACCGATGGGCGTACCCATACCGCCGAGGTTGGCAGCTACGGGGATGCTCATAGCCAACGCGATGCGCCCCTTGCCTTCAGGTGGCAACTGGCGGAACACGGGGGTGAGGAACGTCAGCATCATGGCAGCCGTGGCTGTATTACTGACGAACATCGAGAATAGTCCGGTAACAAGCAGGAATCCTAACAGCACCATCTCGCTGCGTGTGCCAAAAGGTTTCAGCAACACCTTGGCCAGCTGGGCATCCAGTCCCGTCTTCGTAGCGGCAATAGCCAGCACGAAACCACCGATAAACAGCATGATGACAGGGTCGGCAAACGTAGCCATGACGCCCTTGTAGGAGAGCAGCTTGCCCACCTCCTCTTCGTTCACCATTGGCGCTATGCCGCTGTCGGTACAGAACAGCAGCATCAGCACGATGATGCCCACCGACGTGGCCCACGACGACACCACCTCAAGTATCCACATCAGCGTGGCAAAGGCAAAGATAGCGATGATACGCTGCTGGATGACGGTGAGATTTTGTATGCCAAACCATTCGGCAGGCATGTTCCAGAGAATCAGGGTGACGATAGCCACGAGAGCCATTTTCAGCACACGTTTGGTGCTGTCCTCCGGATGGTACTTACGCTGATGACGCACCTTATGGTACGCCTCAACGAGATGGAAACCTTCGTAAATATGATACATTGTTAGTCTATTGTTAAGTTACTTTTTTGCGGCGGCAAAGGTACAAAAATATTTGCAGTTATCGTGGTTGTAGCCACACTTAATTCTGCTTGAACGTCTATAAACACAAAAAAACAATTCTTTTGCCTCACCCGTTCCGAATGATTGTAAAGTAGAGTTGGCAAAACTTGGGTTAACAAAGGTTAAAGCCTTGTACAGCTTACGCTGTGTGGGAAATAAGCAGTACCTTTGCTGAGAAATATGAGCTACCAAGAACTATGGCACCGGTTGGCGCCAACCTACGGCGAGGGCGAGGCGAAAGCCATTGCCCGCATGGTCTATGAGGTGCGTTACGGACTGACCATGAGCGACCTGCTGACAGGCCAAGACGCTAACGTGCCGCATGGTGAATTGGAACAGATAGCCCGCCGGCTGGAACGCTGCGAACCAGTACAGTATGTCTTGGGCGAGGCTCCGTTCTGCGGCCGCATGTTTCATGTAGAACCCGGTGTGTTGATACCACGGCCGGAAACGGAGGAACTGTGTCGCTTGATAGTGGCAGACTTCGAGTCCACCGCCAGTCCCCCCTTGGAGAAATGCCATATCCTCGACATCGGAACGGGTAGCGGCTGCATCGCCGTCACGCTGGCCTTAGCCCTCAGTGGCAGCAGAGTGATAGCCTGGGACGTGTCGCCCGTCGCCCTGCGGGTGGCCTCTGACAATGCCCGTCGCCAGGGTGCCGATGTCCGTGTCGAGAAGGCCGACGTGCTACATCATCATCCATCATCCATCACACATCACCCATCATACGACATCATCGTAAGCAACCCGCCGTACATCTGCGCCAGCGAGGCGTCACAGATGGAGTCCAACGTGCTGGACTACGAGCCGCGACTGGCGCTGTTTGTCCCCGACGACGACCCATTGCTGTTCTACCGCGCCATAGCCCGCCACGCCCAGTCCGTGCTCCGTCCCGGCGGCATGTTGTGGCTTGAGTGCAACCCGCTGTACGTCGGCCGCGTCGCCGACCTGCTGACCATACAGGGCTTCGACCAGGTTCAGACCCTTGACGATCAATACGGCAAGCCACGCTTTGTCAGGGGCAACACCCATCATCCATCACCCATCGCACATCATCCATCACCCAACATCCCATGACACAAAAGACAGAACAAGAGGCATACCTGACGCTGGCGGCACTGTGTGCACAGGCTGAGCACTGCCAGTGGGACATGACGCAACGCATGCAGCGCTGGCAGCTGGATGCCGGTGCACAGGCCCGCGTCATGCAGCGGCTGGTCGAGGAACGCTACGTCAACGACGAGCGCTACGCGCGCGCCTTCGTGAAAGATAAGGTACGCTACAACCACTGGGGCCGCCGCAAGGTGGAGCAGGCCCTCTGGCAGAAGCATATCGCCGACGACATTCGCCAGCAGGTGCTCGACGAGGTCGACGACGACGTGTATGTCGACGTGCTTCGCCCCCTTTTAGAGCAGAAGCGACGTTCCACGCGTGCTGCCAACGACTACGAGATGAACCAGAAGCTGACACGCTTTGCCTTAGGCCGCGGCTTCACGTTCGACGTCATCCGCCAGTGCCTCGACGTAGACGAAACAGATGAATTTGACGTTTGAGAATGGTTGTCTGATTATTAAGCAATGAACTGGTGGACGCGAATCCTTGACTTCATATCCCCGCGACAGTGTGTGATGTGCGGCAGCCGGTTGTCACCGACTGAGCGCAGCATCTGCAGTGTGTGTATGCTGCACCTGCCACGGACGAGATTTCAGTACAATCCCACCGAGAACATCATGGCGCAGGCCTTCTGGCACCTGACGCCCGTTGAGCGGGCTGCTGCCCTGTTCTACTTTACGCCACACTCCGAGGTAGCCCAGATTGTCTACGAGCTGAAATACGCCAACCGCCCTGACATCGGCGAGGACATGGGGCGCCTGATGGCTACCGAGCTGCAGGCAGCCCGTTTCTTCGACGGCATCGATGTCCTGCTGCCCATGCCCCTGGCCCGCAACCGTCTGCGCCAGCGGGGCTACAATCAGAGTGAGATGCTTGCCGTCGGCATCAGCCAGCTGACAGGAATACCTGTCGTCAGCCACGCCGTCAGCCGCAAGCCGTTCGTCGAAAGCCAGACGCACCTGTCACATCTGGAGCGCCGTGAAAACGTAGAGCACATCTTCACGCTTCGCAACGACAACCTGCTGCGCCACCGCCACGTGCTCATCGTTGACGACGTCTGCACTACCGGTGCCACCATCACAGCATTATCGGATAGCATCCGCCACGTCGAGGGCATACGCATGAGTGTGCTGACACTTGGCTACACCAAGTTTGTCTGACTTGCGTATTCCTCTACTTGACGGCTTTGTATCAAATCAGATTCTCAGGCACATCATCGTGAGGTCGTCGTTGGGTTCTGCACCGTTACGATGGCGCTCCACAGCCTGCTGCAGTGTCTCGACGACTTGACGGCTGCTGACGCAGTCGGCCTGTTGCAGCAATTCCAGCAGGCGGTCGTCGCCCAACTGTTCCTGCTGTTGGTTCTCGGCCTCATTGAGTCCGTCGGTATAGATGAAGAGCTGTCTGCTCTTGATGCTGTCTATCTGTTCGCCTTGGTATTCCAATTCCGGAATGAGACCGATGGGGGCGTTGGGAACCATCACCATGAAGGAGGCTCCTAACACTGGCGGGTTGTGGCCTGCATTGCAGAAGTCGAAATGACCTGTTGAGAGGGTGACCATGCCGATGAACATGGTGACAAACATACCTGCGTCATTGTCAACGCAGAGGGCATCGTTCATGCGGGTGGCTATCTCGGCAGGCATCATGCCCTGTACAGCCAGCGTACGGAACAAGCGGGTGGCCTGGGCCATGAACAGCGATGCAGGAACGCCCTTGCCCGACACGTCGCCGACGCAGAAGTACAGACGGTCGTCGCTGAGCAGGTAGCCATACAGGTCGCCGCCCACCTCCTTGGCAGGAGCCATCGAGGCGTACAGGTCGAAACGTACATTGCCAGGATCAGGGAAGACGTGTGGCACCATTGACATCTGGATGTCGCGGGCAATGCGGAGCTCACTCTCGATGCGTTCTTTGGCGGCGGTGGTCTCTTCCAGCTGGTCGTAAGCCTGCTGCAGCTGCTGGTGTGCCACTCCGAGGCGCTTTGCTGCCCGCTGGCGGAAGAAGATGAAAATGGCCAATCCAAAGACGACGACGATGAAGATGGCGGTGCCGGCCACCAGCTGCTGGCGCGACAGGTCTGCCTGCTGGCGGGCTATCTGGGCATCCTTCTCCTGTGTCTCGAAGATGACGGCCAGTTCGGCAGCGTCACTCTTCTGTTGGTTGCTGCGTACGGTGTCCAATAGTCCGATGATTTCCTCAGCCTTCCGCAGTGCCGCCTCGTGGTGTCCTGTCTTCAGCAATGCCTTGAAGGCCGTCGACGGCGTCGACAGCAGGTAGTCGAGCGTAGGCACCGTCTGCTCCTGCAGTTCCAAAGCCTCTATCGTGGGCAACATCTTCAGCAGGGCCGGCCATTGTTCGGTGACTTCTAAATAATAGGCCTGGTCGTATATGCCACCGTATGATGAGGCATAGTCAGAGTCCATGAAACGGCGGTACACCTGTTCGGCACGGTCATGCTGGCCGGTACGGTTGAGGATGATGGCATGGTCGATGTCCACCTGTGCGGCATAGCGCTCCAGCAGTTCCGGCTCGGCACCTGTCTGGTGCAGTTTTTGCAGCCACTGGCTCATCATGTCTACCCACGGACGGGCATCGTTGTACTTGAAGGCATTCAGGTACTGGTTGGCCACTATGCTGGCCATTTCAAAACACGTGGTGGCATAGTACGGCGACTGCTTATGGCGGTAGGCCAGCTGCTCGGCCTGCTGACGGGCCTGCTGCAGGGTACGCCACGCCTCTGCGTCACGCCCCAGCTTCAGCTGGCAACAGCCCACCTGCGCCAGCAGCTGGTTGGCCCAGTCCTGCACGGTGGCCGTCGTGTCCCGTCGTGCCCGTGCATAGCCGTTGGTGGCATAGTTGATGGCCTCGTCAATGTTGTTGGTGTTGTCAAGGGCTATCACCAGGTTGTACAGTGCCTGATAGTAGTTAGCCACCTCGGGGTGCATCAGTTCGTTGGTGGCCAGTGCCCGCTTGTAGTACATGATTGCCGTGCGCAGCTGCGAGCGGTCCTGATGCCAGACGGCCCGTTGGCTGTTGGCCATGGCGGCCGTCAGTTCTCCCCTGCGCTCCAGGCTGTCGATGGCAGCCAGTTCCTGTCGCCCGTTGTCCTCGTGGTCGGCAGCCGTCTGCTCCACGGCCGCAACGGCCTGTACGACAGTTGCCGACAGCAGCAGTGCGACGAGCACTGCCTGCCGTATGTTCTTTACCTTGTCTTCTATCTTCATCACGGTGGCAAAGTTACGAATAAGTGAGAACAATACAAAACAAAAATCTGTTTTTTTGTTTTTATTGTCGAAACATTGGGTTGGCTCGTACTATGCACCTTTTGGCAAAAGAGTAATCCATGATTCATAGAAGGATTGAAATAAAGCCTCAAATACTCTCAAAATGAGAAACTCATTTTGAGAGTATTACATTATCTTTGCAAAGTAAAATGCGAAACAGAATGAAAACAGAATATCAACAAAAGGTCATTAACAGAATCAAAAGCATTCGTGAGGAAAAAGGTATAACGCAACTGGCATTTGCAAAGTTGCTTGACATAAGCCCAGGACAGATGGGGAATATTGACAGCTACAAGCAGCCCCATAAATATACGATTAAGCAAATAGTAACCATTTGTGACTCACTTGGAGTTAATATAGAAAAAGTTCTATTCCTCGAAAATGATAGTTTGGAAGATTTTTCGGTGAGGGAAGTTGTAAATGCAATCATCCGTTATCAAGAAAGTTCAAAATAGCATAAATATGAGTAACAAGACATTTTTAGACGAGTTGTCTATAACAGTAGAAGAGTTAGATGCAGTATTGAAAGAGAATCCAAGCCTCAGAGGAACTATCATCGGCTATTTAGGTGAGATAAAACTGAGGGGGATATTAGCAGGAAACGAGCAAATTGCTGTTCTCCCAAAGCCTGACGACCATGACAGAACCCAGAAATACGACCTACCTATTGAGTACAGGGGACACACATTCAAAATAGAAGTAAAATCCCTGCAGACAAACTCTATCAAAGTCCCACAGAAAAGAAAAGACATTGACTTTCAAGCCACCGTGCAATGCGATGCATCCGACTGCCGTCCCATTGTATTACCAAATGGAAAGACTGTAACAACAACCTGTTTGCAATATGGAGATTTTGATATCCTCGCCGTCAACATGTATATGTTCAACAAGAGATGGGAGTTCGCCTTTGCATTGAACGAGCAGATACCACATTCAGGTAAAGGCAGTAAGAAGAATCCTATACCGAAGAATTGCCAAAAGTATCTTATGAAGACATCCGTCTCTATCACATATCCTATTGAAGGAATCTTTACCTCAGATATCTGTTCTTTAATGGACTATCTGATAGAAAAAAGGAGAGGTTAAGCCTCTCCTTTCTCTATTGTTATAATATTTGATATCTTTGACTTCATTTTCCTGAAGATCAAAAAATAAGAATGGTTCTTTCTAGCATGAACCTGTTTCTTCAATCTGCTTATGACAGGCCTATTGGTACGTACAACAATAAATATGTCTTCACAATAAAAACCCAATTGCTCAAATCCCGTAATAATCTCCACATGAGTCAGCCTTTGTTTATTGGCACAAACCTCATCCTGACATTTCACAATATAGATACCATTGTCTTTAAGCACTCTGAAAGCCTCAGCACCTGACTTTATATACATTTCAGTAACGGCATCGTGGTATTTTGCCACTTCAGCCTTTTCATCACCTTTGCCTGAAGAATAAGCTCTCCTGAAAGAGAAGTGTGTACCCGTACCACCGATTTGGTCTGTCTGGTCTCTGTAGAAGCTCTCCATATATGGCGGATCGAAAACCACGGCATCTAAGGAGGTGTTGCCGTAGGGCAAATGCTTACAATTGATGCCGCCACGCGGCTTCAGTTCTGAGTATCTTTGGACGGTTTCTGGTTTGAGATACAAGTCAGAAGGCAAGATATTATATTTGGATGTGTCAACTTTGTTCCAAAACACACCCAGCCCGAAAGTCACGTCTGCAATCGTGCTGCCTTCCTTGACAAACAGCTTTAAAATGTCTTTAAAAACCTCATCGTTGTTGTCTATGTAGGCCGAACAGACTACATGAGAGGTAGCTACACCACCTTGTGTCCTCTTATTCTGAACAGGAAATTGATTCTCAAACAAATCTCTCATTATCGATTCTTCTTTACGGCTGCAAAGTTACGAAAAGTTGAACGAAATGCAAAAGGAAAACTTGTTTTTCTTTTCATTTCCGAAACTCAGTAACAAGATCTATCAGCACCATGATGGTGGGCATCTACGGTTTGTACGGCATATACTGATTTTTTTCAATTCTACTGCACCTCTACACCCATCATGTTAACCTCATGTACATCAATCTGTTAGCTGGGTGCAGAATGGGTGCAGTGGTGACAGATATTGCCGGATTTTAACATTTCAGATCCCTATTTTCGACAAAAAGTGATTGCAGAGAGTGGCTATCTCTGAGTCTTTGCTTACAGCTCGGCTTCAGCTGACGTGTACGCTGGCGTTTTTTCAACGCGGAAAAGTCAATAACTATGCAACTCTTTAGCATTCCCAACGTGGGAAAAATTTTTTCCCACCGTGGGAAAGTTTTATTCCCACCGTGGGAAAATTTTTATAATAGCCATTATCATCTAAACAATACTGTTGTATGATGATCATATATCAAATCATCTTTTGGCATTTCCATAAAATCCTTGCCATATAACAGTTCACAATAGGCTGCCGGATTATTGGGGCAATTTAATTCAACATCTTCAAACTTTATTCTTGAGAGCGGAAAGACATGATTTATATTTCGGTTTTCATGGTAGAATCCCACTCCATAATCGCAAATCAGTTTGTCTTGCTTTTTCCGAAAGAAGAGTCTTAGCAGCGGAAAAACAATATTATTACTTAAAAAATAGAATAACTTTGTATACAAATGATATTTGGAATGCGCTTCCTTAACATAATAATAATTAACCCTCCAGGAGAAAGCTCTCGCAATCTTAACAGACCAAGTAGTATATCTGTCAATTACCGGAAAGATATCTATTTGTAAGCCCCTGAATTTTAACATTTGCTCACATGGCATATCGTCACTATGAACATACTCCGTCTTTAAATCTCTTACAACGCTCCAAAAACGAAAATAACCTTTATCATTACGATGAGTTTGCAGGACGAAATCGCCATATTGGTTGTTTCCAAACAACTTCACAAACTTCAGATAATCTTTTCTTCTCATACAGACATCTGTGTCATCATCCCATGGAATAAATCCGCCGTGTCGTACAGCCCCTAATAATGTCCCGCTATCAATCCAATAATCAATATTGTTTTTATGGCAGAAAGAATCCAAAAAACTCAACAACTCCACCATGCGTAACTGAGACAATCGTCTGTTAGAGCCATCAGGATTATACTTCTGCCTTAATTGGGAATGTAATTCTTCAGAAATCATAATCTACATATTATTATTAATTCATTCTAAATCTTCATCGGCTACAAAGTTACGATTTTTATTTTGAATGACGAGCCATTTGTGCGTTAAAAGTGCAAAAAGGCAAGCTTTTACAACGAATCTGTCACTACTGCACCCTATCTGCTCCGCTTAACCGACTGATTGTCAGCGAGTGGTGCAGAAGTGGCAGATTTGCAACAAAAAAAATTCTTTGGGGTACGACACTGGCAGGAAAAAATCCCGCAATTACCGGGAAAATTTCCCGTTAAAGATTATTAAACCATCGTCTTCGCCCATCGTCTAAAGAGAAGCCAACAAACCAATAAACGGATGAATGCAAATGACATCATGCGCGTCGGCATCGTCGGCGCTGGATGGATAGCCGAGAAGGCTGCCATCACCCTGAACGGACTGGACCTTTGTGAGGCTTATGCCATCGGATCACGCTCCCAGGAGAAGGCTGAGGCCTTTGCACGGAAATGGAACATGCGAAAGGCTTACGGCTCGTATGCCGAACTGATAGCCGACCCAGAGGTGGACCTCGTCTATGTCGCCACGCCTCACTCTCACCACTACGACGTGACCCGCGAGGCTCTGCTGGCCGGCAAGCCTTGCCTGGTGGAGAAGGCCTTCATGGCCAACCTGCGGCAGGCAAAGGAGATTGTGTCGCTGGCCCACGAGCGACAGATATTCTTGGCTGAAGCCATCTGGACACGCTATCAGCCTGCCGTCGGCATCGTCAGAGGGTTGATAGCCGACGGGCGCATCGGCACGCCGAGGCTCATCACTGCCACACTGGGTTACTCGATGGGGCCTAAGCCGCGCATCATGCGCCCCGACCTCTGCGGCGGTGCGTTGCTCGACCTGGGGGTCTATGCACTGAACTTCGTCCGCATGTTCTGCGACGGCCGGATTGAGCGTATCCTCTCGCAATGCGTCAAGAGCGACACGGGCATGGACCTCACCAATGCCATCAGCATAGTGCTCGAGGGTGGCGTGCTGGCCAACGTGCAGTCGTCGGCATGCTGTGTGGGCGACAATATCGGGGTCATCGCCGGCACGGAGGGTAATCTGATTATCGATAACATCAACAACCCGCAGCGCATCACCGTGAACACCCACGACCGTGAGTTTGTAGAGGACATCCACGTGCCGCAACAGATTACTGGCTACGAGTATGAATTCACGGCCTGTCGGCAAGCCTTGCTGGACGGACTGCTGGAGCCTCGCGAGATGCCGCTCGACGAGACGCTGTACGTCATGCAGCTCATGGACGACCTGCGCCGAGAGTGGGGCGTCCGCTACCCGATGGACGATTAGCGGCAACTAATGGACAGTTCATAGTTCATAATTCATAGTTCATAGTTCATAATTCATAGTTATTTAAGCGAGGCTACTTGCCCGACAGCTGTTCCAATAGGCGCGCCAGGTCGTAGAGGTGGTGCGGGTCGACCTTCAGGTCAAGCAGACGGCCTTCACGGTCGAAGAGTTTATAGGTAGGCCAGCTGTTGACGTTCAGGTAGCGCTCGATGGCGGACTGCTGCGCTTCGGGCAGGTTGTAGTGAGCCACATTGGGACCGCTGACGTTATACTCCTTGATGACATTCTCCCACGAGGCCTGCGGGCTGCGGTTGGCAAGATAGAGATATTGGATGTCGAAGTCCTTGAGCCGGGCATACTGCTCGGTGGAGTGCGAGAGGGCCTCCTTGCACGGACCGCACCACGTCCCCCAGATGTCTAACAGCACGAACTTTCCTTTGTAGGGTTCGACGAGTTTCTGCAACAGGGCCTCGCCCTCGCTCAGGCCGGCAAGGTTGTCCGACGACTTCAGCACCAGCTTGTCGAACTCACGGTTCTCCAGAGCAAGGTAGAAGTCGTTCTGCTGTTCAATCATTGCGAGGCCGGCAGCATCGCTGATTGAGGCTTTCACCAAGTCCATCACGCTGGGCTGCAGCGACAAGCGCTCATGCTCAATAAATGACAGCACCCGACGGGTGAGCCAGAGATTCTTGATGAACGGGGCGGCACCAAGCGAGTCGAGGGTGGCGCGGTGTACTTTCAGTTCGTTAACAAGCATCCCGCTATTGACAATCTTTGCAGATTGCGGCCTTTGAACAATCTTCTCCACCGCTTTCGCCAGGTCGGCATTCAGCGAATCGAGTTCCTGCGACTTGCGTATCTTTGCATCCATGGTGGGCTGTGCCTCGATGATGGGTGTCACCTCGTCAATCCATTTCTTCCAACGGGTGAGCAGGGCCAGCTCTTCGTCGTTTGTGGCAAATTCCTTGTAATGGTCAGCCAAATTGTATGAAATCACGGCGTTGCGTGCCCTTGTAGCATCGTCGAAGTAGTCGCGCATGAAACTGCTCAGACCGCGGTACAGCGTGTAGGGCGTCTCTATCTTCGTCCAGAACGTGTCGTAGGCATAGCGGCGGGCACGGTCGGACAACTGCATACCCTTGACACGGAAGCGCGCCTGGCCGAAGGAACGAGCCTGCTGCATCAGCGTGTTGCCTTTTCTGAAGACATTGAAACGGGTGGAAAGCGTGGGATGCTGTTCGCAGAGTGCGTCGATGTAGGCATACTGCGTCTTCAGAAGACTGTCCACCGAGGCGATGTACGGGTCGAAGAGTTCCGCAGCACCCTTGCCGGCATTTTCCTGTCCCTCATACATCTCGACCGTGTTCCAGTCAAGGGGATACTTGAAGAGTTCGTTCTGCAGACGGCAATCGTCGCCCATGAAGTAGCGGCGACCCTCCTTGAAGTCGTAGAGCAGGAAGTACGTCTTGCCCGGCTCCAGCATGGTACGTATGAAACAGCGGCTCCAGTCGCAGAAGAACTCGGTGCTGTTCAGAACAGGTATCTTCACGCTGAAGCGTCCCTGCTCGTCCAGAAGGGCAAAGACCTCTTCCTGATTGTCGGTATAGAGGTCCTCGTAGCCGAATCTGAAAGTCTTCTCCTTCTTGAAGTGCTCCGGCATGTCCTTGATCCAGCCCACCACGGTCACGGTGTCCGTCTTGTAGCCAGTGTCCACAAAGTCGGTACGGGTGTCCTTCGTGGGATAGTCAGGCAGGAAACGGCTGGTAATCATGGAATACACGGCCTTCTGCTGTCCAATCTGTATGGTACGCGTACCTTTCTTGTCCTTGCCGACAATGACCCTCAGCTCGTCGCTGCCGTTGGTCATCACCAGCGTGGCCTCGCCAGTCTTCTGGTTCACGTCACGTTGCGTGTAGCTCCAGAAGCGGCAGTCGTAGATGGCGCAGTCGTCGAGGAAGGCGATCTTCCAGTCACCCTGGCTGTCGCGCCAATAGGAAGGGAACAGCTGCTTCCAGCGCTCCTCTACGGGTCTGATGCCCTTGATTTGGAAAGCACCTTGTCCGTCGCCCTCGATGAAGTCGAACGACGTAGTGCCTTTCGGCAGCGGCGGGAAGTGGAACGCCATGTCACGCTTGCCGTTCTTCCCGGTCACGACATGCTTGTTGAGTTCTATGCCATCGGCAGACACGAGGGTGTAACGCTGGCCGTCCACCAGCAGGTAGGTGTCGCCAGCAAACTGGAACCATGTATGCTCTGGGTAGTCGGACCGCTGCCGGGCAGTGATGTGCACCACCGTCTCATCGGCCGTCAGCACCACCTTCGTCACGTCAAGGACGAGGTTGAAGTACCCGTCGCCGTAACTCGTACCAAACGTTGTCGTGGGCTGTTCCCACACGACTTCTTTTCCTTTCGCCTGTCCTGCCATCGCGACAAGGGTCAGCAAGAGGGGCATCATCAGTCTTTTCATAATAGATTGTAATATAACAAATGAAGTGTAATCAGAATGGATAGCCGATAGCGAAGTGCAGCGTTTGGTTACGCTTGAAGCCGTCAACATTGAAAAAGCCCGACCGCCCTGTGTCATAAGGGACGTGCAGCCCGATACCCCAGTCGAGGCGCAGGATAAGGAAGTTGAGGTCGTAGCGCAGACCGATGCCAGTGCCTATAGCCAGGTCGCGGAAGAAATCGCCGAGACGGAACTTGCCACCGTCAGCTATGGCGACATCGCCGGCTGTGGTGTAGCTCTCACGGAAGTTCCACACGTTACCGGTGTCAATGAACAGGGCGCCATGGAGGTTGCCGAAGAGCTGGCGGCGGTACTCGAGGTTGGCCACAAACTTGATGTCGCCGTTCTGAACGAGATACGACAGCGCCTTGTCGCCACCAAAGCCCGCAAAGCGTCCTGGGCCGAGGCCACGGACGGAGTAGGCGCGGATGCTGTTGGCACCACCGACGTAGAACAGCTCGGAGTTGGGCACCCAGTCGCTGTTGCCATAGCAGTAGATGACACCGGCATTGACGTGACCCAGCAGCTTGGAACTGGCATCAAGTGTCCACGTCTTGGTGAAGTCGGTCTCGACCTTGATGAACTGTGAGTAGGGATTGCGGAACAGCTTCTTGTCCTTGTCGTTCCATCGCTTGCCCTGTGCCATCATGACGAGCGACGTGAAGTTACCCGACTCGGCAATGGTGGTCTCCCAGCGGATGGGGTTCTTCATCGTCTCAGGACTGGTGTAGATGTAGGTGTACCGCATCTCGGGTATGAAGTGGTCAGCCATGGTGGCCGACAGGTAGACGTTGGTACGCATGAGTGAGTCGAGGGCCGTGGTATGGCTGTTCATGAACTGGTATTTCACCTTCAGCGGCGACAGTTCATGACGGCTGGTGGCTGTGGGTTGCCAGCGATAGGTCCACTCGCCGGCGGCGACATGCATCTTGTAGTAGCCAGGACGGTAGATGACGTCGGAAGACAGCTTGGCAATGGTGAACGGCGTGGAGTAACGCCGGCGGCGTATAATGCGACCCTGCTTATCGCGGCGAATACGGTTGCCGCCGAAGAAGGGGGCGATGATGCGCGGGAAGGTGATGCTGGCGTCGGCACCGTACTCATAGTTGTTCATCGAGCTGCCGGCAGAGGTGGCCCACTCGTAGGAACCGTGGACATTGATGTCAATCTTCTCGCCGCCACGGAAGGCGTTGCGTCGAGACACACCCATCTTCAACTCAGGACCAAGGCGGCCGATGGTGCGGGCGTTGAAATTGGTCTCGAAGTAGACGTCCCACGGCTTTTCAAAGGTGCAGTTAAGCGTCAGGTCCAGCGTGTCGCACGAGGCAGTGGTGTCGCGGGGCGTGAACTGAAAGTCGGTGGACGAGAAGAGACCCATGGCGTTGATCTTGTTCATCGACTCCAGATGGTTCTCATAAGTGTAGAGCTGGCGAGGCCTGAGCTTCAGGTCGGCCATGACGACACGCGGGCGGACAGGTGGCTTCTTGCCATTGAATCGGATGGTGAAGTAGCGACTGCGTAGCGAGTCGCTAAGCACCTCACGGGCCGTCTTACGCATATTGATGTTGATGCGGCCGATGTGCCATGGATGCTTGGCAGCCTCCGCCACGTCGCTGGCTAACTGGAAGCGCAGCTGGGCCTTGCCCTCGACGAGGAAAGTGTCGGCAAGATAAGAGGCGTAGCCCGGCTGGTAGAAATAGTAGCCGTGGTTGCGCAACAACATGCCGACACGCTGGCGCTCGGCCTCAAGGTTGGCCACGACGAAGGGATCGCCACGGTGGATGACGGCCTGCCCCAGCGAGCTGTGGATGATGCTGTCGGCATGGGGAGAAAAATTGAAGTAGCCGATGCTATCGAGGGTATAGAGGTGACCGGGATAGACGCGGTAGCCTATCTTCATGGTGCGCAGATTCTTCTGCGGCACGGTGTCGTACTCCACCCTGCCGTTGAAGTAGCCATAGTTGCGCAGCACGTTGCCAGCCACCTGGGAGCGCAGTTGCGGGTTGACCCACGACATGAGCACGGGCTGCTCGCCAAAAGTCTTAGTCATCCAGCGGGCAAAGCCGTTGTCCTTGTCGGCATACTTA
The DNA here is from genome assembly GCA_946409435.1 of uncultured Prevotella sp. Lineage (GTDB taxonomy): Bacteria > Bacteroidota > Bacteroidia > Bacteroidales > Bacteroidaceae > Prevotella. Next base: position 7,341 of record CAMJWJ010000009.1, on the reverse strand, counting down.
TTCCACACGCTAACGCCGAACGAGAAGGGCAGACGATAGTAGCTGCTGCCGAAGATGGCTCCGTTAGGGGCTGTGGCCAGGGCGGCATCGACCTCGTTCATCGTGGTGTGGAAATGGGGGCACTCGTCGTACTCCCAATAGGAAATATTGGTTAAGCCGGTAAACAACTTGTCATCGGCAGGGATGTCCTTCGTCATTGAGCAGGAGGCGAAGAGCACGGCTATACCTATTATAATATATAGATGGCTATGGCGCATTCTTTTTCGTTTTTAGGGTATCGGTGGGTGAGGGCTGCTGGTCGGTGGGCGACGGGGTCACGGTGGTGGCGGAGCGGCCGAAGAGTCCCGTGACGGCATTCTTGGTGATGCGGAAGATGTCGGTGAAGTTCTGCATGGTACGGCGCCAGGTGAAACCGCCGCCATACTTCTGCGTGTAGCCGTCGAGCCAGTCGTAGGCATTGTTCTCGAAGAAGAGGTTGACATACTTAGTGGCGGCATCGTCGAGACGATACTCCAACATGACGTTGTCGAAGAATGAGTCGTTACGGTCCTGTATCTCGGCACCTGTCGACACCTTGCCACCCACGGAGAGGCGCAGCCGGTTGTTCATGAAGCGCTTGGCAAACTTGAACGAATAGTCGGTATGGGTCTGACCCGCAGCGTCGGTGGAGTTGTCCATGCCAAACGAGAGGTCAAGGGTGCGCAGGGCATTGCCCGTGATGCTGTTGATGCCGGAATTGAGGAAAGAGCTGAGGGCATTGTTCATTGAGAATCCCTGTGTGTCGCCACCCTCCAAGTAAATGCCAGTGGTGAGCATGGCAACGGCCAGTTTGCCGCGCTGTTCGATGCTCATAGCCTTCAGCTCGCTGGACAGCTGGGTGTCCTCGGGAGCGTCGAGGGTAAACTCCAGTCCCATGTCGTTGAGCGTCTTGGTGATGATAACGCCACAGTCGAACTCGACGGTGCGGGCCACGCCGGCAGCATTGGTGACCGACGACTTGGTACGCTCGACGGCGGTGATGTTCAGCGTGGGGTTCATCACCTCTCCTGTAAACTCAATGTAGCTACCATCCTGGATGGTGAACGTCTTCAGCGGGATGATGGGCAGCGAGTATTTCATCTCTCCGTTCGACAGCGAATAGCGGCCTGTCAAACGCATGTCCTCGCCGGGAGCCATCGTCATACGCAGCGTGCCGCCACCCATCAGGTCGATGTAGTTGGAGTGGTCGGCGTTCAGCCAAGCTTTAACATGGGCGCCTTGTGAAATGATGAGCGACATGTCCATACGGAATCCGTCGATGGAAGGACGTGTCACGATGACCTGTGTAGTGTCGGTGAAGTCAGTGAAGCGCACCAGGTTGTCGAGTTCGTTGCCCGTAGTCAACGGCGTGTCGCGCAGGATATAGCTCATATCGGTAGACGGCAGCACTTCCAGACGCCCGCGCATATTCAGCTTGTCCAGTTCGCCGTTAATGGATGCAAAGATGTTGACGAAGGCCTTGCCGTATGCTATGCTCTTGGTATTCTCGCGGGCACCGATGACCTGGAAGTTCCGGCCACGCATGCGCAGACTCGTCTGGACATGCTCTGTGTCGTGGAAATCCACTTCACCCTTCAGTGTCAGCGGGTTCTCGTTCATGGAGTAGATGTCGAAGTTCTCGAAGAGCAGTTTGCTGTTGACGATGCGTACAGGGTCGTCGTCGAAGCGTAGCGTGACACCGTAAGGCACACTGACCAGCCGTGCCGAGTCGAGCAGAATCTCTCCGTCGACCTTCGGACTGGACACCAGTCCGCTGACGGTCAGCTCACCGTCACCGTAGCCATAGAGTCCTGCTAACTGGTCGGGCACGAAGCCGTTAACCAACGACAGCGGCGTGTGCGTCAGCTTCACCTTGGCGTCAATCTTACCCTCGCCAACATCATAGTAGGTTCCCGTCAACAGCCCAACCTCGATATCATCCTTCATGAGTCGGCCTTCCACGACATGCGCCGAGTCGCCCTTCTGCAGATACACCATTTCGGTGCTGACGTTGCCAATGGGGCTGTGCTCGTAACTCATATTCTGCACTGCCATGTCGCTGACCACCGAGATACGTTTGTCGGCACCTTGGATGATGTGGTAGTCACCATTCATCAGTCCTGACATGCGTGGTGCATAGGGGATGACGGAAGTCACCTCGTCGAGATTCAAGTGGTGGAGGCTGAGGGTAATGTCCTGCAAGGCGGTACTGTCGTTCTCCTCCGAGTAGATCTTAACACCGGTGCGGTCGTCGGCTATCAGGTCTATCTTGGCCTTTACCTTGCCGTCGGTGCCATAGAAGATGTAGTTGTCCTTGTTGAGATTGAACTCCTTGTAGCCCAGCGTAGGCCGTTCCGGGACGAACTGCATCCTCAATCCGCCATCTTCCATCTCGGCCTTAGCGCCTATTCGGGCTCCCAACTTATTGGCCGCGTCATAGTAGCGCACACCGAAAGTGGCACCACGCTCCTGTAGCACTCCATCAAAGAGGGCGTTGAAGACGAATTGCGGATTCTTCTTGTTGTTGCGTATCTGACCACCAAACGACAGGCGGTTTTCACGCTGTGTCAGCCGGAAATTGATGGTGTCGAGGCGTACACCACTGACAACCAGAGAATGGATGCGCCCATTGCCGTTCAGACCAGTTTCTACCGAGGTGTTCATGTCGAGCAGCAGATCCTTATACTCCACTTCCTGACTTTTGAGCATGGTAAGCAGCGGATTGTCACGCTTGCTCTCCACATGAAGCTTCATGGTGGGCAGCAGGCGACGCAGGGCCAGCTGATCAATCACTTTCTTGTCGTACTGAGCAAAAGCGGTGTCGGCCAGCGTCGTCAGTTGCTTGCCGAGCTGTTCGTAGTTGCCGCTGGCATCGAGTTTTACGATGAAGTCGCCACTCTGCAGGCGTAGCAGGGTAGTGTCAGAGGTGGTCTTGAGGTGCAGTCCGACGAACTCAGAGCGGTACGTCTGTGAAGAGTCGCGGATGATGAGGTCGCTAACGAGTCCGCTGATGTAGTTGTCGTACTTCATGTCAGACGTCACGTCGACATGGCCGCAGAGGCCTATCGACAGCGGATTCTCGACGAGCCGCATCTTGTAGAGGTCCACGCTGCTCAGGTCAGCGGTAACTGTTGCCGACAGATTCTTACGGTTCAACAGGGCATCAACAGCTACATTGCCTGCTATCAGAGAATTGTCGCTGTAGAGGTCGGCATAGGCATGGCCGTTGCGCACATTAGCTTGGGCGGTGATGTTATCAAGGTTCCACCGGCCATAGCGGAGGTGGTTGACCTTGGCGTCGGCTGTCAACGTGGTACGTGGCGACAGGAAGTCAGTGCCCTGCCCCTTGACATTGACGTCAGCCGTCAAGGTATAGATAGAGTCGCGCGGCATGAAATGGTGGATGTTCAGGTCACGGATGCTGACCTTGGCATCGTAGCGCATGGCATCGGCATTGAAAGCCCCCTTGGCACGTACCATGCCACGCCCCTCGCGGGCAGTAACGTCAGCGGTATAGTTGGAGCCGTCGGCCTTCAGGCGCCCATCGGCACGCAGCCCTGCCGGTATGCGGTAGTTACGCTGCACGTCACGAGGCAACATGGAGGTAACAAAATTCAGATTCTTGGCCTCGGCACGGAACTGGACATCAGCTAACAGATGCGACGGGTCATTGAGATTGGCAGCAAAACCCGTCGCAGTGGCATGGAAAGCTGAGGGCAGCGACAGGTCAAGATTGTCGAACTCCATGTGCTGCATGTTGCCACGCAGTGCACCGCTGACCTTCAGCGGCTCGTCGGGCCACCGCTGAAGGAAGTCTGCCGGCAGACTTCCCATAAAATGGGCCAGGTCACGCTTGCCGAGTGAAGCCGTCAGCCGCAGGCGCATCTTACCTGGGTCGATGGAGTCCATCAGCGAGAGTGGCATGTCCATTTCTACGTCAATGTCAGAGTCTGGCGTCTTCAGCCGGAACTTGGGTATGCTGAGTTTTCCGTTCTCCATGGCTATCGGGCCGCTGAGGTCGGTGACCTGCAACCCGCTCTTTTCGCGCAGTGCAACCTGCCGCATGACAAGGCGCAGCGTCGGGTCGTGGTAGTAGATGCTGTCAATGCCTACGCTGATGTTGCTGAGGTCTATGTGGTTGAAGTCGAGTCCGTCGATGCGAGGCTCGAAGTTCTTGTCGTACTTAACGGCACCGTGAGTCCAGTCGACGCTGGCTATGCTGTAGGTCTGCGTGCCAAGGTCTATGAGTGCCTCGCGTGCCTCCAAACTGCCGATATGGGTGTCGACGCTCATGCTATCGCCCGGCATGTGAAGCAACAAGTCGCTGCTGGCTATTGTCAGCTGATCGGCATGTATCTTCCACAACGTCTCGGTCGTCGTAGTATCTTCTGGCACTGAGTCGTTCAGTTGGATGTCTAAGTGGGCAGCATCGAGACGGGCACCATTGACCTCGACGGTCTGCTGGTCGAGGTCAATGCCTTTGCTGGCGACAAACAAGCGGTGGAAGTCTCCCTTGACACGGGCCGCAGCAACGAAGTCTACCGTATTGAGGCGGGTGTTCAGTACTTCCAACTCGTTGATAACTACCCGTTTCTGCATCAATGGCATCAGCTGTACGTCGACCACCATGCGCTCCACGTCGGCGATGGTGTCACGCTGGCCGTTCTCTCCCGTAGGTGCCGTCATCATCTTGAAGTCGTCGACGGCCAAGTCCAGTGGGAAAGCCAGCCGGACATGCCCCACACTGATGAGCATGCCAGTCTTCTCGGAAGCAATGGCAGCTACTTTGTCTACTGCCCAGTTCTGAACAGGCGGCAGATAAAGCAGCACGGTGAGAATGACGAACAGCAGAATAGGACTCAACAGGATGCCCAATATCCACCACAATGCTTTCTTCATAGAACTAACTTTGCAAAGTATGCTGCAAAATTAGAGTTTTTTTTGTAAATACAAAACTATTTACCCGATTTTTTTAGTGTTTCCCACAGATTATCGGGCGGCAGTGATGCCTCGATACTGATTTCCTGCTTGGAAACAGGGTGTACAAACTCCATCTTGCGGGACAACAGCGAGATGCTACCATCGGGATTGCTGCGCCGGGCACCATACTTCAGGTCGCCCTTGATGGGACAGCCCATCGCTGCCAACTGGCAGCGTATCTGGTGATGGCGACCCGTCAGCAACAGTACCTCAAGCAGGAGGTAGCGGTCGCCCTGACCAATGACACGATACTCCAATATGGCTTTCTTGGAATGGGGCACCTCACGGTCGTGGGCATACGACTTGTTCTGCTGCTCGTTGCGGGTCAGCCAATGGGTAAGACGTATAAATGAGGAATGAGAAACAAGGAATGAAGAATCGTCGGAAGTGTCATCCCTGTCTGTTGGCAACGGGCCGTTCCTTTTTTCCACAATGGCCCAATAGGTCTTGTGTACCTCACCCTCCGAAAACATACGGTTCAGCCGCGTCAGTGCTTTCGACGTACGGGCAAACATCACCAGGCCGCTGACAGGGCGATCCAGCCGATGTACCACGCCAAGGAACACCTCGCCGGGCTTGGCATACTTCTCCTTAATGTACTGTTTAACGATATCAGAGAGGGGACGGTCGCCAGTCTTGTCGCCCTGAACGATCTCCCCACTCTGTTTATTGACGATGATAATATGGTTGTCCTCGTAAACGACCTCCATAATTATGCATTATGCATTATTAATTATGCATTATCACATGTTCATGCCGCCGTCGACCTGAATCACCTGGCCGCTGACGTAGCTTGACATGTCTGAGGCGAGGAACGTAGCCACGTTGGCGATATCCTCTACCTGACCACCACGACGCAGAGGAATCTTGTTGATCCACTCATTGCGAACGTCTTCGGGCAGAGCCTGAGTCATAGCGGTGTCGATGAAGCCTGGGGCAATGGCGTTGGCGCGGATACCCTTCGGGCCCATCTCCTGACCGATGCTCTTGGCGAGCGCAATCAGACCAGCCTTAGAGGCAGCGTAGTTAGCCTGTCCGGCATTACCATGCACACCTACCACAGAGGCCATATTGATGATGCTTCCACCACGCTGGCGCATCATGATGGGCACGCAGGCGTGGATGAAATTGAAGGCCGACTTCAGGTTAACGGCAATCACGGCGTCCCACTGCTGCTCAGTCATGCGAAGCATCAGACCATCCTTAGTGATACCAGCGTTGTTTACAAGGATATCTATCGATCCGAACTCTTCTTTCACGGCCTTCACCACTTCCTCCGTCTGAGCGAAGTCGGCAGCATTCGAGGCATAGCTCTTGGCCTTCACGCCCAGGGCGGCAATCTCCTGCTCCGTCTCCTCATTGACTGCAAGGTCGGTGAATGCAATGTTTGCGCCTTCAGCGGCGAACTTCAGTGCGATAGCCTTTCCGATACCGCGCGCAGCACCCGTAATGAGTGCTGTCTTTCCTTCTAATAATCCCATAAGTGTTTTTTCTGTTATGAATATGTTGTTATCGTTTCTGAAACTTACCCAATGCGCCATACACAAACTTGGCCACCTGTGGCTTGGTGTCCTCCTCCTTCATGCCATGACCGATGCGGCCATAGATGTAGGGGACTTCCAGGCCTTTGATGCAATAGTGCGTGATGTCGGCCACGAGGTCTACGTTGTCAATGTCGAATTCGCCATCCTCCTTACCTTCGGCGAATACCTTGCGGAAGAGTTCCACCTCGGCATCGTCGAAGTGCTTGCGTACCTTCTCGACCATCCAGATGTTACGGAAAAACTCAGCACGCAGGTTGCCATTACGCACCACCGTCTCGCGTATCATGCTCAGGTGCATGTAAATCAGTTCAATGATTTTGTCCTGAGGACGTATCTTACGAGCAGCCACCTCGTCAAGTTTGTCGCTCAAGCGCTCCAGCTCTGACTCAATCACAGCATAGTAAATATCCTCCTTTGACTTAAAATAGGTATAAAGGGTGCGCCGCCCCTTGCCAGATGCCAGGGCGATGTCGTTCATCGTCGTACTCTCCAGTCCGTTCTTGGCAAACAGCTGGCGTGCCACGTCTACCAATTTCTGTCTTGTTTTGGATATGGACATAGTCGTTACCTATTTGTTACCGTATATTGCACAAGGCATTTTATGTGTGCAAAATTAAAAAATACGTTTGACATGGCCAAATTTTTACATGAAAAATGTAAATAAATACCTCTTTTTTACAATTTTCTTCAAAAACATTTGGAAATATCGAGAAAAATGCGTACCTTTGCACCCGATTTCAAAATATAATATCGCGGAGTGGAGCAGTTGGTAGCTCGCCAGGCTCATAACCTGGAGGTC
>CAMJWJ010000008.1 GCA_946409435.1 uncultured Prevotella sp. | reverse complement strand
TCTGCGTATTTCTGCGTGACCTAAATCACACATCACACATCGAACCCTTCACCGTATCTTGCTGTATCATCGCATATTACTCGTTTGGTGAAGGGTTTTTCTCTCACGCAGATTATGTTTATGTCACGCAGAAATACGCAGAAATACGCAGAAATGAAAGAGAAATATAAATAAATATCTTTTCATAAAAGACTTTCTGCGTATATCTGCGATTTCTGCGTGACCTTATCCTTTTCTGCGTATATCTGCGATTTCTGCGTGACAAATAATTCCATCTGCTCGCCCTGAACCTGATATTTCTGCGTATATCTGCGTATTTCTGCGTGACATCATCATTGTCGTCTTTGTCTAACCCATTGTACATCATGATTTCGCTTTGTTTTTGTACAATTTCCTTTTACAAATGTGCATTTTGCTATTGAAATTTACAAAATCTTCACGTTTTTTTAAATTTTTCCTTAATTTTTTTTGTTTTGTTGAAAATAATGTCTATATTTGCAGACTAAATTAATACAAAATGCATCGCACGCGTGCGCGCATGTATCATGTATCATTAGAATTAAAAATGAACTGTAAGAAGATTATAGGAATTGCGCTTTGGCTGCTTGTTGCTGTCAACATGCAGGGACAGGTAGTGACCATCAGCAACAACCTGTTGTATGACGCTGCCCTGACGCCCAACCTCAGGGTTGGCCTGCGCCTCGCTCCCCACTGGTCTACAGGTCTTACGGCTGGTTACCGCCCCTGGCCTACCAATGACGAGAAGTCGCGCAAGTGGCGTCACCTGCTGCTGTCTCCAGACCTCCGCTACTGGACCGACAGTGTCAACGTCCACCACTTCTTTGGTGTCAACCTCATCTACAGCCACTACAACGCTGCCGAGCTGCACTTCCCCTTCGGACTGTACAAGAGCATCCGCCACGAGCGACGCGAGGGAGACCTCGGAGCCTTAGGCGTGTTCTACGGCTACTCCTGGCCCTTAGGCCGCCACTGGAACATTGAGGCCGTCATCGGTGCCGCCATCGGCTATACCCGCTACACCCGCTACGAGTGCGGCCACTGCGGTAGCAAGATAGGTACCGAGAAGAAACTCTTCGCCATGCCACAGGCCGCGCTGAACATCGTCTATAACCTGCCTGGCCGTCCGAAGTCCGTCGTCGAGCCGGAAGTCATCGCCGAGCCTGTCGTCGTTGAGCCGCAGCCCCAGACGTCTGTCGTGCGCCGCGTCTTCAAGCCCGTCGTCACACCAGTGCCTGACTTCACGGGTCGTGCCGGACAGCTGCAGCGCGACAACCCAGTGCTGGCCCACGTCTCCGAATACAAGCCATACGACCGCACCCGCATCCTGCGCAAGGAGAAGGGCGCCCTCTACGTCCACTTCCCGCTTAGCAAGAGCGTGCTGCGTACCGACTTCCGCGACAATGCCGAGGTGCTCGACCGCATCGTAGACATCACCCGCCAGATCATGGCCGACACCACCTCGTCGGTCTGCAAGATACAGATTGTCGGTCTCGCCTCTATCGAGGGTAGCATTGCTGGCAACGAGAAACTGGGCCAGAACCGTGCCATGGCTCTGCAGCACTACGTCCAGCAGCAGCTCAGCGTACCTGACTCGCTGTTCGATACCGTGGGCGGTGGCGAGGCATGGGCTGAGTTCCGCGACCAGCTGAGCGATGTGCTCAGTGGTGAGCTGAAGTACACCGAGACCCTCACAGCCCAACAGCGCAAGGGCTTAGAGGCCGCGATGGAGATTATCGACCACGAGTCCGACAAGAACCTGTGCGAGCGACGCCTTCGCCAGCTCGATGGCGGGCGTCCCTGGCAGTACATCAAGCAGTATGTGCTGAGCGACCAGCGTAACTCCGGCTACATCCGCATCTTCTACGACTACGTGCCCGACAAGGCTGCGGCCACCATCAACGAAGCCAGCGAGCTGTTGGCAAAGGGTAAGTACGCCGAGGCCCTCAAGATGTTGCAGACCGTCAGCAGCGATGAGCGTGCCCAGAACTCCCTCGCCGTGGCCCTCTGGCAGACAGGCCAGAAGGAGGAGGCCCTCCGCTACTTCCGCCGTGCCGCCGATGCCGGCAATGCCGACGCCCGCGAGAACCTGCGACAGTTGGAAGAGACAATGAAATAACGAAAACAGACGTATAAAAATAGAAAAATAATCATACACTATATATAGCTAATTAATTAAATAATAATAACCAACAAAAAGTGAAGAATATGAAAAAAACAAGACTTTTGCTATTATTAGCAGCAGTGTTCGCAGTCACAGCCTTTACGGCGTGCAACAGCGAGAGTGAGGAAATCGTAAGTCCAGTGAGCGACGAGCAGCTGGGCGAGCCTATCAAGGCACAGTTCACCATCTCTATCCCTATGGATACAAAGGGAAAGACACGACAGAGTGCAGGAATTGTCCAAAACTCTGAAAACTATGCCGACTTCCGAGGAATCAATGATATCAAATTGTTTCCTTCTGCAGTGAAAACAGATTTGGATGTTCCAGCTAATGATGCTTTTACAAGTACGAGTACAATTGGTACACCAATTGTTCTTAATCAACTTTTGAAGCCTGTTGCTCAAACAGTCAATCACTACATTCCCAATGGAAAATTATTGCAGACCAGTAACACTGTATTGTATGGAGATGTCTCGTTGGCAGAAGGTCTGCAAACTTTCCTGTTCTATGGAAAAGCTATTGGTAAAAGTGAAGGAGAAAATGTATTGAGCTATACTCCTGCCGAACGTTTCAAGTATGGAATGTTGGATGTTTCCGGCATGGAAAATGCATCAGACGTTTCTGGATTTAAGTTTGCTCCCTGGCCTATCGTAGAGAGTGTAAGTAATAGTAACACTTTACGTAATAATATTGTAACGTATCTTAATAGTATTGCTACAGCTGCAACCACTGAGACAGTTACAGAAGGAACACCTCCTACGACTGTGACTGTGACTAAGTGGTCTGAAACGACAAATCAGACGTTGAGTTCTCTTTATACCAGTTTTATTGGAATGAAAGCAGGTTCCTCTAATCACCTTCAAGCAGCAATAGAAGATCTCTATAATGCGTTGAAAGATAATGCTCACCCTATTGCAATTGCAGTGTGTGATGCTATTAATAATAGTACGTATGTGACGTTATCAGATGGTACAGGTGACGAGGCAGGAATTAAAAAAGTAACATTTACAGATAAAATTGCGGGCTATCCTTCTGCCTCAGACAACCTTCCTGACGGTGCTGCTGTCTTAGGAACCTATACCCAGGCAGCAGGTTTCAATTTCGCCGAGACAGCATTTAATTCTACCACAATGAATGTGGCAAATATTGGAAGTTATGCATATCCTGCCAATCTCTATTATTTTGTAAGGAGTCCAATCTTGACTTCAAATTCGTCCAAGGCCAGCCTTTATACGGATGCAGCTACTTTAGCAACTATAAAGGGAGGCTATACGGATGGAACCATTATTACAAAAAATACTCGTTCTGTATTTTTGACCGCTCCCGTTCAGTATGGTGTAGCCCGTCTTGATATTACTGTTTCTGGAGCTGCTGCTACAATTCCTGACGGAGGAACAGGAACAAATGCTCACGATGTCAATCTTAGTGACTTGAAGTTGACTGGTATTCTTGTAGCCGGTCAGAAGAATGTCGGTTGGAATTTCCAACCCATATCTGGTACTGAATATACTGTTTTCGATAATATCGTTTCATCTCAAGAACAGGCTGATGGCATTGCAATCAGTACAGATGGTACCACGGTAAAGAATCATACTCTCCTTCTTGAAACACCTGAAGATGCAGATGCTGTTGTCAATGTTGCACTCGAATTCATCAATAATGGTCCTGACTTTTGGGGACAGGGAGGAATTGTTCCGAAAGGTTGTAAATTCTATTTGGTTGGACAGTTGAAAATGAGTGAGGCTGACGCTTATCAGAAAGCGATTGCAGGCAATAAAATCTTCAGACAAGACTATAAAACGATAGCAAAATTCAAAATCAACAATCTTAGCAAAGCAGAATGCACTATTCCTGACCTTCGTAATCCTTTGATAGAGTTAGGACTCTCGGTTAATCTCCAATGGGAGGCAGGTAATATATACGACATTACCTTCCAATAATTCCTTCACCGTAACCTATTTACGAAACGAAAACAATATACAGATATGAAAAAGATTCAGCATTTCGCCCTGATGTTCGCGATAGCGATAACAGGAGCAGTGGGATTCACCGCCTGCTCGTCGAGCAACGACGATGTGTTGGCCGACAATCCCAACTACAACCCCTTGACGAACGAGGTGAAGACCAACTTCGTGTTCAACGTCTCGACGGGTAACTATACCCGCATGACACCCGCTGCCACACAGGCTTCGAATGCAGAGGTCTTCCGTGGCATCGACAACACCGTCATCTACTCCTATAAGTCGGGCAGCGACGGCAAGCACCTCGCAGCCGCCGCACTGATGGACAAGGCATTCGACCTGTCGACCATTCTGTCCACAGGTGCCATCGACCAGGACAACTCACGTCGCGTCATCGAGACCTCGCTGCCCCTCAACACCAACACCCTGCTCTTCTACGGCAAGGCTATCCAGGGCAACGCTTATGGCTACAAATACTCCGCCTCTGAGGAGTTCGGACATCTCGACGAGTATAACCTCCCCACGGAGGGTAACCTCAACCTGAACCAGGTGACATTCACGGCCGGACAGCGACTGACCTCTGCCATGCAGACTCCCTACCACAAGATTGAGAACCTGCTGGCCGGTGTGCTCACCGTCGTGATGAACACCAACCTGGCCGGTGCCAACCACAAGGACATCAATGCTGCCGACCGTCCCGACAACAATGATGCCATAGCCCCCTACGGTTTCAGCGTGGCTGCCGCAAACTATCCTGAGGTGAGCTGGGCCGACTATGCCAACGTCGACGGCAAGAGTCCGGTGGATCCCACCCATGTGTTGTATCCTTTAGAGAAGAAGTTAGCCGACATCTACACCGAGATGACCAACATCAGCGAGGGTGTCGGCGAGTTGCGCTCCGGTTCGGCCACTGCCGTCAGACTCATCATCCACGACCTGTGGGCCAACATCAACGAGGTGCGTTGCGCCACGCCCCTCAATGCGCCGGAGGCCGTTGCCAAGATGCTGGCAGCACGTGTCAGCAACACCCTTGAGAAGTTCTTCAGCTGCACTTATCTGGCTACCGACGGCCACGGCATCGAGGGCGTCGAGTACTTGCCCGTGGCCACCATTGCCGACAATCTGAATGGTGCCGAGTGGCCCGTCGCCTCTGAGCATACAGCCTTTGCCGACATCGCCGGCATTCCTGGCGGCGACATTGAGGGCTTCCCCTGGGAGTTCAATATCCCCTTCGGAGCCACGCACCTGCGCTTTGTCAAATCCAAGCAGCAGTTCATGTATGTACAGGACTACAACACCAGCCTCATGGGCGACGACGTGACCGTCATCTCCGAGGACCCCATCACTGTCGAGGACTATTGCTATCCTGCCGAGCTGCTCTACTTCGGCAACAGCCCCATTCGTGTTTCAAATGAGGAGAAGAGAATCAACGACTATCCCAATGGCGTCGCCAACTGGGACAACGAGAGCAACTGGGCTGGCTGGGCTACCAGTCATGTCACTTCAGCTACCCACAGCGTAGCCATGAAGAACGACATCAACTACGGTACTGCCCTCATGAAGACCACCGTTCACTATAGCACGACGGACCTGAAGGACAACAACCACGCCATCCAGAAGAGCAAGCACCCCACTATCGGTGATACTGACGAGCCAGATCAGACCATCACCGTCGACGACAACAGCTTCAAGCTCACCGGTATTATCATCGGTGGTATGCCAAAGCGCGTCGGCTGGGACTTCGTGGCCAAGGAGGGTGCCAAGTATAAGGCTTACTTCTACGACCGTGCCATCGTCAGCGACAAGATTCCCGCCGAGGGTAGCACTACACCCAACTACACGCTGGTCTTCGATAACTACAAGAATGCCGACCACCAGGACAAGATCTATGTGGCCTTGGAGTTCCTCAACAACAGCGGCAAGGATTTCTTCGGCGAGCACAACATGATCCGTAACGGCACGCACTTCTACCTCATCGGCGAACTTGATCCCGAGAAGGCCGGTCTGGCTGCCATCGAGTGGCCCACGACCCACCCGCTGCCCCCGTACAATGCCGACGGCACCAGCATCAAGACACCGCGTGTCTACATGCAAGACTATATGACCACCGCCGACTTCGTCATCGGCCAGAACTCACTGAAGCATGCCCTGCTCACCGTGCCCGACCTGCGCTATAGCTCGCTGACGGTCGGTCTGTCGGTAGACCTCAAGTGGTCGACGGGCCTCAACTTCAACGACGTCATTCTCGGTGGCAACTAAGTCTCCGACATGAATAATGAGTAATGCAAAATGAATCATCAGGAATGAAAAGCGTAATGTCATATTGTCAACTGAAAGAAATGACTGCTGCACGTAAGCGCAGCACCATTTCCCACTTCCTCATTTTCATTACCCATTGCTCATTATTCATCGCTCTTTTGCTCAGCGTTGCGTCGTGTAAGACCATCGACGACGACCTCAGCGACTGCGGCAACGACTACCAGTTAGACTATGAGCTGCGGCTGGTCACCAACATGACCACCGAGCTGAAGACCGAGTTGCAGACGGAACTCAGCACGCAGGCAGAACTCCAGATGGCTGCCGCACTGCGCGCACACCTGCAGAACATCTTCACCGATTTCGCCCACGACGTGGACCTCTCGTTCTACGACACCGAAGGTGACTCGATACGCCTGCAGCACGACCAGCACGTGATGGATGCCAACCAGGCCAGCTACACGCTGTACCTGCCCATGCGCCGATACATGCACTTGGCCACGGCAAACATCGTGGAAAACCCAGTCGTCGCACTTGCTGCCGACGAGCGCTGCCACACCTCTTACCTTCGCCAAAACTTAGGTACTGGTGCGGCCGGCGGTGGTGTAGCCGATACCATCGTCAGCCACACCACTGGCGTCTTTACGGCACGCCAGCCGATGGAAGTCTTTGAAGGCATCGACCAGACGTTCGACGTGAAGCTCTACATCGCCAACTGTGCCGCCACGCTCGTCGTAGACACCTTAGGCAGCGGCGCCCGCGACGTGAAGGTCTACACCACCGGCTTCGCCACGGGCTTCAGCATCGCTGACAGCAGCTACATCTACACCCCCGATGCGACACCCATTGTCCGCACTGAGCGGGTGACGACGGCTGATATGGGCAGCCTGCTGTCGTTCTGCTCGGTGTCGTTCCCGTCGCCCGAGAAACCGTTGACGCGTATTATCATCGACAACGAAGACCCCTTCATCACGTCGGAGGCCGAAGGCTCCCTGTGGGAGATACGCATCTACGTCACCACGGCAGACGGCTCCATCACCGAGACAGTCTTCTACGTGCATAAGCCACTGCGTGCCGGACAGCTGAAGATCACCAAGGCCAAGATCAATCCCGACGGCTCCGCCGGTACTGTCGACGCTGCGGTGGGTGTCAGTGTCCAGCTCAACTGGAACCCTGGCGGACACTACAACCCGGAGTTCTGACGACCACGGATTACATGAATTACACGAATTGAACGGAATAGAGTATATATATAAGATAGGTATACGCGCGATAGCCCTGCTGGTTTTGTGGGGCGTTGCGGCCTGCACCACGTCAGACGAGATACTGTTGCCTGACGTGGCGCAGGACGATGCTCCCGTCAGCCTCATGATGAGTGTGGCTGCCAACAAGGGGGGCAGTACGCGTATGTCCGCTGCCAACACCCAAAACGCCGACAACTTCCGCGGCATACAGAACCTGTGGCTCGTACCGTTCTATGAGGAGAGGAAGATAGACGTTGGCGACACCCCCTTACAGCTGATCACCAACGAGACGAACGGGCTGACCATCAGTGCTGACAACGGTGCTGCCAAGTTCTTCTTCGAGCCCGACGCGATGAGGATGTATGTCGGGCTGGCATCCTTCCTGGTCTATGGGCGGGCTACCGTGGCATCCACCGACCCCTTCGTGAACGGCTCACTGACGGCATCCTACGATACCGGCAAGGACTTTACGCCCGCCAACGTCACCTTCTCGCCACACGCGATACCACCCGCTTCCACCGACCAGACAAAGGAAACGTGGATTACGACGTATCTGACTAATATCGCCACTGCCGGTCCCGATGGAGGTACGGGGTGGCTCGACGACGCTGTTACCGCACCCTATTTTAACTTCTTTGCCAACATCTACAATTCTGTTGCTGAGCCTTTTGCCGGTTCAAGCACCAATATCCTGAAGCACGTCAACAAGACGTACCATCTGGTGAATGAGAATTTGGCCAACGGTGCGCTCAAGACCGCTATCCTTACTGCTATCAAGGACCCGCAGTATGTGAAGTTCGATGCCGACCTCGATAGCATCACCGAATTGAAGGGAAGCAACTACGACATGACCGGCTATCCTGGCAACCTGCCCGACGGTGTTGCCGGCCTCAAGTGGGATCACTCGGCATTTGTGACCAGGCACGGCAACAACTTCAACAGCTACGCTTATCCCGCCGAGCTATATTACTATGCCAACAGCCGTATATACACCTCGACACAACAGAAGGAAGGCAAGTATATCTCGACAACAACAGACCCTGATACAAACCCCCTCGACACATGGGCTACCTTTACCACCAGGGAATACGAGAACAAGGGCACTGACAACAAGGGCGCAACGGTACAGGCCGACACGCGCTCCATCGCACTGATTGAGCCGCTGCAATACGGTGTGGCCTGCCTCGAGGTGAAGATCCGCGCCAAGATTCCTGCTGGCGGCGAGGCCACCAATGCCATCTATGCCTTCGACGACAACTACGGCAGTCCGAGTGTGCGGCTGACAGCCTCCAGTGGCGGCACGATGGGCACCTTCCCTCTGACCGCTATCCTTGTCGGTGGACAGCGCATTCAGGGCTTCGACTTCACACCGAAGTATCCCGACGAGACGGATCCAGGTTACGTTGCCGACAATGACCCGGAGTATATCATCTACGACAACAATTTAGCGGATGAGCACGTCTGCTTGGGCGACTTCATCCAAGGCACGACCGACAACTTCTCCCCCTCGCTGTATACCCTTGCGCTGCAGACGAAGAAGGCGAACTCCGTGAAGGTCGTGCTGGAGTTTGAGAACAACAGCGGTGAGCCGTTCAAGTGCCTCACGGGCACCATCTACCCCGGTACGAAGTTCTATTTGGCTGTTTCTCTTGTCAATCTGGATGTGTCGACTGACGAGAAAGACCAGCAGGTGCTCACCAAGGATCACAAGACGACGCTGCTGCTGACCATCTCCGACCTGACCAATGCCTACAATGCACTGCCCAACCTAAGCAGCGACAAGGTGCGCGTCATCGAGACAGTGAAGGCAGGTATCAGCGACTGGAAGCCAGGCGACAGTGACGCGTCAGATGAAATACATAATTGGTAATGATGACATGAGAGAGACGAGAGCAACATACGGAAAGGTCTACTGCCTTGTACTGCTTCTGGCACTGCTGTTGGGAGCCTGTACTGCTGACGATTCTGACAGCACGAAAGGCGAGGGAAGGCAGCTGAAGGTGTCGCTGGCCGCCAATGCCTATCAGGATGGCGGCATGACCCGTGGCCTGCCGGCAGGATATAGCGTACTCGACGTCGCCACGGCATTCCCCAAGGGCAAGGACCTGCTGGCATTCATCGCCCACAGCACCAATGCGTCGGAAGTCCTGAGTCGCCGCCTGGAATACGCCAAGGACGAGCAGACCAATGTCTTTGACTGGCAGCAGAACATTACCATCACCGACTACTCCAAGCCTTACTGCATCTATGGCTTCGTGCCGATTTCCGACGACACGTCTGACAATGCCTCGGCCAGTCTGTTGGATGGCCGCACCAGCTATGATGACGGCATGAAGATCACCGTCCGCAACCTGAAGCCGCTGACGGCCAGTGACCCCTGTGTCATTGTCGGCATCAAGGATTGGGGTACAGCCACCAGCATTGCCGACGTGGACATCCGTCAGGGCGCGTTCAGCTACTCGTTCTCTTCTGAGAAAATGCACGATAAAATATGCATGCTGCTCGACCATATCTACGCCAAGTTCCATTTCCAGATCAAGGTGAGTGCTGCCTATGACGCGCTGCGCACCGTTAAGGTAAAAAAGATGCAGCTCGAGGTCCTCGACAACAACAGCGACCAGGTAGTCAATGCTGTAACGGCTACCGTGGATATTTTTGCCAACAACAAAGGCACCAATCCCATCAGCAGCATCACGTACCGGCGGAGTGCCGGTAGCGTCACGCCCTACACGCTGTTTGACTGCGAAGCCGATCCTGACAACCCCACGGAGCCTCTGCTGCTGACCACGTCAGCTCAGTCTATTGGCACCTGTCAGGCTCCTTACGACCAGCAACGCTTCCGGCTGACCACCGAGTACGAGGTGTACGACAAGCCCACCGACGCTAGCGTAACGCCCCAGCTGCTGAAGAGCCATACGACTCCGAACAAGTTTACGGCAGTCATTGGTGGCGACAAGAAGAAGTGGGGCTACGAGCACACCGTCACCATCACAGTGAATCCTACCTACCTGCAGGTATTGTCCGACTACGACCTGGACAACCCGACGTTTACAATCAATTGATATACAACGATGACGAAGATACTATCCCGACATATTGCCCTCCTGTTGAACCGTACCACCCTATGGCTCCTGCTGCTGACAGTCTTTGCTGCCCAGCCAGCTCATGCGCAGATCAGCATCGGCGGCAAGGTGTTCGGTGGTGCCCGGCAGGCTGATGTCGGCGGTTCTGCCACTGTCGTGATAGGCGCTGACCATTTCGACCTCGTTCTGGATGCCGTCTATGGCGGTAACGATATTTCTGGAACCATCGGCGCATCGGCTGATGTGCCAACGGAGTTTCAGCATGCCGCTGACAACGGCATTACGCCCAAGACTGGCGAGACGAACGCAGGCAAGAACATCAACGGTTACGGTACCTTCGTCCGCGTCAATCCTGAGGCATCTGGCAAGCACATCTTTATCGGACAGCTCTTCGCCGGCGGCTACGGCGACTATGTCTATACGCTGATTACTGGCGGACCCGGCAAAGGCAAGTACAAAGTGACGGAGATCAAGGAGAAGCCGTCGGACCCAGAGGTGGTAGTGGCTGATTCTGTGGACAACATGCCCGAAGTCGGCAAGGCCTATATGGAACTCTGCGGAGGCACCTATGGTTATGTCTATGGTGGTGGCGACAACGTCACAGTGAATGAGGCCACCAACATCTGTATCGATAACCAAAGTACCGAAATTACCAAGGCGTCGACATCAACGGCCACCGACAGTGAAGCGGGTGTCCTCGTGACGAGTACCCGCCTGAGGCAGATGGGTATCAACACGGCCTATTACGACAACAGCTACCAGTTTGCCCGTGTCTTCGGCGGCAACAACAAGGCCCCTATGGCCATCCAGCCCACGTGGCACCTGTGGAAGGGAAGTATCAACAGCCTGTATAGTGGCGGCAATGCCGGCGACATGACCAGCCCCACTGGTCTGTTGCTGATCCTGAACCACCCTGACATCACCGTCAACAACGTCTATGGCGGTTGCCGTATGGCCACCGTGAACCCCGACAACTACGATATTCCGGCCATTGCGGGAACGACCGATTTGAACGAAAGCTATAGCTTCCCAGCGGGCTTTGCCGCAAAGACGATCATTTCTGACGGTGATATCAACAATGTGTATGGTGGTAACGACGTGTCGGGAAACGTCAGGGGCGGTAATGCTGTTGGTATCCGCAGTTCGATTAAGGGCAACGTCTACGGTGGCGGTAACGGCTCCTATCCTTATACCGATAATGCGAATCTGAAAGAAGAGTACAAACAGCTTTACGGTGACTTCTACTATAATGTCAACGAGGTGCTTCAGAAGAACGGTGTCACCTTTACCTCTGACAAGTTAAGGTCTGCACAGGCCCTCAACCTGTTCCGCCCTAATGCCGAGCAGGTGTCGGTACGTGTGGCAGGTACAGTGGATAAGCCTACCATCATTCACGGTGCTGTCTATTGCGGTGGTAACAGTGCCACGCTGATGTCCGAGGAGACCAATCCCAAAATCGAGTTGAAAATCGGTTCCTACGCTTACATCGACAACGTGTTCCTTGGCAACAACGGTGAGAACATGGTGAAAAACACTGCTCCTGATGACATCCTGAATATCATGAATAGCACTGACAAAACCACGGATGACTCAAAGTTCAACTCCATGGATCTGACAGTGTCCAGCGTTTTTGCCAAATACATGGAGGGTGCGGCCATGAAGAAGATGCCCGCCGTGAAGTTCGACGGTGACGATGAGACTGACCTGT
Organism: uncultured Prevotella sp.; assembly: GCA_946409435.1. Classification (GTDB taxonomy): domain Bacteria; phylum Bacteroidota; class Bacteroidia; order Bacteroidales; family Bacteroidaceae; genus Prevotella. The sequence goes on along the minus strand of CAMJWJ010000008.1, from coordinate 25,882 downwards.
TAACCTATGATAAGTACACCAGCTATATCGGTTCGTTCTACTGCGGTGGTAATGTGGGCAGCTCCATCATGAATGGTAAGACCTCCATCAGCTTCCACCATGAATTAATCGTCTACGATAAGGTGGTGGGTGGCTGTAACAATGCCAACATCGATGCCAAGGATGGTGTGAATGCCGCCTACGAGGGTGGAATGCTCGGGAATCCCGATACGGATGGCACCAAGGTTGAACTCACCTTCAACGGTATTAAGATACAACCCAAGCGGTGGAATGCCACGCAAACAGCCTTAGAGTGGAATACTTTTGACGTGAAGACAGGAAATCCCGTGGGGCTTCCTGAAGATGCCACAACGCCTACTCCTGAGAATCCTGTAACGAGTACTAATGCTGACCTGGATCGTCGGTTGGTTGGTGGTAATGTCTATGGCGGCTGCTACAACACCGGCCATGTCAACGGAAATGTCGTTATCAATGTCAATGCTACTATCCACGACCGCAAGGGTCAGTATGCTATCTTCGACCAAGTGGAGCAGAACGAAGGTGAGGCCATCCTCTACGCTCAAAACACCTATAAGATCACGGAGCGCAAATCGGGCGTGATTCTCGACAAGCAGGGCATGGACCCGCTTGGCCTTGCACTGAACGTCTTCGGTGGCGGCTATGGCCCAGAGTCGGAGATATGGGGCAGTACGCACATCAACATCAATGCCGGCTATGTGTTCCAGGTCTTTGGCGGTGGCCAGATGGGTGCCATCGGTAAGCCTGCCGACGGTACGGGTTCGACCTATACATTCCACTACAAAAAGGATGATGCTGACAAGACGAGGGACTATAAGTACAACAGCCGTTACAGCTGCTACATCAACCTGAAGGGTGAATATCCCGGTACATTCCGTGGCGACGACGACGAGACCAACAACAACAATGACGGTGTCAAGGACCATGACAATATGGCCGAGTCTGAGTTCATCTACGGTGGTGCCTACGAAGGACTGATAGCAGGTAATACCCAGATTAACTTAGGCAACGGACGTATCTTCAACTGCTTCACAGGCAGCTGTAATGCCGACATCCTCGGACACACAGAGACCTATATCGGCAGAGCAGGCGTGAGAGCCGATGGCAACGACGATGAAGGCTTCCCCTGGGTTCGTGACCACGTCTATGGAGCCAACGACCTTGGCGGCCGTATTCTGGGCGAGGAAGGTGCTGAATTTGACTTCAGCAACCGTGTGAAGCAAGTCAACGGTAATACCACCGTGGCCAATGTGTACAATCCGAAAAACAAGACCGTGCCCGACCTGCTGAAGGCCTCGGTATACATGGAGTACCGTCAGGGCCGCGTGGACTATATCTTCGGTGGCTGTTACGGTGACTACGACTATACCGACCCGCACTACAGCGACTACACCTATACCACGGGTGCCAGTGATACTACAGACGACAATAAAGGAACTGCTCGTGACGGCTTCACCAAGCCCCGCGTGGGCAGTGTCTTTGTCAACTTCTGCCCGACTGACCACAGCCGTAATGCCGTGTCGAGAATCTACGGAGCCGGCCAGGGCCACCCCGGTGACTCCGACCGCGACATCATGCAGGACCGCAGCTACGTGCTCATCGACGACCAACACGCATCGACCGCCTATCTGAATACAGATGTGTTCGGTGCCGGTGACTATAGTGGTGTGGGCATGCGTAACAATGACATCACCAATGACCCACTCCTTCCCGCGCTCAATCCTAAGGTAGCATGGACCAACGCGGATAGTGTCACGGCATCTACCGTCATCGACCTGTTAGGTGGCGAGCTGAAGGATGTCTATGGCGGCAGCTACAAGGAAGGTGTCACCCGCCGTACCATCATCAATGTGCCAGCAGCCTCTACCATCGTCCTGAACCGTATTTTTGGCGGTTCCCTCGGCATCGCCAACGACAGGCCCTGTGACGTCTACGAGGCCAACATCAACTATGCCAGCAGCAACGCCGTCATGAAGGGTTACTGGATTGACGAGGACTTAGATGATGATGGAAACCTCAAGTCGGGTGGTATCTATGGTGGAAACAACGCTTTCCGTCGTACCCTGTACAGCCGTATCAACATCTCGTCACCGGTGGTGCAGAATGCCTCGAATGGCTATTCCGCAAAAGTTTTTGGCGCAGGCTATGGCGCGAACACGTGGGCGCAGTATACGGAGGTGAACCTGAAGGATCATGCCAGTGTCTACGAGGTCTACGGTGGCGGCTATGGTGGCATGGTGCTCAACAAGGCTTCGGTGGAGAAGTGGCAGCAGGATGATGGTGCATCCAGTCTGCCATTGGATTTAGGCAATGGCTATAATGACCTCGGCCTGTATGTCGCCCCTGCAGCAGTGGATGCCACCGATGCTGAGAAAAAAGCAGTAAAGGACAAGCAGGATGAGTTGGCTTCGCTGATCAAGGTTAACGGCCTTGATGAGCTGACCAACACCAATGTCTATATCAATAAGGGCTCCAAAGTATGGGGCTATTGCTATGGCGGCGGTCTCGGTGCCGATGCCACGGTCAGTGGCACAACTTATATCGGACTCCATGGCGGCACGGTGGCGAAGGACCTCTATGCCGGCGGATGGGGTGGTGGCGTGTTCGACAAGTATAAGGTTGCCAAGGACAGTGATCCTGACAACAACTTCGTCGCTACGGCCAATGCCTATATTGAAGGCGGAACGGTGCGTAATTGCTACGGTGGCGGCTACCAGGGTTCCGTGGGCTACCACGAAGGAGCACTGGAAGCTACCAATGCTAATGATATCTATGGCCAGACCAATGTCGTCATCGGCATCCGCCAGGACCAGGACCTGACACGCTATCTGTCTGAACTGCCCGATGATACCCTGTATTTCCACAAGGGCCTCCCCGCCGTACAGCGCAATGCCTACGGTGCCGGTGAGGGTGGTGCCGTCTATGGTACAGCCCACCTTACGCTCAACAACGGCTACATCGGCTATGCTTATCTGCGTGCCAATGAGATGTTCGACAATGATGGTAATATTGTCATTAATCCCTCTCCGGCATCGACAGCCGTCGACCGCTTTGAGCCGAAGCTTGACGATGAGACGTGGTATGAGGTCAGCAAACGAAAGAACAGGTTGAAGGACTGTGGCAACCTGTTTGGAGCAGGCTATGACGACAAGAGTTCCTGTGACTCCACGCATATCACCATCTGGGGCGGTACGGTGCGCAGCAGCGTGTACGGAGGTGGCGAGATTGCCACTGTGGGCCGTGCCAAGACCACTGCTTTGACGGGTCTTGACCGCGGTCTGGAGGACATTTACAAATACGGCAAGACCCACATAGAGATGTACAACGGTCACGTCAGGCGCAACGTCTTCGGTGGCGGCAAGGGCTACAACATCTTAGGATTCGGCGGCACCAATGATCTCTATACCGACGGCTATGTCTTCGGCCAGACCGAGGTTTACATCCACGGCGGTGAGATAGGCACTGTCGCTGGCATTGCCGAAGGCTACGGCAACGTCTTCGGCGGTGGTGACGTGGGCTTCGTCTATGGTAATGGCTATTTCAATTCGGCAAGCCATACGGAAGGAACGACATCGCCCAACCACTACTATTATTATTCAGGTGATGAAAACCAGTATCGGTGTACGACTGCGTATGACGATCATGAAGTGGGTGACATTATCAGCAAAACAGCCTATGAGGCACTCAGCGAAACTAACCAGGATAAATGGAAGAAGAATATCGACCTGACAGAGGACTGTAAGGTTGTCGTGTCGCCCTATCTGCAGGTGAGGCCAGATACGTTCTTCACCGCTAACGATGGGAAAAAATATACGGCCTATTCATACGTGCCGACAGACTATCTGAACTATTTGCCCAAGAAAAATGCCAATAAGCAGTATGATGGAGAATGGCTGAACTTGTTGACTGGCGCCAAGGATATAGATGGTAACATCAACCCCGATGATCCTGTAGAGCGTGGCGTCATTATCCATAACGCCGTCTTTGCCGGCGGTAACGTGTCGTCGAACAGTGATAAGACGTATGCCAATGCTACGACCGTTTACGGCAACACCACGGCCACGCTGTATGATGTCTATCACCGTGACTTCATCTCTGTGGGTACGGAGCATACGGGTGGTATCTACGGTGGTGGCAACCTCTCGGTGGTCGATGGTTACCGTGAGCTGAACATCACCAACTACGGCACCGACTACTATGGACAGAACGAGCAGATCACGCTCGATGAGTATCGGAAGCTTTCCAACCGTGAGCGTGCTTACTTCCAGCTGAAGTACTTGTGTGTGCAAGAGTGTAAAGACAAGAATGACAAGACCCATTATCCGCAAGAGAAAATCACCGAAGAGGATTACAATAACCTGTTTGATACCCAGTATCGGAACGAGAATTACTGGGTACAGTATGGCTTCTGCTCCATCTATGCCGGCCGTCTGCTGAACACCATCCAGCGTGCCGACCTCTGTGGCGTCTACGGTTCGCGCATGGTGCTGCAGGGAGCCAAGGACCGTGTGGCCGACGTTGGTGACAACACCGAATATACCATCAACCGTGTGGGTGAGGTGTCGCTCAATCAGCAGCACTCCCTGCTGTCGACTGATACTGAAGACGATGCCGTGCATGGCAACTACTTCGGCATCTACAGCCTCGTGAACTACATGGGCAACCTGACCAGCGATGTGGACTTCAATGACACCTACAGAAAGTGGGACAAAACCACAGAGAAGGGAGTGACTGTTCCTGGTGAGACATACGAAGAGCACAAGGTTAATAACCTGAAGAAAAAGGAACGTAACAAGGGTGTCAGCTATAACCAGGTGGCGTTGGCCTCCGGTGTGTTCTTGGAACTGACGACAGAGAACAGTACCAAAACCAACAAGCAGTATGGTTATGTGACGGGTGTCATCGAGCTTGACCTGATTAATGTGAAGAAGGATATTGAGGGTGGTGGCTATGTCTATGCCAAGAACGAGCATGGCTTTAGGACCCATCATCCAGACTATCAGAACGTGATACTCTCGGAGTATAACAAGGGTAAGAAAGTGGGCGATGTTGACGTTCGTATTGAAGCCCGTACTTATAAACGCTATACCTATAGCAAGGCAGAGGCAGACTTAAAAGAGTATCAGACCTCTGGTAACTTCATCCATAAGCGAAAGACCATTGTCGACGACTGCTACCCCAAGAATGGTATCTATAAAGACGGCTACGTGGAGTCGCCGGCACACTACTGGTATATCAAGGGTGACGTGTATATCTACGACCAGCTGATATCGGCCTATGCCGGTTCGGCAACGGCTTATCACAAGGAGGTAAAGATACCTCTCACCATTACCGCCGGCTCGAACGGAAAGCTGAAGCTGCTCGATGTGCAGCCCAGCCTCTATGCCTATAAAGATGAGAATGGAGCCAAGATAGGAGTCGATGGTGTGAAGGTCGACAACGAGAGTGCCACTTACCACCTGAATGATGTCATCACCTGGTGGGACTGGCATCAGCTGTCACCCGCCGAACAGGACTATTTCGTCAAGGAGACTTACGTCAATGTCGATACCTGTACGGTCGATGGCGTACGCTATGCAGAGGGTCAATACGTGATGCTGCCCACTGACTCTGAGTCGTTCACGACGGATTATATTAACACAGGGAAAGTCCTCGGCAAAGATGGCAGTCTCGTGACGAAGTTCTCTGACATGTTCCACCCGTCGAACAACATCAGCCACAATACGGGCTATGTACTCACCTTCGACATGGACAGCCCGTCGGACTGGGATGACTGGTACAGCCTCATCAGCGGCACCAGTTCATACACTGTGGATAATAATACTGGCGAGGTGACGACCAACAGAAAGAAGAAAGACGACTACAATGAGTCGACAGATGCCGAAACCTACCGTGTTGGTCCGACGTTCACGCTGGGTGATGGCAATGATGAAGGCCTGTATGGCCAACGCTATTATACGACTGGCGAGATTATCTCCAAGGAAGTGTATGATGACTATACGACGACAATCTCCCTCATGTCAGAGCCGCCGTCAGGTCAGGCCAGTGTGGATGAGGCCTACGTGGCCAAGACGGAATGCATGGTAGGCAGTACCCTCGTTCAGGAAGGACATGCTGTCGCCAAGGCAGATGTGACCGAGGAATTGGCGTCGAACTTCGGCGTGGGTTATGTCTGTGTCAACACCATTCAGTTTGGCAAGGAGGACTATATCCTTCAGGGCGAGCTGGTAGGTGATTGGATGATCACCGACCTGGCTGCGCAGTACATGACTTACAACAACTCTCTGACCAATACCGACCCTGTCGATGATACCCAGGCTCTCAAATATGTTGAGGACCATCTGTCGAAAGCCTATTGCTGTACATCGGATGGTAAATACGGCGGGCAGTACTTCAGGCGCGGCATCAACTACAGTGCCCTCAAGTCGTGGTGCTCGCTGACTGACGACCGCGACAAGTTCGACTTCAACTATGATGCCTTCGACGTACTGGCTGACACGACGTACAGTGGAAATACCTCGCTTTATGCGCGGCCGTATTGCGACGAGAAGCCGGTTGACTATACGGCGTATTATGCCGGTGATTTAGGCTATGTCTATAAGGACAAGGACGGCACGTCTCACACAATCAGTACTGATGAGCAACGTACGCTGTCGAGGGAGGCTTTTGAGAACGTCCAGAACGAGCAGCAGTATTTCACCCGTCTGTCAGTACCCGTTGGCGGAGCGGACTTCTATATCGTGAAGGAGAATTTCTTCGATGGAGGCACACCGTTCGCCAAGGGTCAGGACATCAGTCTCACTGACTTAAGCAACTTGTCGGTAGCCCATAAGTTGTTAGTGAATGAGCCTATCCATATTGACAATGATACGGGGTCTGCCCTTACGGTTTACTATTGCTACGAGTCGGGTGGCCCGAATGCAGTGGGTGACATCCTGCATATTGGCGACTACAAGAAGCTGAACAACTACCAGAAGCACTTCAGCGTTCTTGGTGCGGAGCCTACAGAGACCACAACGCTCTATGTGTCGCGTGAGTCCAATGCCAAGGATGTGACATCGGAAAAAGTCATCACCGTGGTCTATCAGTACTCCTACTACGATGACGACGAAGGCGACGAGGAAAGCGGCATTAGCAGCAACGACGAGGGCATCAGCCTGAAGAACGAGCTGCATGTGGTCAACATACGTTTGAAGTTAGAGAGTGGTGTACCAGAGATAGGACAGCTGAGCACACCGCCGACCATCCTGCCTGGAAAGAAGTTCGGACTAAAGGCTCCGACCGTCAATCCCGGCCTGTACGAGATTATTTCCAACGGATGGGAAATGTACACCGACGAGCATGATGCCGAGACCCATATCAACGGTGTGCCGTTCACCAACAACAGTACGCCCGTCTACTGGTACCAGAACCAGAAGACATGGGTGGCCTTCTACTCCAGGACGTACTTGGGTAAGACCTATTCGAACCCCGTTAAGCTCAGCGTGGCCAACTACCACGACCTGGATGCCGTGATGAACGACAAGAAGTACCACCTCCATGTGGATCATCCTGACGTGATGCGCAACTCGAAGATCTACATCGACAACCGTGCCTGCGAGAGCGACCCGACCAAGAGCGAGCTCGACCTGCTGAAGGACTTCTACGACCTGAGCCTCAGAGTGAGGGAGGAAGGTGTCACCGTGGATGACATCATCAAGAAGGCAGGCGACCCGTTCGAGGGCCATACCCTGCTCAACAACCGCGTGAAGGGTGGAGCCAATTTGGACTTTATTCTCAGCAGCAACGTCAGCCCGAAGAAGTACGTGGCTACCACGGCCGCCCCCGCTGGTACGGGCTGGATACCCATTGGCGACGATACACAGTGCTTCGCAGGTACGTTCCATGGCGACGGCCATACCGTCAGCGGCCTCGACCATTCGCTGTTCGGCAAGCTCTGCGGCAATGTCTACAACCTTGGCGTCACGGGTTCGTTCACCTCGGCCGGTGTGGCCGACAGTGGCGGCGGACGTGTCGAGAACTGCTGGATCAACACCACGGGTAATATTCCCGAAGGTACCACTGTGAAAGCCGTCTTTGACGGTGACGACGGTACGCTGGTCAACAGCTACTATCCTGTGACGAAAACATACGCCGCCGGTGCCGCCCGCGCGATGACGGAGCGTGAGTTCTACAATGGAACAGTGGCCTACAACCTCAACGGCTTCTACCTCAACAAGCGCTACTACGACGGCATCAAGCAGTCGACAGGCGATCAGTATAACTACCTGAAGAACGACAACGGCACGCTCTCCGAGCAGCTGCTGACCGCCCATTACGCGACAGGTACGAAAGCCTATGTGGAGAGCCGCTACGAAAACGAGGACTTTATCTATTCCGGCGGTACCGTACCCGAGACGAACGACATGCGTTTGCGACTGGTCACCACCCAAGTCAACAATGTGTCGGCGACGACAGCCACCTACGCTCCTATCTGGCCCGACGACTACATCTTCTTCGGACAGAAGCTCACCTATGATCCGTTGGCAGGAAATCATCAGGAGTGGCCGACGCGCATCGTCAAGAGCGGCGGACTCGTGGACATCAGCCCATCCAGCCCGCTGAGCAACCGCGTCTGCCGTGCTCCGGCCTACTTCCGTAGCAGTACAATGGGTGTGGCTCATTTCAATGTCAATGCTGTCATTCCTGCCAAGTCTAAGCCGATAAGCCCGACAGATAAGACCATGAAGGATGCATATCCTGGCATGACGGCCATCGACTTTGCCGGGCATGAAGAGGGAACAGCAACTACGGCATATCTGCAGGGATACAACGACAACCTTTTCTACCAACCGTTGCTCGACGACGAAGGCTTGGGTAGCATCGACACCTATGGACAGACGCCGAACCTGTTGGTGTATGCACCGTTGGCAACGGCCACCGTCGGCTATGCCAACAAGGACACCTACGATGTGCTGAACAATAACTTCAGCCATGAGCCTCAGTTCGGCGAATATAACGAGGAAAGTAGCAAATATAATGACGGCCGAAACTACAACCGTGTGGCCAAGGCCGACGCATCGAAGGTGGCAGGCCACCTGGTACAGGCTACGCTCACCGAAGGCAGGCCAACGGCTACCAACGACCACCTGCTGGTGGACAAGCAGGACTTCTACTGTCCGATAGCCTACACGTTCGACGGCTACAGTCGTATGTGGTATCAGCGTACACCCGACAACTACGTTGACCGCCAGTCAGGCTGGGAGACCATCAGCCTGCCGTTCAAGGCAGATACGGTGACTACGAACACGAAAGGTGAGTTGACCCACTTCTATCAGGGCAGTGCCAAGGGGCATGAGTACTGGCTGCGCGAGTACAACGGTAAGGATTCAGAGGCCAATAATGAGTTTACGGCCAAGTTCGGAAGTCTTGCAGCAGCAAGCAATGTTCCTGAAAAGATGGTTAACAATACCTTCCTCTGGGACTTCTTCTATGAAGGACTCCACAACCAGCAGGATGACCATGGTGACGAGTATCAGGAGGGGTATTACGATTACAGTAAAGACGAACGAAAGTACCCGCAATACCCGCGCATGGCTGCCGGTACGCCATACCTCATTGGCTTTCCTGGAAAGACATACTACGAGTTCGACCTCAAGGGTGATTTTGTGGCCCTGACTACGGCTTCCTTAGAATCCGACACGCTCACCACCAACCGCCAGGTGCTCACCTTCGCCTCTGGTGCGCGTGTCAGCGTGGAATGCAGTGATACGGAGCAGGGTAAGTCGGCAGACAGCTATCTGTTTAAGACCAACTATCTGTCGCAGTCGCTGACGGGCAACAACTGGGTGCTCAATACCAAGAACAACGAGAACAAGAGTAGCTTCGACAAGACGCCGGCATCGGCAACCAACGAGACACCTGCCGTCACCGTACTGCCGTTCCGTCCGTACTTCACGAAAGTGACGACCTCAGCTCCTGCTCCAGCTCCTAAGTATGTCATCTCGCGCATCAATATCGGCAGCGACACCGTTATCGGTATCGGCGACAATGACCCGACGCAGGGCGAGCTGGACGGTCAGCTGACCGTCTTTACAAAGACCCACAAGCTGGGTGTCACCTCGTCGTTGCGCAATGCCACCGATGTGCGCATCTTCAGCGTCAGCGGACTTTGTGTGGCCAGCTTCACTATCCAGCCCGGCGAGACCGTCGAGACCAACATCCCCATCGCCGGCGTCTACATTGTCCGTGCCGCCCACGGCCGCTACAACAAGAAACTCTCAATAAGGTAATAGTGTAAAACAGTGTCCAGCGGTTCACCCGCTGGAAAAAAGAATATGAACAGACAACACCCTACCAACCACAGCATGCAGCGACGCATGGCCACCCATAACTATGCGTTGCCAGGCATCTATCATGTCACGTTACATGTGGCAGAAGGTATGGGTCAGCCATTAGGACAGATAGAAGGCGCGCTGGAACAGCCTGAGGAAAGCCACGACAGTCCGCGTATGGTACTGACAGGCTTCAAGAAAGGCTGTAACCGCCACTCCTGGGCCATGACAGGGCAGGACGCTCCAACGGGTGAACCGCTGGACACCATGCCGCCCGCCATGCCTGTCGGTTCACCAGCCGTTAGGGTGTCTGGCGGTTCCCCCGCTGGAATAAATAAAGAAACAATATGACACAAGATATGAGCAATAAGATAACGAAACATATAACTAACGATTTGCCAGCTCCGATTTCGTCGGCGACTAAGTCCGTCCTCGTCGGCAACGAAAGCGGACTTCGTCGGCGACTAAGTCCGTCCTCGTCAATGCTCACCTTCCTCCTCCTGTTTTTGATGATGGTAGTGGAGGCCACGGGAGCGTGGGGACAAGATTATTCGGGAACGTATTATATTGGAAGCAATTCAAAAAGTACAGACTACACTACGACACCAGCAAATAACTATTATCTTTGTCCTACGGAAGAATGGATATACTACAAGCCAACTGATGACTGGGATACCGATGGGACAACCTATCCTAATCCATTCCTTACCACTTATAAATGCAGAAGTAACGCTTATCATTCTGGCGATGCGTCCAATGCAATGTGGACTATTGAAAGGGCTCCAGCTCCCAATTCAGATTACTATTACATCAAGCACAACAAAGACGGGAAGTATTTGGTGTGTAATGGGAAGATTAATGAAACCACAAATGCCAACCGTATGCGTTTGCATCTTGAAGAAGTAGCAGTTGAAAATCTTGATGACAAAGCTTTGTTTCTCATTTCTCCTTATTCTGATAACAAATCAATTGTATTTTCACCAAAATCAGAACATGGCTGGAATTATGCAACTGTAAATGATGCTAACAACACGTTGTGTAAATGGTATACTGTCAATGGTGGTAACAAAGATGATCTTAAAGCATCTGGAAAAGACGGAGGTCCAACAGGCTATACAGCTACAGGAGGTATCATTGGTTTGTACACTGAAGATGATATCAATGCACGGTTCGTTTTAGAAGAAATCGTACCTCGTCCTGTAATTAGTTACAATCCTTCAGGGAGCAAAATAGCGATAACTCCTTCAGGAGAGAATGCCAAGATTTATTATACCATTGATGGTTCTAATCCTACAACAAATTCAGCACATATAGATTCAGCTCCTTATGAGATAAATGTAACTAGTTCTGTTACAATTAAGGCGATAACTGCCATATCACAAGAGGGATTGGTATTGCCTAAACTATCTCCGATTGCTGAGATTCGTGTGGTTCCCAATCCAACGATATCTTTGGCGTCCTCAATTGTTTATAACGGCTCTGAACAAACGCCAACATTCAGCGTCATGGATGGTGAAACGGTCATTCCTGAAAGTGAATATACCGTAGGCAGTTATAGCAATAACAAAAACGCAGGTACTGCTGCTGTCACAATCACAGATAATGACGGTGGTGACTATATCGTATATGGCTCTTCGACTTTCACCATCGCTCCGAAGCCATTGACCATCACAGCCAATAATAAAACCATCACTTATGGTGATGTTCCTGCGAATGACGGTGTGACTTACGGTGAGTTTGCCGGTACAGAGACGGCATCGGTACTGAATGGAGAGCTTACTTACAGCTACAACTATGAGCAATATGGCAATGCCGGCAGTTATACTATTACGCCAGGGGGCTTGAGTAATAGCAACTACTATATCACTTTTGCTCCTGGGACATTGACAGTCAATCCAAAATCTTTGACAGTTACCGCCAATAACCATAGTATTACCTATGGTGATGCTCCTGCCGGCAATGGTGTAACATACGGTGAATTTGTTGGCTCAGAGACTGCTGAAGTGCTTGGCGGTACACTTGACTACGATTACAGTTACACGCAGTATGACGATGTAGGCAATGCCTATACGATTACGCCCAAAGGACTATCTGCCACAAATTACGCTATCTCTTTCGTTGCTGGCACATTGACAGTTAACCAGAGGGAAGTGGGGATTGAATGGGGAAATACCAGTTTAGGCTACAATGGTAGTGCGCAAACACCAACTGCTACTGCTACAAACGTGGTAAACAATGACGAGGTCGTTGTCACTGTAACGGGCGCTCAAACTGATGTGGGTACAAATTATACAGCTACAGCTACGAGCATCACTGGCTCAAAGGCTGGTAACTATATATTTCCATCATCCACTATTACTACTACCTTCTCCATTGGTCCAGGCACCTTTACACCTGTCGTCTCCATCGATGGATGGACATACGGTGGCACAAATAACGCCCCGTCTGTCAGTGGTAATACAAGTGGTGGCGATGTTACCTATACCTATTCCGTGAAAGGTGAAAATAACTATAGTTCGGAAGTTCCCACCAATGCCGGTGAATACACGGTGAAGGCTACGATAGCAGCAAAGGGGAATTACGAAAGTGCTGAGGCAACCAAAAACTTCACCATCTCTCCCAAGAGTTTGGGTGACGGGAAGGATGCTGCGACGGGCATTGATATTAATATGGAACAAGTGGGTGATCATGTTGAAGTGACTTACGTGAAAGACGGGGAGACAACACTTGTTGTTGATAAAGACTATACCGTGTCGATAGAGGTGCAAGGCGATGACAATTATGTGATAGTCTCTGGTATAGGCAACTATACAGGCTCTGCACAGGGGTTGTTTGTCAAGTCCGTATTCACCAAGCCAACAGGCACCACCGACGCGGCAGCTGTCTACGCGGCATCGTCTGACTTGGCCAAACCCGAAGGCATCACTCCACATATCGTGAGGAAGGTTAATCCGTCAATAGGTACAATGGTTATTACACCAATTGACTATATTCCGAAGGACGTTCCTGTGCTGATGCTAAGGGACAATGAGACAACAGGCTTCCTGGCCTCGCCCAAGGATATTGCAACTGAAGAGATTACTGCTCAGACGAAGAACAGCAACCTGCTGAAGGTCGCCCCGGAGGATGGCATCGCGGTGGAAGCGGCACAGGTATATATGTTCTATCGGGGTGAGTTTGTGCTCACGAAGAAGGGAAGAATCACCAATGGCAAATTCTACCTTTACAACCCGAACTATGAGGCAACTTCTGAGGAAGGTGGAGAAGAGCAACAACAGGGCGGTGGCGAAGGATCGCGCGGCACTCTGCGTTTTGTCATAGAGGATGCTACGGGAATCAATGATGTAAGAAGTAAGATGGCAGATGTAAGAAGTGATTATTACACGCTTGACGGACGCAAGCTTAACGGCAAGCCAACCAAGGCGGGACTCTATATCAAGAATGGACGTAAGACGATTATAAACAGGAAATAAGATATGAAGCGCATAATAAGATTCATCATTTTACTCTTTGCACTCGTGATAGCTGGCGCAGGCAATGTCTGGGCTATCTCAGAGAGCGATATTATTATCAACATACAACCTAACGAAGATGCCGGAACGGTAACGGTTTCAAGTATCAGTGGAATGACTGTGACCATTTCTGCCGTACCTGTAACAGGCTATTGTATTGATGCCGATCATATCACGGTAGAGAAGATGGTGGATGCGATGGCTCCTCGCCGTGCGCCAGGTATTGCTTCTGAACTTGAAGTGACAGGTAGTGGGAATTCTTACTCTTTCACCATTCCTGAGGGTTATACAGGTGCATACGTCACGGTGAATTTCTATCAAGATGCTCCTGAAGGCTTTACTCAGATTACTGATCTATCCCAAATCACGGTTAATGGTAAATATCAATTAACTGCTGATGTCTCTGGCGTGTCTAGTAGTTTGTTAGAAGGAGGTGAGTTTACTGGAACGCTCGATGGCGGTCTTCATAAGATCATTGGTTCATCTAAACCACTATTCGCTTCTACTAATGGTGCCATTATCCGCAATATCATCTTTGAGGATGTCAATATCTCGTCAGGTGACGACGATGGAGACGCTGGTGCTGTTACCGCTAAGGCTAAAGGTGCAACTCGTATCTACAATTGCGGTATCAATCCCTCCTCTGCGGAACGTGATAACGAAGGTGACATCACAGGTTTTTATGGCAGCTCTGTTAGTGGATCTCGCTATGTCGGAAGCTTGGTAGGTTTCCTTGATGGTTCGGCTCGTGTCATCAACTGCTATAGTTATGCCAATATCTCAGGAGGTACCCATAATGGTGGTATTGTGGGCTACAACAATGTAGCAACAACGTCTGCTAACCTTAAGACCATGGTTATGAACTGTATGTTCTATGGTAATATTACAGGCGGTTCTATAGCACCTATTTACAATGGTACGAAAATCACAAATGTCGGCCAGAACACTGGTGTTAGCAACTTCAACTATTTCTGGACAGGGGCATCATACGTTAAAAATAAGCAGATTAATGTCTATAACTGTGCGCTTTCAGCTGAGACACGTTTTTTGCAGCGCTTTGAGTTCTTCCGTCATTTGCTCAATAGCAACCGTGAGTTAGCTGCTTGGTGGGTAAAAGGCACTGACGGTCAAAAGAGTGATATGTCTAAGTGGGTGCTGGAACCCCAGCAGATAGGTTCTAACATTCCGTTCCCGATATTAAAGACTCCTGGTTATTATCCATCTGTGGTGAATATCGATGCAGCGAATGCAGAGACTATTGACGAGAACAATGAACATCGCAATGAAGGTCGCAAGTTGACAGGCATGGGTTCCAATGGCCAATTGGCCGTCACCATAAATCTGGGTTCTGATGGTGCTCTCAAACCTGGTCAATCTGCCACCATCAATCTCAACATTACCGACAAAGACACACTACATTATAACTTTAATTATGGCAAGGTTCAACTGCCGTATTATAATGATTACTGTACAGGTAACTATACCAGCAATAAAGTTGTAACGGGTTGGAAGATAACAAGCATATCAGGAGGGAAGTCAGGTTCTTTTTCCACGGGCGATGATGTTTCATTTGACGAAAATGGCAACCTAAGTGCTACACCCTACAATTTTGCTGATCGCAACTGCACGGCCAAAGACATTTACAGCAATGATAACAAACGAGTATTCAATCAGGGTGCATACTGGGATGTGCCCGAAGGAGTTTATGCCATCACTATCGAGCCTTACTGGGGTAAGGCAGTTTATTTAGCTGATGCCTACAGCGATGTAGTGTACAATGATGTTATGACATCTCCCTACAGCGTTACCACCGTAGGAGGCGGACAACGCTTTGAAAACGGCAAAAAGTATAATCTTAAAACTCGTACTCGTGATGACACAAATGGCCAGGTTGTTTACACAACCATGAGCGCAGCAGTAACAGCCTTGAATCCATCTGGTACGGTGTATGATAATGCCGTTGTACTTGTGGGCAATTATCACCAATATAAAGGCATAAGTGGAGAGAACAAGCCCTATACAGTAACATCTATTGACCTTGACGAAGATAATGAACCAGACTATTCTTTCATTCTTCGTTTCGATAGTCGAACAGTTTTCCATCCTGTTAGATACGATTTCCTGAATCTGATAGGTCTCGGTATGGCACAGAAATCCTCTCACGCAAAAGCTACCGGTTCCTACAACTTGGGTATTATGCAGCCTAAATATTGGTTCGAGGTAACTAATACAGCACTCTTCCGAGTTACGCAGTTTGAGTATAGTCCGGCTGGTCGTGCTAAAAAGCCTATTATCCTACAGGGAGGTGTTATCGAGCAATGGGTGACCCAACAGCAAGATGCAGGAGACGCTGTGGAATATTTCCATGTAGGCGGTAATGTATGGTTCAAGGAGTTCCATCGTGGCAGTCACCAAGATAATATTGGTAAGAAAACCCCCCATCCACCTGTGTCTGTTACTGGTGGCGACTTTGATAAGTTCTATCTGACTGGTATGTATCAGTCACAGGCTGCTATCTACGATGACAATGCCGAGTGTTATATCAGTGGCGGGCGCTTTGGAGAAGTGGCTGGTGCTGGTATGGAGGGTATCGGAACTTCCAACGGCAAAGGAAATGTCACCTGGGTGATTGACCATGCTGACATCAAAGAATTCTATGGTGGCGGTATCAATGCTGCCAAACCTATCCATGGCAACATCCATACCGTTATTAAGAACAGCCATGTAACTCAATTCTGTGGTGGACCCAAATTTGGTAACATGGAAGCTAATCGTACCGTCAAGACCATTGCCAACAATTGTACCTTTGGTACTTTCTTTGGTGCTGGATATGGCGGTAATTCATATAACCGCTATGCACCCGCGAACCGAAACAATGTGATTAATTTGCCAGGAAAAGGTAAACTACCTAATAATTCAACCATACGGGATTTCAATTCTTGGAACGATTGGGTTTCCGATGAGTACACTCAGGACTATAACAGTACATACAAAGGCGTCTCTACCCAAATTGACTACCAATTCTTACCTATGTCAGGTAATGCCGACAACGTGGCTCGTCTATTCGTTGATTTTGTCAGTTTCTCTCTGGCTACAACGCATAATGTCACCTCATCACTTACTGGTTGTAAAGTGTTAGGCAATTTCTATGGCGGCGGAAGTCTTGGACAGGTAGATGGAGATGCCACTTCTACGCTTACTAACTGCACGGTGAATGGTAGTGCCTTCGGTGCAGGCTTTTCGGCAACTATACCCAATGTCGAAGTGATGCCCATGCAGTTTATTACAGAACCTTATTATGACGAGAATTCGGGTTCATTCACACCTGGTGTCGTCGCGTCCAAGAAAACTGCGCCTCCGACGGTTACTTATACTTGGGCACACAGAGATGAAACGATTAACACAACAGCCCTTGCTATTGATAAAATCAAAAATATCCTTTATACCAATGAAAACCTAACAAACCTTGGTACCGTTACAGGTAAGGCAACGCTGAGTATTGAAGGTACAACCACAGTGGCAGGTAGTGTCTATGGTGGTGGTGAAGAGTCTGGCGTGGATGGTACTACCGAGGTTGCCATTACTGGTGGAACCATTGGTGCTCAGGGTCAGGGTGGCGTTGAGTATGGTAATGTGTATGGCGGCGGTAAGGGAAATCGAGAAAAAGTGACTGCCGGATTGGTGAAGGGTAGCACAAAGGTGACGATTAGCCAGACAACTGCCGATAAGCCGACTACCGTCTATCACAATGTCTATGGTGGCGGTGCCTACGGTTCGGTGGGTGATTTTGACTACGATGCTACCACTGGAATGCCTACTGGCTTGAAGGCTGGAGCCGCAGAAAATAGTGGTAAGACGGAGGTCTATATCACGGGCGGTACCTTAGGTTGGAACGGTAAGGAGAATGGTATGGTGTTCGGTTCTTCACGTGGTGACGTGGGTTCTCCTGGTAGTATTGAGGATAAGCTGGCGTGGGTGTATGACACGCATGTGGCTATCGGCGACACAGCGGCGAATGCTACTATCACTACAGCGACTCCGCTCATCAAAGGTTCCATTTATGGCGGTGGCGAGAACGGACACAACCTCCGTAATTCATACGTTCGCATCAACGGCGGAACGATTGGCGTTCTTACAGGTGACAATGTGGTTGTTACAAATGCCGACAACTCACAAACAACTTACGAACCATATAACTATCCGTATCGTGGTAATATCTATGGTGGCGGTTGCGGTACAGATATGTATTATTCCGATCCGACATCTGTTACCAATCCATACGATGGTAAAGGTGATAATTATAACCCCCTGGCAGGTGTCGTGAAAGGCAATGCCTTTGTCAACATCACTGGTGGTTATGTGGTTCACAACGTGTATGGTGCCGGTGCTATGGGCTCGGTGGGCACTGATGCCAGCGGTGGTAAGACTACGGTAATTATCAGCGGTGGACGTATTGGTTATGATGGTAACGACAACGGTAATGTGTTCAGCGCAGCCCGTGGAGGTCAGGGTATTGCTCCGAATTTAGCCAACGTCAAGCAGACAGAGGTTAACATCAGTTACACGACCACGCCAGCAGGTGACAATGAGGACAAGACCGAACAGCTCATCGCGGGTTCCGTATTTGGTGGTGGTGAGGCTGGTACCGTCAAAGGCGATGTAGCCGTGAAGATGGGCGGTGGTCTGATACTTAAAGACTTGTACGGTGGTGGTGCGCTGGCACACACCAATACGAACAACTGGAAATACGACACCACGAATCAGCAGTGGGGTAACACCTGGGCTGAAGGCAAGACGTCGGCAAGCAATACCACCACTGTCACCCTGACGGGTGGAGCCGTCGGTGGCAATGTCTATGGCGGCGGACTTGGCAGGATGGAGGTAAAGGCACAGCCAGAGGTGGCGGCTGACCCCGAGCATGGCATCGAGGCGCAGGCAGCTGTCGAGGGTGTTGCGGGTATTCCTGCCAAGGTCTTTGGCGATGTAACGGTGACGCTGAACGGAACAGCGACAGCTGGTGAAGGCGGCACAACGCTCTATAACGACAATTGTGTTGTGAAGGGTAACATCTTCGGTTGTAACAACCTGAATGGTAGTCCCCAGGGTGATGTCACCGTGCATATCTATAAGACGCAGGGATGGGAAGGCCATACGGGAACGGCAACGGCTGATTTGAGCAGTAAGGATGCTTCCAAGCATTCCTACCATGTGGCAGCCGTCTATGGCGGTGGTAACATGGCGGCATACGAGCCGGAGGGTGGCAAGAACACGACACGTGCCACCAATGTCATCATTGACGGTTGCGGACTGACGAGCATCCGGCAGGTTTACGGCGGCGGCAATGCAGCCTCGACACCTGCAACGTGCGTGACGGTTAACGGCACACATGAGATAGAGGAGGTGTTCGGCGGTGGCAACGGTAAGGATAAGATAACCGTCAGCGGTGTCGAGAAGGACAATCCGGGTGCCAATGTTGGATTCTACGACTACTCTGCGGTAGAGGATACCTATAACACTAAAGAACTGAGACTGGGCGACGACTTCACGAAAGACTACATCTACGGCACCGGTAAGGCTTCCGTGAACATCTACGGTGGTACCATCCACCGCGTTTTTGGCGGCTCAAACACAAAGGGTAATGTGCGACAGACCGCTGTGACCATGCTTGAGGAGGCCAGTGGCTGTGACTTCTGCGTTGACGAGGCTTACGGCGGCGGCAAGAGCGCGCCGATGGATGCCGAGGCCAAACTGCTGATGGCATGTATCCCCGGACTGCAGGCTGCCTACGGTGGTGCTGAGGCTGCCGACATCAAGGGTAACGTGACGCTGAACATCACCAACGGTACCTTCGACCGCGTGTTTGGCGGCAACAACCTGAGCGGAACCATCAGTGGCTCTATCGTGGTGAATGTCAGTGAGGTGGGCTGTAGGCCTATCATCATCGGTGAGCTGTATGGTGGCGGCAACCAGGCTGCCTACTCCGTCTATGGCTATGACAATAACAACAAAGCGATAGAGTCGGGTACCACACCGCTGTATCTTGACCCGCAGGTGAACGTCAAGTCGTTCACAAGTATCGGCAATATCTACGGCGGCGGCTATGGTAAAAGTGCCGTGATGGTGGGCAATCCGAAAGTGAACATCAGTGAAGTAGTGGGTTCGCCAACAACATATCCTTCATCGGGCACTTATTTCGATGGAACGGGATATAAAGGCCAGACTATCACTTTGGAAAGTGGTACGGTTAATGAACATAAGGTAACGATGCCTAAGCATACACAAGGAAAGATTGGTGCCATCAACAATGTCTTCGGCGGTGGCAATGCTGCGAAGGTGATTGGCGACACGTATGTCAACATTGGCACCTTGACGGATGTGTACGAGGTCGTGAATGTTGCGGCCATCGTAGGCACCACTCTGCCTGTGGAAGGGAAGCATTACTATATCCTTACCGGAGCAGGTACGCCAGGCAGTCCGTACACCTATGCCGAGGTGACCTCAGGTACCATTGATGCTGACGTAACATATTACGAAAAGAAGGACGTTATTGGTGTTGACATCCGTGGCAACGTCTATGGTGGTGGCAACAAGGCTGAGGTAACTGGCGGCACGCACGTGCAGATAGGAAAAAACAGTGAATAGGGACAGACTAATAGGGCTTTATGTACTATTGCTCGTGGCGATGTCGGCAAGTGGTAGGGTGCTGACGGACTCTGTGGCGCAGGACTTTACGATGGCGACGCGCGACGGACGGACGTTGCGGCTGTCGGAACTGGCCGCCGATCGTTGGACGCTGCTCATGTTCTACGACCCCGACTGCAGCGACTGCCGCCAGGAACTGTTCGCCATGCGTCATGCGTCGGCGTTGCGACGGGCAGTCAGTGAGGGCCGACTGCGGGTGGTGTGCGTCTATGCCGAACAGGATGAGGCTCTGTGGCGTGACACCTGTGGCGAACTGCCCGAGGCATGGACGGTGGCCATCGCGCGTAGTGATGTGCATACCAGCTACGACCTGTCGGCCATGCCCCTGCTTCTGCTTCTGGACCGGCAACGGCACGTCATAGGGCAAGCCTACGAACTGCGCGACTTGCCCGATCTCTCATTTCTTCGTTGAGCGGAAGGCACTCATGATCAGCCCCAATACCGCACCGATGCCGACACCGACGCTGTCGGCCAGGAAGTCGAGCCACTCGCCGCTGCGCGTCGTGGTACAGTACTCCTGAGCCAGCTCTACCACACCGCCGAGCACGACCATGCCCACCACGGCATAGCCCAGCAGGTGAGGCCAGACGGGGCGACCGTTGGCTCGCAGGTGCTCTATCCACATGACTGCCGCCGTTCCACCATACATCACCAGGTGAGTCCACTTGTCGATAAACTCCACGTCGTCGAGTGGCGTCTCGGGGAAGTAGGGGCACAGTGAAAGCAGCCAGATAAGAGCCAGGCAGAGCAGGCTCAGCGGGTATTTCGTGACATAATGTTGTATTTTGGGCATCTCTTTCTGTCTAAATTTCATGCAAAGTTACAAAAAACTATTCGTTTTGAACTATGAATTATGAACTTTTTTGTATTTTTGCACGCAGTTATGGAAAATCATGAAATGGCAAAACTCGAGCGTGCCAACTTCGGCACGCGCTTAGGCGTCATCCTTGCAACGGCCGGTTCAGCGGTCGGTCTGGGCAACGTGTGGCGCTTCCCCTATATGGCCGGCGAGAATGGTGGTGCGGTGTTTATCATCATCTATGTCGTCTGTGTCCTGTTGCTGGGCATACCGTGTATGGTCAGCGAGTTTATCGTCGGCCGCCACGGACAGTGTAACACGGCGCGTGCCTATATGAAGCTGTCGGGTGGCTCGCCATGGGCTGTCATCGGCTACATGGGTGTGCTGACGGGATTTCTCATCACTGGCTACTATGCCGTGGTCAGCGGCTGGTGCCTGCAGTATGTCTGGGCATCGCTGATAGGTCACTTGCAGGGCGACCCCGCATACTTCAAGACCTACTTTGCCGAGCTGTCAGGCGACCCTGTGAAACCAGTGCTGTGGACAGTGATCATACTGACCATTACCTATCTTATTATTGAGCATGGCGTGCGCGACGGTATCGAGCGGGCGTCGAAGATGCTCATGCCCACACTCTTCGTGCTGCTGCTCGTCATCGTGGGAGCGTCGTGCATGCTGCCCAATGCGGAGCGTGGCGTGGAGTTCCTGTTCAAGCCCGACTTCACGAAGGTCACCAGCGACGTCTTCCTCGGCGCCCTGGGGCAGTCGTTCTACTCGCTGTCGATAGCCATGGGCTGTCTGTGTACTTACGCCAGCTACTTCTCGAAATACACCGACCTGACGAAGTCAGCCTCGCAGATAGCCGTCATCGACTGCATGGTGGCCATCCTGGCTGGTCTGATGATCTTCCCTGCTGCCTTCTCCGTGGGCGTCAATCCCGACAGCGGGCCGTCGCTCATCTTCATCACGCTGCCCAACGTCTTCCAGCAAGCCTTTGCCTCCATGCCTGTCGTGGGCTATGTCATCTCGCTGCTGTTCTTCGTGCTGCTGTCGCTGGCCGCCCTGACGTCGCTGATGTCGCTGCATGAGGTGTCGACGGCTTTCTTCCAGGAGGAGCTGTTCATCACCCGCCGCAAGGCTGCCGTCATCGTCACCGTGGCCACGTCGGTCATCGGAGCCTTCTGCTCGCTGTCGTTAGGAGCCGTCGACGGCCTGTCGCTCTTCGGCCGCTCGCTGTTCGACTGGTTCGACTTCGTCACAGGACAGATCTTCCTGCCCATCGTGGGCTTCCTGACGTGTATCTTCATCGGGTGGGTGATACCCCACAAGACGGTACGTGACGAGTTCACCAACTGGGGCACGCTGCGTGGCCGCTTCTTCCACCTGTACATCTTCCTCGTCAAGTACATCTGTCCACTGGCCATCCTGCTCATCTTCCTCCACCAGTTCGGGCTGCTGAAATAAGGCGCTACGCGCCAAATGAGAAATGAATGTGCTCCACTCATAGAATCATTTTAATAACAACGAATTAAGACGAATTTAACGAATTACACCAATGAAGACAAGTGTTACCATTCACACGAATAGGACATCTGCGTATGCGGCAATAGCGCGTCAAATCCCTGCAATCCGCTGTTTAAATAGTCATTCGTGCAATTCGTTTTAATTCGTTGTTTTAAAAATCCGAACAATTCGTTGTTTTAATAAATAATCTGAGAGTTTTAAATTTGTAATTATCAGTTTTATGGAAAGAGGCAATTTCGGCAGTAAGATAGGTATCGTGCTGGCTACGGCAGGGTCGGCAGTAGGACTGGGCAACGTGTGGCGCTTTCCCTATATGGCAGGCGAGAACGGTGGCGCGGCCTTTATCATTATCTATGTGGGGTGTATTCTCCTGTTAGGCATACCCGGTATGGTCGGCGAGTTCATCGTCGGTCGCAGGGCACAGCGTAACGCCGCACGGGCCTACGACCAGCTGTCCGGCGGTCGACCGTGGCGATACGTCGGCTACCTCGGCATACTGACCAGCACCATCATCCTCGGATTCTATGCCGTAGTGGCTGGATGGTGCCTGCAGTACCTGTATGCCTCGCTGGCCGGCCAGGTACTGGGCGATGCCGACTATGCCAGCGGCTACTTCGCCGAATTCTCCAGCCATCCCGTCAAGCCCGTCGTATGGGGCATGGCCTTCATCCTGCTGACCCACCTGGTGGTGGTACGTGGTGTGCGCCGTGGCATCGAGCGGGCGTCGAAGTGGCTCATGCCCGTCCTCTTGGTGCTGCTCGTCGTGCTCGTCGTGGCGTCGTGCTCACTGCCGGGGGCCATGCGTGGCGTGGAGTTCCTGTTCAAGCCCGACTTCACGAAGGTCACCGGTACCGTCGTGCTCGAAGCACTCGGTCAGGCCTTCTTCTCGCTGTCGTTAGGCACGGCGTGTCTGTGTACATACGCCAGCTATTTCTCGCGTGACACGCGGCTGCTGCCCTCTGCCGGACAGATAGCCGTGCTCGACACGCTGATAGCCATCCTCTCAGGCCTCATGATATTCCCCGCAGCCTTCTCGGTGGGCGTCAGTCCCGACAGCGGACTGTCGCTCATCTTCATCACGCTGCCAAACGTCTTCCAGCAGGCCTTTGCCGCCGTGCCCGCCGTGGGCTACGTCGTCAGCATCATGTTCTATGCCCTGCTGGTGTTTGCCGCCCTGACGAGCACCATCTCCATGCACGAAATCGGTACGGCATTCTTCACCGAGGAGTACCAGTTGCCGCGCCGCCGGTCGGCGTGGGTCATCACTGTGGTGGCCTCGCTGCTCTGTGTGCTGTGTGCCTGGTCGGTGGGAGCCTTCAGCGGCCTGCAGCTGATGGGGCTGTCGCTGATGGACTTCTGCGACTTGCTGACGGCCGACGTCATGCTACCCTTGGGCAGCATGCTGACCTGTCTGTTCGTGGGATGGTACATACCGCGTGACGTGGTGTACGACGAGTTTACCAATGGCGGCCGTACGCTGCAGCGGTTCTTCGCTGTCTTCCTCTTCGCCGTGCGCTATGTCTGCCCCGTCTGCATCGCCCTGGTGTTCCTGCACCAGTTAGGAGTGATATAAATAATGAGCAATTAGTAATGAGTAATTATGATTAGATTTTGTGACAGTAAAAAAATGGCGGACATTAATGGCAGTAACCGTGAAGAAGAACGTATAGAAGGAGATTATGAAGAGAACGTTATGAAAGCAATTTCAATGGCGTGCACGGTAATCATAATTACTCATTACTCATTACTCATTACTCATTACTAATTACTAATTAACATAATGATGAATCGTAACGATCGGCGAATAGCACTGGCTGCGCTGGGGGTGGCCGTCGTGGCGCTGACAGCTCTGCTGATGACTGGCGGAGAGGAGAGCGCGACGGCGGGTGATGTAGACAGTACGGCAGCGAGTAACAGTATCGTTGCCAGTCGTGGAGACAACGGCCGTGCGGCAGGTCATGATGGCTATCGCAGCCGATATGGCGCTGCCACTATCGTCTACGACGAACACCACGGCAAACCGTCGGCAGAGCTGTTCCCCTTCGACCCCAATACCGCCGACAGCACCACCCTGCTGCGCCTGGGACTGTCACCCTACCTGGTGCGTAGCATCTACCGCTATCGTGCCCATGGTGGCGTGTTCTATAGCAAGGAAGACTTTGCCCGCTTTCGCGGACTGACGGCTGGCGACTACAGGCGGCTGGCGTCCTATATCCATATCGGTAGCGATTATCGTCCCGCGGCCTTCCTCGTAGCTCCCGATACCGTTCACCGTAAGGTTAAGCTGACGACGGGTGAGCATGTGGAACTCAACACCACCGACACCGCCAAGTTGCAGCTGGTGCCCGGAATCGGTCCGCACTATTCCAAGGAAATCATCCGCTATGGTCAGCGGCTCGGCGGCTACGTCAGTGTCGACCAGCTGGATGAGATTGAGGGTTTCCCGCCGGCCGCCAAACAGTATTTCACCATTACTGCTGCCAGTCCTGTGCTGCTCAACGTCAACCGCTTGTCGCTCAACGAGCTGCGCCGTCATCCATATATCAGCTACTTCCAGGCGAAGGCCATCGTCGAGTACCGCCGCCTGCATGGTCCGTTGACGACACTCGATGCCCTCCGCCTGCACCGCGACTTCCCTGCTGAGGCCATCGAGCGGCTAAGACCATACGTCACGTTCTAAGACAGAAAAGACAACATTTTTATTATATTATCAGACAACACGGACAACTAAGACAACATTTTTTTTAGGGCAGCGTATGTCTGCGCTTTTCTATGTATTCCCCCGCATAGAAAAGTTGTCCGAGTTGTCCAAGTTGTCTGATAAATCCACACAAGTGTATTGTCTGATTCTTAAATCACTTCTCATTTATTATATTATCAGACAACTCGGACAACTCGGACAACTCGGACAACATTTTTATTATATTATCAGACAACACGGACAACTAAGACAACATTCTTTTTAGGGCAGCGTATGTCTGCGCTTTTCTATGTATTCCCCCGCATAGAAAAGT
>CAMJWJ010000007.1 GCA_946409435.1 uncultured Prevotella sp. | reverse complement strand
CGGAATTGAGAAGGCCACTCACGGAGCTGAGAAGGCCACTCACGGAGCTGAGTGGGCCACTCACTGAGCTGAGAAGGCCACTCACGGGAATAAGGTATTGAGGGGAAAAGGCATATTATATTCAACCAACAGGTATATAGGCGTTACATAAACGCTC
Organism: uncultured Prevotella sp.; assembly: GCA_946409435.1. Classification (GTDB taxonomy): domain Bacteria; phylum Bacteroidota; class Bacteroidia; order Bacteroidales; family Bacteroidaceae; genus Prevotella. The sequence continues at coordinate 39,346 of CAMJWJ010000007.1, read as the reverse complement.
ATGCCTGTGGCGCATCCACCAGTACAGCGGCTGCAGCACGACGATCTCGAACAGCGGATAGAGCCACACGACGTCGACTAAGGCGGCTACGAATAGGGCGAAGGCCCGCGTGTTGTGCGTCAGGATGTTGGTCAGTGGCATCAGCGGACGGCTGCCGGCGAGGAAGCACTCGGCCACGGCCTTCGTGCGGTCGTCGGAAGGAGGCAGCGAACGGTAGCGGGCAAAGAACTGCTGGAACCGAGGGGTCAGCCGCTCCTGCTTGTGGCAGTAGCCCTTGTAGAAATAGTGGTACAGCCGCTCGAAAGTCCAGCCGCAGACCACGGTCTGACCAGCCTGATGGTGACCAGCTTTCAACTCGTCGTAGCGTCGCTGTTCGGCGGCAAAGGAGGCCAGCTCGCTGCCGCTGTCGCCCTTGAGAAACCAGAGGTGAATCTGGCGGTAGTAGTCGGCCAGCGCACACTGGGTAGCATGGCAGCGGAGCGACGCGACGAGACAGAGCACGAGACCTAAAATGCCCCACGTGGCGAAGGTGCTGCCAAAGAGCGTGAAGTGCAGTCCGAAGGGCAGCGGCTCGTTCCACAGACGGTAGACGACGGACAGGTAGATGCACGTAAACCATGCATCGCTGGCAAAGCCGTCAAGCAGCCGGCCCAACAGCGTCTTCTGGTCGGTCAGCCGCGCCAGCTGTCCGTCGGCGGAGTCGCAGAAGTTGGCGGTCATCAGCAGGGCAACACCTGCGACGTTGTGCCACAGGTCGGTATAGTGGAACATCCAGCCACCGGCCATGCCGATGAGGATGCCGGCAATGGTGATGGCGTTGGGTGTGATGCCCAAACGACCGCACACAAGGGCCAGCGCCAAACCGATAGGTCTGGTGAACCACACATCGAGCCATTCTTCGGTATCGGAAGACTTGAACGACTCGCGCAGCATCTGCCGGTAACTCTTCGTCGTCATACGTTTGTCATCGTATTAAAAAACGGAATGCAAAGGTAGCTATTATGAATGAGAAAAGCAAATTATAGCCCATAAAATGACAGAAAAAGTGGAGAATGGTTTGGTGTTTTTGTTTTTTTTTGCTACCTTTGCCTTTTGTATGGCAAAAACAGACGGACACATGGTGCACATCAAGATAAGATTACTACTGCTTGCACTCGCAGTTCAGGTTGCTGTGGCCCAACGGCAGCAGCTGCCCGACTGGGGCGACCAGGGCAACGGCACATACAAGAACCCCGTGCTGAACGCTGACTATAGCGACCCTGACGTCATCCGCGTGGGCAACAAGTACTATATGGTGGCCAGCGACTTCCACTGGACAGGCATGCAGGTACTGGAGTCTGCCGACCTCGTCAACTGGCACGTCATCAGCCAGGCATACCACCGTTTCGACCTGCCCGGATGGGACACGAACAGCCACTACGCCGGCGGTTCATGGGCACCGTCCATCCGCTACCACGACGGCCGCTTCTGGGTGTTCTTCTGCACGCCCGACGAGGGACTCTTCATGACCACAGCTACCGACCCTCGTGGTCCGTGGCAACCGCTTCACTGCGTCAGGCAGGTGGCGAAGTGGGAGGACCCCTGCCCCTTCTGGGATGACGACGGCCAGGCATACCTGGGGCGCAGCCGCCACCGTGCGGGACCTATCATCGTTCACCGCATGTCGGCTGACGGCCGCCAGCTGCTCGACGACGGCGTGACGGTATATACCGGTCCCGTGGCCGAGGGTACGAAGTTCCTGAAGCGCAACGGCTTCTACTACCTCATTATACCCGAAGGCGGCGTTGGCACAGGATGGCAGACCGTGCTGCGCTCGCGGAACATCTTTGGGCCGTATGAAAAACGGGTGGTACTCGAACAGGGCAGCACCAGTGTGAACGGACCGCACCAGGGAGCACTGGTCGACACGCCCGACGGGCAGTGGTGGTTCCTGCACTTCCAGGAGACGCGCCCCAACGGCCGTGTGGTACATCTGCAACCGGCACGGTGGAAAGATGACTGGCCACTGGTGGGTGTCGACATCGACGGCAACGGCATCGGCGAGCCGGTCGGCGTGTGGACGAAGCCACTCTCCGCCACGACACCGTCGCTGCCGCAGGCCTCCGACGAGTTCGACGGCGTGTTGGGACTGCAGTGGCAGTGGTGCCACAACCCCGTAGACGACCATTGGAGCATGACGGAGCGCAAAGGGTGGCTGACGCTGCACACCCTGCAGGCCGACTCGATGAAGTGGTGCCGCAGCCTGCTGACACAGAAGGTGACGGGCTACGAAGGCACGGCGACGCTCATGATGGAGGCCGACCAGACGACAGGCCTGCGTGCCGGACTGGCACTGACGGGAAAGACGTTCTGCGGCATCGGACTGAGCGACGAGGGGGTATACCTCGAACAGGGCGGCCGCTACACGCTGCTGCGCCGCTGCAAGGCGAAGCGCCTGTGGCTGCGCGTCGACATGGACAGCCAGCACAACCGGCATCAACTGCTCTACAGCCTCGACGGCAAGCGCTACGTGCCTGCCGGTGAGCCGTTCGCCCTGCTGCCAGGATACTGGAAGGGCATCCGCGTTGGCCTCTACGGCTACACCACAACGGGCAACGAGGCTACGGTGCACTTCGACCGTTTCCAATACGACATCATCAGGTAACAAACATACTACACAAAAAAAACATGATTTAACAACGATGAAAAGACAACGCATCATTACTTTCGGAGAACTGCTGCTCCGATTCTCCAAGTCAGACCACCTGCGGCTGACACAGGGCGACACCTTCACCAGCAAGTACGGCGGCAGCGAGGCTAACGTAGCCGTGTCGCTGGCTACGCTGGGCGACGACGTCACCTACATCACCCGACTGCCTGACACACCCGTAGGACATGCCGGCGCAGAGAGTCTTGCTGCACTGGGCGTAAACGTCAACCATGTGCTGTGGGGAGGCGACCGTATAGGAACATACTACTTTGAACCCGCTGCAGGCATGCGTGCCGCCAAGGTGGTGTACGACCGCGCCGGCTCGGCATACTACGACCTGCGGCCGGGCATGATACCCTGGCGAGACATCCTGCGAGGGGCCGACATCTTCCAGGTGTCAGGCATCACGGCTGCCATCTCGCAACAGGCTGCCGACGCCACCTTCGAGGCACTGGACATCGCCGAGGAGATGGGGGTCACCATCTCGTTCGACATCAACTACCGCAAGAACCTGTGGCGATACGGCGCCGACCCGCGAGCCACGCTCAGCAGCATGCTGGCACGCTGTGAGATGATGTTCGGCGATGCCATCGAGTTTGAGTGGCTATGCCAGCGCAAGCAGCCGCCATTTACGGCTACCGACTCCAACTTCGTCATGCAGATGGATGAGTACCGCGAGTGGTTCGACGAGCTGCATGCACAGTTCCCACGGGTGCGCCACTGGCTGATGGGCATGCGTAACATGGTGTCGTCGAACCACCACACACTGACGGCCCTGCTGTGGACAGACGGCACGCTGCTGCAGGCACCCATCATCGACATCCCTGACGTCGTCGACCCCGTAGGTGTGGGCGATGCCTTCATGTCTGGCCTGCTCCACGCCATCAGTGTCGATGCCGACGACCGCCAGTTCCAGCTGAACTACGCCTTGGCGGCAGCAGCTCTGAAGAACACCATCACGGGCGACTTCAACCTGGCTACCCACGAAGAGATTATGGATGTAGTGAACCAACGCCACTCAACGGCAACGCTCTACAAGACATTCGAGTAGGCTTACGCGCAAAGGCGCCACGTAACCAGCCACCATAAGACAAAGGCAGCCCCCAACACGGAGGCTGCCTTTATTCTGCGTCTTCCCTGACAAAGAGCGGGCGCACGTCGTGTCCAGTTGGGTAGACCTCGACATTGTCGAGGTGCACCGAGCGGCCATGCCGCACGAAGAAGCCCTTCGCAGGCAACGGTCCCCACATGGTGGCTTCGGGGTACTCGGCAGCCTTCTCGTCTTTTACGGCCTGACGGATGGCTGGCAGCTCGTCAGCCGAGACACCGCCCCTATAGCTGATGCTGACATTCGACACATGGACGTCCTCAACGGGATGGCCGGGCAGACCTGTGATGCTGCAGCCGTAGCGGCCGGCATCCTTCACCCGGATGTTGTCGATATAGATGCCACGCATACGTCCCACGGTCTCGATACTGTCGGGTTTCTGGCTCTGTGTGGCTCCCTCGTTGCCGCCACTGACGCTCTGTGACACAAAAGCCTCAGCACCACTCTTGCTGAACGTCCAGCCACGGCCACGGTGGCCTAAGCGAACGAAGATGGGCGACTCGGTGCCCGTCACGGTCATGTCGCTGACGCTGACTTGCTCCATCGTGCCGCCGTCGACAATCTCCAAGGAGAGTGCAGAGGTACCGATGGGCTTGCCGAAGAACTGGCTCGACTGGTCGCTGCTGGGCTTGACGACGATGCCGCGTATCGTGATGTTGCGGAAGCCGCCATTGGTCTCAGTACCTAACTTGACGGCGTTGCAGTGTGAAGAGACGATGCAGTTCTGGATGGTGATGTCCTCGCAAAGGCGAGGAGACGTCGACTTCAGCGTGATGCCGTCGTCGTCACTGTCGGCTATCACGTCCGTCACGACAACGTCGTGGCATCCGTCCAGGTCCAGCGCGTCGTTGTTGTAGTTGTTGCGGTTGACGACCTTGATACCGCTGATGCGCAGCCGGTCACAGGCCAGATAGTGCTGCATCCAGCAGCCACTGTTCTTCAGCGTGATGTCGCGGACTACGATATTGCGGCTCTGGATAAAGCGCAACAGGTGGGGACGGGTGATGCCCTCGTCGTTCCACGACAGCTTGGGGAACACACGGCCCTGACCGTCGATGGTGCCATAGCCGTCTATCACGACATGGTCTACCGAGTCGGCATAGACCAACTGGATGGTCTCTGTGTGGGTGCGCAGCGACTGGTAGCTGGACTTCACCCTGCGGTAGTCCTTGAGACTGGTCGAACCGTAGAGCGTAGCGCCCAGCTCTAAGTGCAGGTGGACATTACTCTTGAGGAGAATGGTTCCAATCTTATACTGACCGGCAGGTACCACCACGCGGCCACCGCCATCAGCCGAGCAACGGTCGATGCACTGCTGCAAGGCAGCAGTAGAAAGCACCGTGGTGTCGCTCTTGGCCCCATAGTCGGTGATGACATAGTCACGACCTGTTGCGAGCAGGCTGCTGCCGAGCAGCAGCACACAGGAGAGCAGTCGCCTCATCGCTTCGTGGCTTTGATAAAGTAGACTATCAGCAGCACGTAGGCTACCAACGAGCATAGCTCGGACAAGGGGTTAGCCCACCAACCGGCATAGTCGAACGACACACCGCCAAAGCGCAGCAGGGCACTCAGCACGCCCATCAGCGCACCGCCGGCAATGAAACCAGAGGCGACGAGGTTGCCCTTCTCGCCACGGGCCTTGTTGACGGCATCATCCTTGGAGCGCGAAGTGACATACCAGCTGACGGCACCGCCAATGACCAGCGGCACGTTGAGTTCCATGGGGATAAACATACCTAATGCAAAGGCCAGGGCTGGCACCTTGCACAACGTGAGCACCACGGCAATGACGGCACCCAAGATATAAAGCGGCCAAGGAGCACCGACACCATTCATCAGCGGGTCGATGACGGCGGCCATGGCGTTGGCCTGCGGAGCAGCCAAGGCACCCGACGCAAAGCCGTAGGTCTGGTTGAGCAGCATCATCACGCCACCCACCGTGGCAGCACTGACCAGCGTGCCAAGGAATTTCCATGTCTCCTGCTTGCGGGGCTGTGTGCCACACCAGTAACCTATCTTCAGGTCTGTAATGAACGAGCCGGCCATACTAAGTGCAGTACATACCACACCACCCATGACGAGGGCTGCCACCATGCCGCCCGTGCCCTTCAGTCCGACGGCAACCATGACTACAGAGGCCAGGATGAGGGTCATCAGCGTCATGCCGCTGACGGGGTTGCTTCCCACGATGGCAATGGCGTTAGCCGCCACGGTGGTAAAGAGGAAGGCGATGACGGCCGTCAGTACGATAGCCACAAGGGCAAACAGCAGGTTGCCATCCATGACGCCAAACCAGAAGAACAGGAACGTCAACACCAACGTGACCACCGAGGCAATGGCAATGAACTTAAACGGCAGGTCTTGTTGTGTATGCTGCGACTCTGTCGCAGCTCCCGCCTTCGTGGCCAAGCCCACGGCGCTCTTGATGACGCCCCATGACTTGATGATGCCGATGATACCGGCCATGGCAATGGCACCGATGCCTATCGACTTGCCGTATGACGTAAAGATCTGCTCCGGCGACATGTCGCCCACGGCCGTCGTGATGGCTGGGTTCCACTGGTTCAGCACCGTGTCAGAAAACAGCAGTGCCATGCCCGGTACGACGAGCCACCAGACAAACAGTGAGCCGAGGGTGATAATGAGTGCATAGCGGAAACCAATGATGTAGCCAAGGCCAAGCACGGCAGCGCCGGTATTGTTCTTGAACACCAGCTTCGCCTTCTCGGCAAGATCGTCGCCGAAAGGCACCATACGGCTCGTCACGTTCTCGTTCCACCAGCCAAAGGTAGCCACGATGAAGTCGTAGAGACCACCCACAAGGCCGGCAATCAGAAGCGGCTTGGCAGAACTGGCACCTCCACCCTGCTCCTCCCTGTCAGGGAGGGCCTGGGACCCTTGGCTCTGCTTCAGCACCTGTGTAGTAGCCGTTGCCTCAGGGAAGGGGAACTGCTCCTGCGGGGCTTCCACAAAGTAGCGACGGAAGGGGATGAGGAACAGAATGCCAACGACGCCACCGAGCAGCGAGGCAATGAAGATCTTCAGGAAGTCGGCCGACATCTCGGGATACTTCGCCTGAAGGATATAGATGGCTGGCAGGGTAAAGATGGCACCAGCCACCACGGCACCCGAGCAGGCTCCGATACTCTGGATAATGACGTTCTCACGAAGGGCGTTGGAGCGTTTGGCGGCTGCCGATACTCCAACGGCGATGATGGCGATGGGAATGGCAGCCTCGAAGACCTGTCCGACCTTCAAGCCGAGGTAGGCTGCTGCTGCCGAAAAGAGCACGGCCATCAGCACACCCCAGGTGACCGACCATGCATTCACTTCACTTTTCTGTTTCATACTATTTGTTGTTTTATTCTGTTTAGTGCTTCCATAAACAGACTCCGCGGGCAGGCGATGTTGATGCGCAGATAACCCTCGCCACTACGTGGGCCGTACATCGTACCAGGGTTCACCCACACCTTGGCCTCTCGAAGAATCTGCTCACAGTAGGCAGCGACATTGTCACAGCACTGGGACACATCGACCCAAACGAGGTAGGTACCTTCCAGCGGCATCACACGCCAACGGGGAAGATGCTGTGCAGCAAAACCACACAACCAAGTATAGCTGTCCCAAAGGTAGGCATTGATGGCGTCAATCCAGTCCGCGCTTTCGTTGTAGGCAGCCTTGACAGCCTCGGGAGCAAAGGGGTTGACGTCGCACACCTCATTGATATTGATGGCTCGGTCGAGGCGACGGCGCGTGGCGGGGTCGCTGCAGATGATGTTGGCCATCATCAGACCGGCAATATTAAACGACTTCGACGGTGAGTTGAGGATGACGGCTTCGGCATCAACCGTACCCATTGGCACGAAGGTGTGGCCAGGCATGACCAGCTCACAGTGAATCTCGTCGCTGACGACACGGACATGGTGGCGGTGGCAGATGTCAGCCATGCGCTGCAGTTCCTCGCGGGTCCAGACACGTCCCGTAGGGTTATGAGGGTTGCACAGCAGGAAGACGGTGGTCTTCTCGTCGGCACACTGTTCCTCAAAATCTTGCCAGTCCACCTCAAAACGTCCTTGCACAGTCCCCTCCTGCTTAGTCCGTTCCCGTATGTTGCAACTGTGTTGCAACGCTACCCCCTCGTTGTCCACCAGTCGCAACACACTCTCAGCTACTTCGCAACCGTTATTCCTGACAGAAGAGAAGAAGCAGTTGTAGTCGGGCGACAGGATAAGCACCCGCTCGCCGGGCATGGTCAGGGCCTTGATGGCCACCGACATGGCTGGCACGACACCAGTGGTATAGAGCATCCACTCGCGCCGGATGTCCCACTGATGGCGGCGACGGAACCAGCTGATGACCGCCTCGTAGTAATCGTCCGTAACATGGGTGTAGCCGAAGACAGGATGCTGGGCGCGACGGCGGATGGCCTCCTGAATGGCAGGAGCCACCGCAAAATCCATGTCAGCCACCCACAAGGGTATGACATCGTTGTCACCCGTCAGAGAACTGCCCTCCACAAGGCAGGGAGGCTCCTCGTCCCACTTCACGCAACCTGTGCCTCGGCGCACCAAGACCTCATCAAAACGGTAGTCCATAGTATCTTCTGTTTGTTTACTCTTGTTTGTATGCGCTTGCTTGTTCTGTCTGAAACATCATCGTGTCTCTATCACACAGTTGTTCGGCTCACGCACATGCTCGTCAATGGTAATGCTGCCTATGCTGTCGGCCACGATATGTCCGCTGGTGGGATTCTTGATGTTCTCGATGTGGCCACGAATGTCGGCCTTAACGGTGGAGTACTCGAACATGCGGTCGCAAGCCTTGTCGATGGTACAGTTCTCGAGCACCAGATTCTCGACATAGCAGAGCAGTTGCTCACCAGCAAGATGGCAGTTGACGAGGCGCACATTCTTGGAGTGCCACCCCAGGTACTCACCATCGAGCACAGAGTCGTAGACAGTAACATTCTCACACTCCCAGAACGAGTCCTTGGTCAAGATGTCGGCATGGTGAACCTCCACGTTCTTGCAGTATTGGAACACGTATTTTGCATCGCTCTTGAGACCGTCGACATAGATACTCTCGCTGAACATAAACGGATAGGTACCGCCGTGCAGCTCGACATTCTTCAGACGCAGGCCGTTGACCTTCCAAAAGGTCTCGTCGGCATCAGTGATATTGACGTCCTCCAATTCTACGTTCTTCATCTCACGGAAGAATTTTGGCCCGTCAATACGGCAGCGACGCATGACAAGGTCGTTGGTGTACCAGACGGCTGACCGCGAGCCTAAAGCAAAGTAGCAGTCCTCAATCAGCGCACCGTCTACGTGCCACCAAGGGTACTTGCCGTAGAAGCGGCAATGTGCAGCCTCCATGCGCTGACATTGCTTGATGCCACTCTCACCGTCGGTGATGGTGATGTTCTCCAATCTCATATCGTGGCATGCGAACAAAGGCCGCTCACCGCCAAATTCCTTATCTTTAACCAGTTCCATGATTAGTTTTGTTTTTTTCTGTTATTTGGCATTGATCTCACGGATCAGGCGGTCGGCATGTCCCCAACGGTCCATCATGAAGAGCATGTAGCGGACATCGACATTGATGGTACGGGCCAGCTGGCGGTCAAAGAAGATGTCGCTGGCCAGCGAGTCCCAGTTGCCGTCGAAGGCCAGACCAAGCAGTTCGCCACGGCCATTGAAGATAGGCGAGCCGCTGTTGCCACCCGTGATGTCGTTATTAGAAAGGAAGCACAGCTGCATGGTACCTGTCAGCTTGTCGGCATAGGGACCGAAGTCCTTGCTGCTGAGCAGCTCGTGCATCACCGGCTCGGCAAAATACTCCACATTCTGGTCGGCAAGCTGCATCTTCTCCCACAGCGAGCGAGCCGTCGTATAGTAACCGGAGGGGCGACCACCGAGCGTGTACTCGCCAATCTGTCCGTAGGTCATACGCATAGTGAAGTTAGCGTCGGAGTAGTTCGGCAGGTCTTGCTCCATGCGCAGCACGGCAGCACACAGCCACTGCTCCTGCTGGGCTATGGCAGACCTGTAATCGTCAAGGTCGGCATTGATCTTTGCCATAATCTCACTGATGGAAATGCCATACTTGACGCCTAAGTCCTTGTCATGGCTCTTCTTGTTGAAATAGATAGGCTTGCCGCTCTTCATCAGTACCGACTTCCTATATAGGGCAGCAACGTAGGCAGCGTAGTCGCCATGGAACTGCTTGTCGATGGTCTGGTAGAAGTCGGGCAGATAGTCGCTGCTGACCTGCTGACGATAGTTTCGTATCAGCGTAGTAAGCAGTTCGCAGTCGGTAGCCTCGTCCCACTCCTTTGTATTGTCAGCAAAGGTGTAGTACTGCTTCTTGGGCTTGTCAGCAGGTCCCTCGACCTTCATGCCCCAACTGCTGCGCCAGGCACGCAAGGTCAGTTGGTCGTCAAACGAGAAGAAGGTCTCTCTGAATATCGTACGGATGCGGGTCAGCGCCAGACGCTTCTGGTAGAGCGACTGCAGGGTGTCGAAGTCCAGCTTTCCTTTCAGATATCCCGTTGTATCCTGCCACTGACGTATGCGCTCCTCAAACTGTCTCTTCTGCCCGATGAGTCCTATGGAATCGATACACTTGTTCATACCTATGCTGTTCTTCCAGTAGTTGGAAGAGCTGGCATACTTCGACTCGTACATGATGCGGACAGCCTCCGAAGACCGCATGTGCCGCCACATCACCTTCTGCTTTACCTCACGCACCTGGACACGGGGAGCATTGATGGCATCGCGGCGCTCCTGGATACCATAGCTGCTGAGGTAGCGGCTGGTAGAGCCGGGATAACCCATAATCATGGCAAAGTCGCCAGGCTTGTAGCCCTGAAGGGAAACGGGAGCCCATGAAGCAGGGTGATAGGGCACGTTGTCCTTGGAATAATTGGCAGGGCCGTTGGTCTTGGGATTGGCATAGATGCGGAACACGGAGAAGTCACACGTCTGGCGCGGCCACATCCAGTTGTCCGTCTCGCCGCCGAATTTACCCATCGACTTGGGCACGGTGAACACCAGCCTGACGTCGTTGAAGTCACGATAGGTCGTCAGATAGTACTTGTTACCCTCGTAGAAGGGCTTCAGCTCCACACGCAGGGTAGAGTCCTGCTCGCGGATGGCTTTCTGCCACGCATTCTCGATGCTGTCGACTACGCTGCCACGGTCATAAGGCAACTTTCCTTCTATGTGAGGCATGATACTGTCGGTGACATCCTTCTGCTCAATCATAAAGCTGACGAAGAGATCGTCGTTGGGCAGTTCTTCCTCATAGCTCTTGGCATAGAAACCATTGAGCATGTAGTCATGCTCGACGGTGGAATGGCTGCGGATGGCGTCAAAGCCACAATGGTGGTTGGTGAACACCAGACCGTCGGGCGAGACCACCACGCCGGAGCAATAGCCGCCGAAATTGACGACGGCATTCTTGACGGCATTGTCACTCTGGTACAGCTGCTCCATGGGCAGCTCGAAACCATACTGCTTCATCTGGTCGTAGATGGCCGTCGGCAGGTTATAGAGTGTCCACATACCTTCGTCGGCATGTGTACCAAGTGTGCATAGGCACATCAGGGAAAAGAATAGCTTTTTCATTGTCTGTCTTATTTCTTATTAAAATATTTACCAACAACGGGAAGATTGCGCAGCGGGAAGTCACGGTGAACAATATACACCACAAAGAGCAGGATGAGTAAGGTGTTGACCGTCAGCGACAGCCACATAGGCTGGTCTTCGTGTACCTTATACATAGCCATAGCCAGCACCACGGTCATAATGACGTACAGTGCTATCTCCTTCAGCGGATAGGCCAAGGGATAGTACTTCTGCCCCACAAAATAGGATGCCAGCATGGCCACTCCATATCCGGCAACGCCTCCCCATGCACAGGCCATGTAGCCATACTTGGGCACGAAGATGATGTTGACTATCAGCAACACGGCACATCCGATGCCAGAGAAGACGGCTCCCCAGATGGTCTTGTCGATCAGCTTATACCAGAACGACAGGTTGAAATAGACTCCCATCATGATTTCGGCGGCCATGACGATAGGCACCACCTTCAGTCCCACCCAATAGTCCTGGTTCCTGACGATGTATTTCAGGATGTCCATATAGCCTACCACCATGAGGAAAGCCAACAGGGTGAAAATGATAAAGTACTTCATGGCCTGGGTGTACATCTCGTGCTGCCCCTTGTCCTTGACGCCGGCAAAGACGATAGGCTCATAGGCAAAACGGAAGGCCTGGGTGATCATCGCCATAATCATGGCTATCTTAGAACAGGCACCATAGATGCCTAACTGTTCATTCATGTCGGCACCCTCATAGAAATACGGGAACAGCATCTTGTCGGCCGTCTGGTTCAGAATGCCTGCAATACCTAACACGAGGATGGGCCAGGAGTAACTGAGCATGGAGCGCAGCAACTTGGTGTCAAGATTCCAGCGGAAACCTGTATACTCCGTTATCAGGCAGAGGGCCAGCACCAGCGTGCATACCAGATTGATATAGAACACATAGGCTAAATCATTGCCGTTCATCCACACGAAGTAAACAATGTTCATGAGGATGTTCATCAAGATGTTCAACAGCTTCAAGACGGCAAACTTCACTGCCTTCTTCTGCTGGCGCAAGTGTGCAAAGGGGATACACAGGAAGGAGTCGATGGCCACCGTGACAGCCATCACCGCCACGTAGTCGGGATGCTCGCCATATCCCATCAGCTGGCTGACAGGCGTCAGCAGCAACAACACCAGAGCGGTGAACAGCAGTGACACCGTGCCGACACTGATGAGCGTAGTGGAGTAGACGGTCTGCGAGTCGGTATGTGTCTTGTTGGTGAAACGGAAATAGGTGGTCTCCATGCCGAACGTCAGCAATACGAGCACCAAAGCGACATAGGCATAGATATTGGTGATGATGCCATAGCCACCACTGGCAGCAGTGAACTTCGCCGTATAGAGGGGCACCAGCAGGAAGTTGACGAAACGCCCGATGATGCTCGACAAACCGTAGATGGCTGTGTCCTTGAATATCGTCTTTAGCTTTCCCATATCATCCAAAGAACATATAACAGATGGCAATGGCGGCGATGATGCCGGCCAGGTCGGCCAACAATCCACAGCTGACGGCATGACGCGTATGCTTGATGCCTACCGAGCCGAAATAGACAGCCAGGATATAGAATGTGGTATCGGTGGAACCTTGGAAGACACACGACAGACGGCCTACAAAGGAGTCTGCGCCATAGGTCGTCATGGCGTCGACCATCATGCCACGGGCGCCGCTGCCGCTGAGTGGTTTCATCAGTGCTGTCGGCATGGCATCCACCCACTCGGCACTAAAGCCCGTGAGTTCTACTGCACGGTGCAGGCCGCCAATCAGCATGTCCATAGCTCCACTGGCGCGAAAAACGCCGATTCCAACGAGAATAGCCACCAGATAGGGTATGATACGCACTGCAGTGGTAAAACCATCCTTGGCACCCTCGATGAAAGCATCGTAGACGTTGACCTTCTTGCGCATGCCGGCCACGATGAAACCGACGATGATGCTCATTAGCAGGATGTTGGCAGCAGTGGTACTCACACGGTTCATCATGTCGGGCGACATCTGTGAGAAGCCCCAGATAATGCCAGCCACCAGCAGACAGGCTCCGCCCAGCGTGAGCAGCATGGTGCGGTTCAATAAATTGATGCGCTGATAGAGCGATGTGACGATGATGCCTGCCAAGGTCGAGAAGAAGGTGGCCAGCAGGATGGGGATGAAGATGTCGGTAGGCTGTGCAGCCCCCATCTGCGCCCGATACACCATGATGCTGACAGGGATGAGCGTCAGCCCTGAGGTGTTGAGCACAAGGAACATGATCATCGGGTTCGATGCGGTATCCTTCTTTGCATTCAGCTCTTGCATCTGCTCCATGGCCTTCAGTCCCAGCGGCGTGGCGGCGTTGTCAAGTCCCAGCATGTTGGCGGCAATGTTCATAAAGATGCTGCCTGTGACGGGATGGCCTTTGGGAATGTCGGGGAACAGTCGTGAAAACACTGGCGACAGCAGGCGGGCCAGCACGTTGACTACCCCACCCTTCTCGCCGACCTTCATGATGCCGAGCCACAACGACAGCACACCTGTCAGTCCTAAGGAAATTTCAAACGCTGTCTTCGACGACGAGAACGTAGAGTCCATCATAGCAGGGAAGACGTCAAAGTCGCCCGTGAATATCAGCTTCACGGCTGCCACCACAAAGGCGATGACAAAAAAGGCTATCCAAATGTAGTTTAATACCATAACAGCTGGCAAAGGTAGTGATTTTTAGCGAAACAGCCAAAATATTAAGCCAAAAAGAGAGATGACCACATCAAGCGGTCATCTCCAAGCGGTCATCTCCCCCCCTAAAAATTAATTATGAATAAAAAAGATTTTAATATGCGATACTCATCACAAACTCAGGCACGTACTCGCCAGCCCATGTGTCGGAGGCACCGGTTGTCCAGTCCTTGAAACCGGGATATGCCTTGACAAGCGACTTATACTCCTTGCACCACTTGAAGCCCACGGGCACACAGATCTTCTGAGGAGCCTTTCCACGCTCGGCAGACAGCTCGTAAGAGGTGATGTTGCCAGCCTCGTCAACCTTCTTGACGATGACGGGGATGTTGACCAGCGAGCTGTACTTGGTGGCAGCCTCAAAGTAGTAAGGCTCGGCCGTAGCGTCAACTCCGGTATTGATCATCTTGTAGAGACCGTTGGCATTCTTGGCGTTCTCAGCACCGAGCATTGCCTCATGCACCTCCTGGCCGGCAACGCTCAGCTCCAGCGTACCACCGGCAGCGAGCAAGGTAATCTCGGTCTTGCCGCTCTCCCATACCTTGGCGAAGAACACGACATCATTGAAGTCGAAGTCGCCGATGGTGCCCAGGTCCTCACAGATAATCATGCCCTGCTCCTTCACCTTATCGGAAGTGCCCTTACCCGGCACGATCTTCACAATCCAGTCGTTGTAGATGTAGTCGCGAGCCACCTGCTCGTTGGGGTTCTGGCCAGCAGCCTCGAAGTCGAAACCGACATAGTAGTTGCCGTCAATCTCCTCCATGCGGAAGTTATAGAAGACGTGGCCATTGTCCGTCGACGATTTGAAGCCGAAGCGCTGTGTGCTACTGTTGACCATCAGCTGGATTGAGCCGCTGGCACTATTGAAGTTATAGACGTGGTCGTCGTGGTTAACGATGACGGTCGGCTGCCAGTTGTACTCTGCCCAGTAGACAGTCTCCTCATGACCTGTGGGGTCGTAAGCGCAGAGCCAGTCCATTTGGTTGCCGCCAACGACAGTACCACCGTTGCCGGCGATGTAGGAAGCAGTGCCCTTGAAGACCTGCTGTACGAAGAAGCAGTCCCAGTCGACGAGTGCCACCTGCTCACCTTCCTCTTTCTCGTTGAAGACAGCCAGTACCTTTTCAACCTCATCCTGTGTGATGGCGGCGGGCACTATGTAGCCCTCACTCTCCCACATGTTACTATTAGGATAAGCCGTACGCGACGTCTGGGCGAAGCCCCATGTCTGTGTGGCAGCAGGCTGACCGAACTCCTTAATAAAAGCATCTTTGTACAGAGCCTTGGTGTTGTTTAACTCATAGCCTGCGGGAGCTGTAAACTCCTTGTCTTTTGAGCAGCTGGCCAGTGCCAAGGCTGCGATAGCGAAAGCAAAAATCTTTTTCATCATGTCGTATTCTTTTAGATTAGTTTTCTGGCTGCAAAATTATATAGAATAAATTACAAACGGCGAAATTAAACGTTAAAAAACAATAACGCAGTTTTTTTCGTTCCGTCGATTTTTCACCCTATTTGATACCTCTCTTAAAGAAAAACACATTTTTCCTTTCGATTCTCCCGCTTTTTCAGTACCTTTGCACGATAATTTCGACAAAACAGAGAAAAAACATATTATCATGGGAGAAAAGAAATTCAAGCGAACGACCGTGACATCGGCATTGCCTTACGCCAATGGCGGTGTGCACATCGGTCACCTGGCTGGCGTCTATGTGCCGGCCGACATCTACGTGCGTTACCTCAGACTGAAGAAAGAAGACGTGCTGTTCATCGGCGGCAGCGACGAGCACGGCGTGCCTATCACGGTACGTGCCCGCAAGGAGGGCATTACGCCACAGGACGTGGTGGACCGCTACCACACAATGATCAAGAAGTCGTTCGAGGAGTTCGGCATCTCATTCGACATCTATAGCCGTACCACGTCGGAGACGCACCACAAGTTTGCCTCCGACTGGTTCCGCAAACTCTACGACGAGGGGAAACTCGTCGAGGAGACAACCAAACAGCTGTACGACGAAGAGGCCAAGCAGTTCCTGGCCGACCGCTACGTGACGGGCGAGTGCCCCCACTGCCACAGCGAGGGAGCCTACGGCGACCAGTGCGAGAAGTGCGGCCGTGACCTGAGTCCCACGGAGCTGATCAACCCCAAGTCGACCATCAGCGGTTCGACACCCGTGCTGAAGGAGACGAAGAACTGGTACCTGCCGCTGAACGAATACCAGGAGTGGCTGAAGCAGTGGATTCTGGAGGGTCACAAGGAGTGGCGCCCCAACGTCTACGGACAATGTAAGTCGTGGTTGGAGATGGACCTGCAGCCACGTGCCATGACGCGCGACCTGAACTGGGGCATCCCTGTGCCTATCGACGGTGCCGACGGCAAGGTGCTCTACGTATGGTTCGATGCACCCATCGGCTACGTCAGTAACACCGTGGAGCTTTGCGAGAAGGAACCTGCGAAGTGGGGCACGTGGCAGAAGTGGTGGCAGGACGAGGACACCCGCCTGGTCCACTTCATCGGCAAAGACAACATCGTGTTCCACTGCATCATCTTCCCCGTCATGATGAAGGCTCACGGCAAATATATCATGCCCGACAACGTGCCCAGCAACGAGTTCCTGAACCTGGAGAACGACAAGATTTCGACGTCGCGCAACTGGGCGGTCTGGCTGCACGAATACTTAGAGGACATGCCTGGCAAGCAGGATGTATTAAGATATGTGCTGACAGCCAATGCCCCTGAGACGAAGGACAACAATTTCACTTGGAAAGACTTCCAGGATCGCAACAACAACGAGTTGGTGGCTGTCTACGGCAACTTCGTCAACCGCGCCCTGCAGCTGACGAAGAAATACTGGAACGGTGTGGTGCCTGCCTGCGGCGAGCTGCTCGACGTTGACCGCCAGGCATTAGAGGAGTTCAAGGACGTGAAGCAGAAGGTGGAGGCACTGCTCGACCAGTTCAAGTTCCGTGATGCACAGTTCGAGGCCATGAATCTGGCCCGCATCGGTAACCGCTACATCACTGAGTGTGAGCCGTGGAAAGTATGGAAGACCGACCCGAAGCGCTGCGAGACCATCCTCAACATCTGTCTGCAACTGACAGCCAACCTGGCTATCGCCTTCGAACCGTTCCTGCCATTCTCAAGCAAGAAGCTGCGCGACATGCTGAACCTTGAGAGCTTTGACTGGAACGAGTTAGGCAGTACCGACCTTCTGAAGGCCGGCCATCAGCTCGGAGAGCCCGCCCTGCTCTTTGAAAAGATTGAGGATGACGTCATCCAGAAACAGCTTGACAAGCTGGCTGCCACCAAGAAGGCAAATGAAGAATTAAGAATGAAGAATGAAGAATTTGCTCCCGCCCCGATAAAGGACACCTGCTCATTTGAAGACTTCGAGAAACTCGACATTCGCGTGGGGCTTATCAAGGACTGCCAGCGAGTGCCGAAGAGCAAGAAGCTACTGCAGTTTACCATCGACGATGGTTCAGGTACTGACCGTACCATTCTCAGTGGTATTGCCGCCTTCTATGAAGACCCGTCAGTGCTCATCGGCAAGCGCATCCTCTTCGTGGCCAACTTTGCACCGCGTAAGATGATGGGCATCGAGAGTCAGGGCATGATTCTCTCTGCCGTCGACTTCGACGAGAGCCTCAGCGTGGTGACTACCACGAAAGACGTCAAGCCCGGCAGTCAGGTGGGTTAAGACTTGAGTTTCTTGATTTCGGCGAGCGTTTTACGCTCGTCGAAGTTCAAATAGTAATGATGATGCGCCGTCACCCGTTGCTCAACGGGTGGCGGTGTCATATAGTCACCATAGAGACAGCGCAGATAGCCGTCGTAGTCACGCGGAACGACGACGGTAGTGTCGGCGAAAGGCAGTTCAATGACATCCTCGAACCACTCACGCTTGAAAATCCTGCCAGCCCACTGTGTGACACATACCGTCTTGTCGCCGTCGAAGCTGCTGTACCACCGCTGATAGTTCAGGAAGCGTTGAAGGAGCAGCCGACGGAAGGGGCGGCAGACTATGGCAAGCAACTGCTGACGTACCGTCTCCGACTGGTGCTGGTGAACGGCCTGTAGCAGCAGGCGCGGCGAGAAATGCGTGACGGCTGGCAGATAGTGGTAGAAGTGCTTTAGGCTTCGCCGCTGTATGGCCGTCAGCTCAGCATCGCTGCATGAGAAGTTGTCGAGGGCGAAGATGTCGACATAGACCCCCATGGGAAAAGGGTACTGTTCTTCCTCCCAAAGCGTGGTATGCATGTCGCATACCTTGGCGAATGGCAGGTAGTAGCCCTTGTCACGCAGCGACACCACGTCGAAGCCCTCACGGCGGCACTCATCCCTCAGGTCAAGCAGGCGCTCATAGTCCTGACGGGACATGTAGATGTCTATATCGTCATCCCATGGTATGAAGTCCTGATGGCGCACAGCACCCAAAACGGTGCCTCCGCAAGCCACGTATCGCAGGCCATGCTGCTGGAGAAAGCGGACGGTGAACTTAAAGACGTGGAGTATTTGCTCCTTGAATCGGCGATCTTCTTCGTTTTGTGGTGCCATCATACTGTGTAGTGATCTGTATTATGTGGTGGTTAAATCATGTTCAGGAACTGCTCGGCACACCACAGCTGCCACTTCTGATTACCCGTCAGGCGGTCCATCGGAATGTCACGGCGGAACTCAGGGCGTGTGGGACCTGCCCAATCGCGGAACACGGCATCGACAGGCCGCGGCATGGGAATCTTGAACGGTATCTCCAACTCAGGATACTTCATAGCATACAGCCCACGCACCAGGTACTTCGGCTCACCGTTGCGTACGCGTTGCATGTCCAGCGGGTCGGCCATGACGAGTTTGGCGTACGGGTCGTAGTACGGCATCCATGCTGCCCCAAAGGCATTGAGATAAGAACCGCTGCTCTCGACGGCAAATACCTCGTCCATGAACTTCATGACATCGATGGTGGTGCTGCCCGTGCGGTAGCGCTCGAAAAGCTCAGACTGGTCAACGGGCTTAGTGAGCACCAATGCCGGATCGAGGAAGGTGTAGCGCTCACGGAATCCGTCGAAGGTCCACTCAGGGGCTATCAGCTTGTCCATACCACCGAAGATGAGGTCGGCACTCTCGCCGACAATCATCAGTTGTACTCCATCCTGCCGTGCCATCTCGGCAGCTTTGTAAATCTGCGGCTCGATAGAGTGGACGGGAGCATACTTATGACGCATGACGATAGGTGTCAGCCGCTGGTAGTCTTCCATGCTGATGTCTATCAGGTGGTGGTGCAGCTGCCACTTCTGGCAGTACTTCTTGGCACGCTCAACATCGGCGTTGAACTCGCCAGAAACGGAGTTGAACGTGTAGGCATGGCTGCCTGGCCGCAGATAGGCTGCCAGATTGGCACTGTCCATGCCGCCCGACAGGAGTATGCCGATGCTGTCGTAGCGTGTATAGAGGTCGTCGAACTGCAGCTGTATCTCGCGGTCGATGTCAGCTGATGTCCGAACGGCTATGCGCTCATTGTCAGCCAGCGGCCGGTAGTTGTTGTGCTGGAAACCCTCACAGAAGTCCATGCCATCCTTCCAAATATAGCGGAAGGCGATGTATGAACTCAAACAAAAATCCTTGTTAGCCATTGTGGTTGGTGTATTAATGTAGGTTTTAAAAATATGTCATCTCTGCTCAACGCGAATCCACTTTGTCAGGATACCGACAAGCGTCATTTACTTGACGTCAGTAAGGTCGTGCTTGCGCACGGCGTTGAGTGCCTCGTTGATCTTCGTCGACGAGATGCCTTTGGTGTATGGGAAGTAGACTATCTGGATGCCTGCCTTCTGAAACTCACGCTCGTATTGCTGCCACTTTTCCGTACCGTACCAGTCGTCACCAACGAAGAGGAACTGTGCACCCAGTTTCTTGCAGGCGGCAAGCTTGTCCATGTCGTACTGAGGCACTGCAGCATCAACATACTTAATGCTACGCACGATCTCGATACGGTCTTCAAAAGGTATCATGGCCTGCTTACCCTTATAGGCCACCAACTCGTCGACGGTGACGCCGACCACCAGTTTGTCGCACATGCCTTTGGCATTCTTCAGCAGGTTCAGGTGGCCGATATGGAACAGGTCGTAAACTCCTGTAGTATATCCTATTGTCATGGTTCTTTGTCGTTTGATGATAGTATATGATAATGCAAAAGTACGAATTAAATTTTGAATACCAAAATATATGACCGTTTTTTTTAAGCATCCCGCCAGGTAGGGTTTCTAATGACTGTTTCGGAATGGAAACACAGACTTGCATAACGTATATACAAGATATTTCGAGTTATAGGGTTAATTGGGCCTGTCGGCATTGAATTATTCAACCTATAAGGTACGTTCAGGCTTATAATAGCATTATCTATAGTCTGAAAACAAAAACGAAAAACCCTTCACCATCGACATAACGACGTATAAAACAGGTATTTACGGTGAAGGGTCTTTTCCTGCACGGTTGTACATCGTAATAGTTCGCTGCCGTAGCAGGAAAACAACGCGCTTCACAGGTCTTGACATCCAGAAAATTGTTGTCGTGAGTGGCCCACTCAGCTCCGTGAGTGGCCTTCTCAATTTCGTGAGTGGCCTAGTTACGAGCGTAACTGGCCTAGTAATTTCAATTACTCATTGACTAAATTCAGAAATGCAATGAGTAAATGCAAAAATCCACGAAGTAATTCCAGAAATGTATTACATTCCTACAGAAACCCATTGCATTTCTGAAAAAACCCATTGCATTTCTGAAAAAAAACATTGCATTCCTGAAAACGCTCTGCTTGTTGGGGCACCCAAACAACCCTTCACCGTATCTCGCTGTAAACTTGCGTGTTAGACATTCGGTGAAGAGTTTTTGAAATTTTGAAATCCTTGTTTAATACCAGTAAAAACAACAAGTGAGAGCTGTCGTGTACATTTTACCGCTTGATTTTGATGTCGGCGAAGTAGTGGTCGCGGCGGGGCTTCGTGACGGGGTCGCCTTTCAGCGTGATACGCTCCTCCAGGCGGATGTCGGCCGACGAGGCACCTACCTTGACGACGTAGGTGCCCGGCTGGATGTTCCACCGGCGGTTGGCTGCCTTACCGCTGGCTCCGGCGACGGCTGAGTAATAGCCGAACTGGTCGGTGTACAGCCTGACCTTGACGGCCTTCGTCTCGCCCGGGTTGAGCGACACGCGGGCAAAGCCCTGCAACTGGATGGGGCGCAGCTCGCTGGTCTCGTCTATAGGCGACAGGTATATCTGTGCCACCTCGTCGGCAGCCATCTTGCCCGTGTTCTTCACCTCAAACGAGAGGTTGACGTACTCGTCGTTTGTCTTGCCCTTTTCGTCCAGTGCCATGTGCTTGTACTCGAACGTCGTGTAGCTCAGTCCGTAGCCGAAAGGCCACTGGATGCTGTCGGTCTGCGGCTGCAGGCTGTTGTAGCATAATGGTGTGTAGCGCTCCTCGGCCGGATAGCTGACCGACAGCTTGGCCGACGGTGACACGTTGCCAAAGAGGATGTCGGCAACGGCATGGCCGCCCTCCTCGCCAGGATACCATGCCTGGATGACGGCGGCGCAGCGCTCGGCCAGTCCGCTGACGACCTGTGCACGGCCGCCGAAGACGACGAGCACCACGGGCTTGCCAGTAGCAATGAGTTCCTCGACATACTGCTCCTGACGGCCGGGCAGGCGCAGACCCTGACGGTCGCGGTTCTCGCCGCAGAGCATCACGTTCTCGCCGACGGCAGCCACGATGACGTCGGCACTGTCGGCCATCGCCAGGGCCTCGGCCTTGTCGGCCGGCTCGCCGGCATCCACCTTACGGTGCAGCAGCGGGTACTCCCACGAGCGCTTGTCGCCGACATGCGAGAACTTCGTCTCTATCTCCTCCGTCCAGTCGCAGCCACGGGCATAGAGGATGCTGACGCTGTCGGGCTTGCGGTCGGTCATGCCTTCCAGCAGCCTCACGATGTGCGGACTGTCAGGGACGTCCTCGCGCTTCTTCCAGAAGTACGACATGGCGGGGTAGGTATAGTCGCCACACATGGCCCAGATGGAGTTGGCGTTAGGACCGGTGAGGAGAATCCTCAGAGGCAAGGAGTCTGCGTCGGGACCTGTTGGCTGAAGGGGCAGCAGGTTGCTGTCGTTCTTCAGCAGCACGATGCTCTGTACGGCAATGTCGTAGGCCGTCTGGCGCTCCTCGGGTGTGTCGAGCTGGAGGTCGCCCTCGGCATAGAGGTAGGGATGCTCGTCCAGCAGACCGGCGCGGAACTTGTAGCGCAGCACGTCCTTCACGGCCCGCTCGAAGGCTGCGGGGGCCACCAGTCCGCTGTCGATGGCCGTCTGCAGGTGCTGGTAGTTGGCACCGGTGGGGAAGTCGACGTCGTTGCCGGCATTGATGGCGGCAGCTGCCTTCAGCACTTCCGGGGCGGCAGCCGGTGTTTCAGCATTTATACTGTTCACCTTATTATTGATCGGCAGCTGGTCGATAGCTGTATAGTCGCTGACCACCATACCGTCGAAACCGATGTAACTGCGCAGAATGTCCTGCAGGATCTTGCCGTTAGCCACACAGTTGACCTTCTCGCCCGTGCTGTCGGCCATGGCATGGTAGCCTGGCATGACACAGCGACTGCCTGCCACACGAATCATGGCCTCATGGGGCAGCAGTATCTCCTCCATCAGTTCCTTCTCGCCGGCATCACCGCCTCCGCCGTAGCCGAGGTAGTGCTTCGAGCAGGCTCCCACGCCCTGGGTGAGGTCGTCCTGCTGCAGGCCGCGCACGAAAGCCACACCCATAGCGGCCGACAGATAACCATCCTCGCCATACGACTCCTCCAGGCGGTTGAAGCTGGGCACACGGCACACGTCGACCATCGGCGAGAGGGCCAGCACGCCACCCATGCGGCGCATGGCGGTACTGGTCTGGCGCGTCTTCAGCTCAGCCAGTTCGGTATTGAACGAGCAGGCCTGTCCTATCTGCTGTGGGTAGATGGTAGCCCCCAGCGTGTTGATGCCTGTGAGCACCTCCTCGTGCATGAGGGCCGGTATGCCGTTGGGGGTGTGGCTCATGAGCCATTCCTGTACGGCAGCTACACGGTCGCGCAACTCATTGGGGTCGCGGGGCTGCTGCATGCAGAATTGTGAGAAGTGACCGATGCCGTAGGGTATCAGCTCGCGGCACTTTGCGGTGTCCAGCCGCCCCTGAGCGTCGAACAGCTCGTCCATATACATACTCCGCAGCTGGGCGATGCGCTCATCCTGCGGCATCTTGGCATAAAGCTCGTCGATGCGCTGCTCCAGGTTCAAATCTCTCTGGGCTGACTGACAACCAGCCATCAATGCTGTCGTGCAAACCATTGCTATAATCCTTAAACTATGAATTATGAACTGTGAACTATGAACTGTAAACATTGAACATTTATCATTAATCATTAAACATTACACATTGAACATTGCTTGCGCAGCAGTTATGGCGGCAGCAAATTCTTCATTCCTCATTCTTCATTCTTCATTTTTACAATGCGAATGTCGCTGGTGTCAGTGTCGCGCCCCAGCAGGAACTTGTCGATGAACGCCTGCACCTCGGGCCATTGGCTCTCAGGCAGACGGCAGTGGCCGTGGCCGTCGACGATGCTCCAACCCATGCGGTCGGCAATGCCGAAATGCTCCCAAACCTTACGGGCTGCCTTCGCTGACACCAGCATCGACTTGTCGGCCAACCACTTGTAGTCGGGATTGCCTAACAGCAGCAAGGCACGCGGACAAACCAGTGCACACAGCTCGTGCTGGTCGTAGGGCAAGCGGTAGACGCTGTCGCCGCGGAAGTTGTCGCGCTGGCTCTCGAGGAACCAATGGTAGTCGGTGCGGTCGAGGTCCTCCACACCGTCAAGAGTGTGCGACACGCGCCACGCTGCAGCACCACCGCCGCCCGGCTCCTGGGCAATGGTCAGCGCCACGCGCTCGTCGAAGGCTCCGCAGTAGAGGGCCATCTTGCCGGCATACGAACAGCCCGTCACACCGATGTGGCTCATGTCTATCTTCGTCACGTCAGAACCCAACAGTTGCAGACCGTCGAGCAGACGGCTCAGTCCCCACGCCCACTCGCTGTAGGCTCCGTTGTCCTTCAGATGAGGGTACAGCCGGTCGAAGGGATGCTCACCGCGTTCGTGGTGCTTGCCCCACTGGCCGTAGTCGTTCACCTGCTTCTCGTGGAACACCATCGTAGCGATGGGGCGGTCGTCGAACAGTTGCTTGGGCAGCGCGATGCCGCTGGTGCCTATCATCAGGGCGTAGGGCGGCGTACCCGTCTTGGGATAACGGATGGTAGAGCGTAGCGTCAGCGTCTGGCCGTTCTCGGTCACGTCGACGTAGAGGGTGTCGCCATCCATGTGCGCCTTCACTTGTCCGGCACGGACGGCAGGCTTCTCGCCGATGCCGTAGTGCTGAATCAGCGAACTGATCTCGTTACGGCGGTGCTCCCAGTCGCCGAAACTGCTGACACACTGAAGAGCGTCGGGCAACTCGCGCTGCTCGGGCAGCAGCTCGGGGGCAGGCATGTCGGGCTTGGCATAGTGGCTGCCCGTGTGCTCTTGGTCGTAGACGAGAGGCAGGTGGGCGGATGATGGGAGGTCGGTAGTGGTACGGCGGAAGACGGGAATACGGGCCTTGGTGACTGGTGTCGTCACGTACTGGCCGCCGTCGTAGTGCTGCCCCGTGTGATAGTCGTACCAGCCACCCTCGTTCTTGGGCAGGTAGGTACGCCACTGTGTGACACCCGGCTCAGTGACGGGGCTGATGAGCAGCTCCGGTCCGAACATGTACTCGTAGGGCTGCTTCAGGGCTTCCTCGTCGTCGGCAAAGTCGAACACCAGTGGGCGCATCAGCGTGCTGCCCTGCTCGCTGACGGCCTTGGCACACCGCTCGATGTAGGGCAGCAGGCGGTAGCGCTCGCGCAGACAGTCGGCAATGATGGCTTTCGCCTCTGGGCCGTAGTTCCACGGCTCGGTGTTGCTCATGTAGCCATGTACGCGCATCAGGGGCAGGTAGACGCTGGTCTCTATCCAACGTAGCATGCGCTCGATGTAAGCCGAGTCGTTGTATTGGTTGTAGGGACGGAAGAATCCGCCGGCATCGTAGGTCCACCAGGGAATACCGGCAGCCTGCAGGCCAAGGCCTGCCGTCAGCTGGCGACGGAACGTCTCCCAGTCGTTGCCCACGTCGCCCGACCAGAGGGCTACGCCGTAGCGCTGGATACCTGGGAAACCACTGCGGGTAAGGATAAACGGAGCCTCCCCGTTGCTCGTTTCTAATTGCTCACTGCTCATTCCTCTCAGTCCTTCGCTGACCGTCTTGCAGACGAGCAGAGGATAGACGTTACGCACCTGCTCGCCAGACCACTGCCCGCGGTTGACGCGACGGCCGGCGAGGTCATCGTTCTCCGGTTCCGTGGCATCCTGCCACCAGGCGTCGATGCCTAAGGGCACAAGCCGTTCGCTGAAGTTCCGCCAGTAGGCAGCAGCGGCATCGGGGTTGAAGAAGTCTATCCAGTCGGTGCCGGGGATGTAGTAGTCGGAGGCCAGCATCTGGCGACCTACGTCGCTGTTCTTGTCAATCTTCGACCATACGCTGAGCATCAGCCGAATATTCATACGGTGCAGGCTGTCGGTCAGCGCTTTCGGGTCGGGGTAGTGCTCCTCGTCGAACTGCATGGAGTTCCAGCCGTGACGGCCCCAGTACTGCCAGTCCTGTACCAGCATGCTGACGGGCATCTGCTCGCTGCGGAAGCGGTTAGCCGTCTGTAGTATCTCGTCGGACGAGTGGAAACGTTCGCGGCAGTGGATATAGCCAAGTGCCCATGAGGGCATCAGCGGACATGGTCCCGTCAGGTCGCGGTAGGAGGCGATGACCTCGTCGGCTGTACCGACAAACACCGTATAGTCGACGGCCTCGGCCACAGGCGAACGAAACACCGTCTCGTCCTGTACCTTATTATAATATAGCACGGGCTGGTCGTTCTTCGTCAGCTCGGCGGCAAGCTCGTGACGTCCGGCTTCCAGCCGGACAATCGTAGAGGCTGTCGGCGGTAGCCACATATTCTGCATCTCGATGACCGTACGACCGTCGATGGTGAGGTTGTGACGGCGGGCCATCTTCTGGCCAACATCCAATAGCAGGGCATAGTCGCCAGCCTTTTTGATGTCAAGGGTAGCGGTGAAGATGTGTCGCTCGCGGACTTCCTTCTTACCGCCTTCGGTAGTGGTGACGTTCACTGTCTCGGTGGCTGACGGACTGGACTGTACCACCTTCATGGCAACCTGGTTGGCACAAGGGTTATACTCTGTCATGCCGTAGTTGTTCCATAGCACACCATAGCCCTTGCTGGACAGCAGCATGGGAATGGAGGTCTGCGTGTTCACCTGCGTCAGCCTGCGCGACAGACCGCGGATGTTGCTGTAGCCGTCCTGAAACTGTCCTAAGCCATAGAGGTACTCGTCCTTCGGTGAATCGAACACCATGGTGGCTACACCGTCCTTCAGGGTATGGCGAGTGGCACGGAACACCACTTGGCCTGCCTTGTTCCTGACCACGACGGTATTACCCTTAACGCTGGCTGAGATGTCGGGGTGGCTGACCTCGTCGTGTTTAACGTAGAGCCAGTCGGGCAACTGGCTTGTAGCATCGCGAGGACCATACTGTATGCGTACCGCATTGGATGCTACGTAGCTTACCCTCAGCTTTGGGGTGTGCTTGCCTGCCATGGCTGCTATCGTACACAACAGCAGGAGGACTGTGGCGAGAAGAGGTCTATTCATAATGAGAAATGAGAACTATGAACTATGAATTATGAACTGTAAACTATGAATTATGAACTGTGAACTATGAACTGTGAACTGTGAACTATGAACTATGAATTATGAACTGTAAACTATGAATTATGAACTGTGAACTATGAACTGTGAACTGTGAACTATGAACTGTGAACTATGAACTGTCACTTGTGCCCTGTCAATCGCTGTACGTATTTCACTGGTTCGCCGTCACCTTTCAGCACGTCGGCAAACTCCTGAGGCTTGATGGTCACTGGACCACGCATGAATTCAGGAATGTTGTAGCACTTCATGAACTGACGGTGGTAGTCAGGGTCGGCCTGCGGCAACTCGAAGGGCTTGCTGCCATGACCATCCTTGTCGATATGGGCGAAGAA
This sequence comes from uncultured Prevotella sp., assembly GCA_946409435.1. Lineage (GTDB taxonomy): Bacteria > Bacteroidota > Bacteroidia > Bacteroidales > Bacteroidaceae > Prevotella. Next base: position 11,967 of record CAMJWJ010000007.1, on the reverse strand, counting down.
CGGACGCGTATAGGTACCGTCGTCGCGGCGGCTGCTGAAGACTACCCAGCGGCCGTTGCTCGACCAAGAGTGGTAGCTCTCCGTGTCGGGCGAGTTTAACTCTGTGGCGGCACGAACCTCGCCACTCTGCAGGTCCAGCAGCCACAGGTCAGCATCATGGTGCCAGATGTGGAACACACCGAACTCAGCCATGGCGAACATCAGGTAACGGCCGTCGGGAGAGATGCGGGGAAGGGTAGCACTCTTGTTAAGGCTGTCGGCAGCGAACACCAGTTCACGGGGTCCGAAGGTCATCGTCTCTGGGTCGAAGGACTTCTTGTAGATGTTATACTTGATCTTCTTGTAGCGTTTCACAACTTCCGCAGTCCTTGATAGCGTAGAGTCCTGCTTGACGTAGTGGGCACTGCAGTAGTAGAGCGTCTTGCCGTCGGGGGCCCAGGCAGGGAAGACCTCCATTTCGGTCGTGTCGTTCTCAAGGTTGGTGACCTCACCCTTGTCGATGTCGTAGGCGATGAGGTCGCTCTGTGCGTCAAACACCTCAATCTTGTTATGGTGCGTCGTGTGGAAGTCTTGGTAGGTCTTGTTGGTAGAATAGACGATCAGCTTCAGCCACGGATGCCAGGCAGGATAGACGCCTGCCGAGAGAATGGAGTCGTTGCGCATGTTCACCTTCTTGGTCTTGCCGTCGTAGGCGATGACGGTGCCACCCATGTTCTGGCGGGCGTGGAACTGCATGCGCTCGGGGTTGTACTGCTGGTAGTTGTGGCAGTTAATGCACTGGCCATCCTTCTCGAAACTGCAAAGGATGTTGTCGTAAATGACACGCTCGTCATAGTTCTCCAGGCACCGCTGGTTGATAGACAGGGCCTCATAGCTGACGAACGAGGGGAAAATGAGACGGTAGCTCAGATAGCTGTCGATACTGTCGGGCGACACGAAGATGCTGAATGGCTTGTAGCGAGTCCACTGGTCACCATGACGGGCATAGACATCAACGGCAATGGCACCGCCCTTGGCCTTCTCGGTCAACATGCGCCAATCGTCAGCATCTGGCTGGGCCTTGTCCTCACAGACCACCTCCTCGTCGCCCACGGCATAGCGGGCAATCATCTCGTCGGCCTCTTCGTCGAGTTCAAAGGTCAGGGGAGCCATATTGATGGGGATGGTCACATCGGTATAGTCGGGGTAGATTTTCGGCAGGCTTTTGGACTCGGTAAAGACTTTCGGCACAGAAGGTCCTGTGCAGCCCAGCACCACCATGCATATAGCGCTATATACTATTTTCCTAATCATCGGTGTAATAATGAATAATGAATAATGAACAATGAATAATGAATAATGAACTATGAACTATGAACTGTTAATATTCTGGAAGTTTCGCCATCGTGTAATAGTCGTAATAGTAGGTGTCACCAAAGAGGGGGTACAGCCCTTGGCGACAAGTCTCTACATCCTTGCCGTCGTAGTTGGCAGCCAATTCCATGAAACGCTTGAAAGAGTCCTTTACGCTGGCATCAAAAGGCATCTGCTTCAGGTCCTCCCTGTCTTCTATCATACAATAGAGGTAGGCAGCCTCCTGATAATAGCGTGGCATGGGCTCGTTAGGGTGCAGCTTGACATATTCATAGAAGTGATACCAGAACTGATCGATATCCTTGGTCCAAAGGGTAGCCAGCAGGGTCTGCTCCTGGAAGATGGGGTCGCCGGTGTAGATGTTCTTTGCCAGTTGGTTCATGAGGAAACGCTCTGTATAGCCGTCATCGCCCCCTAATGAGTTGTGGTAGTGGAGCATGTGGGTGATTGGCTCACGCTTGGCATCCTTGGCGATAAGCTCAGGATGGCCCAAAAGGGCTTCGGCCTGTTCTGCCCAGTGGCGGTAGAACAGCGTCTGCTTCAGGATGCCGATGTACTTGCGGGCCAGCGGCTGGTCATTCTCAAGAAGTGCACAGTTGACCAATAGCTGGTAGTCCTCCGCACGGAAACCGAACTCCACTCCCATCTCTACACACAGGCGGTTACAATAGTTCAGCATGCCATACTGGTAGTAGATGAGTGGGCCGACAGCCAGCATCAGGCGCATGCCGAAGGGGGCGGCATAGGCCTTGGAGCCATTCTTGTAGAGGAACATGGCGTTACCTTGGTTACCAAGGCGCGTCAGGGCGAGGTTGCGCATCATCACGATGGCCCGTGTAGGCTCGTCGTCTTGGTTGGCAGCTTCCTGAAGCACGCCCATCCAGTCGGCATTGGCAATATGGTGCTGCATTGCCAACTCGTGATGGAAGTTCTCGTCTTTCATCCAGAAGGTATAGGCGCTGCCAACCAGCAGGATGGCCACCACGGCCTGACATGCCAGATAATGAAGTTTCTTCATGGGCTTGGCTTTGTCGAGTTCCACACGGTAGGTCACTGCCAGCACGACGAAGAAGAGTGCCAGCAGATAGTATGGGATATAATAGGTGGGGTGATTCTCGGTGACATAGAACAGCGGCAGTTCTGCCCAGAGGATGTTGGCTATGTTTATCTCGTAGTAGACGAAACGGTAGCACAACAGGGGTACGGCAGCGATGCTCAGAAGAGCGACCACGCTGCATGCTGTCGCCTCGCTACGAGTTAACAGACGCCACGACCAGACGGCCATCAGCAGGGCAGCGGCCAGTCCGTAGATGCCCATGAGGGGATAGCCTAAGACACAGGCGATGAAAGGGAACAGCAGACAGAGCGTGGTAAGCAGCTTGCTGTCACCCTTGCTGGCTGACGTGGCGATGATGCGGAACACCCATAACAGTGCAACGACGGCCGTGGTGCCGATGGTTGACACGAAGAAATAGCCCCTCAGTTTCAGAAGATAAATCCAGTAGCCCATCGCCATGTTGCTGATGAGCAGGAGGGCAACAGGGATGAGCATAAGGACAGCCCATCGGTCGGCTACGCGAAACACGCGTTTGGTCATGGCCATCAGCAGCCACCACCACGCGCAGAGCAGTAGTACGCCCAGCCACGGATAGTAGAGAAACTGTGTGAACCACGTACCTACCCATGTGAGCAGTCCTCCAGGTACCACCAACTGCTCTTTCAGGAACATGGCCGAACAGAGGAAAAGGTTCTTCTCCTGAATCTTCCACAGCAAGTGAGACTCATAGGTCAGCAGTACGACAGCAATGGCAATCAGTGCTATCACCCAGACGGTAACATAGGCATAACGCCCTGTAAACAGTTTCTTCCACATACGCTATTTCACCACAAATTCTCGTTCCATGCGTAATCTACATAAAGATACGCTCAATACGTTATTTTACCACATATTTTCGTCCGCCACGGATGTATAGTCCCGGACGCAGACTGCTGCCGCTGACGCGGCGACCGTCTATCGTGTACCATACGTCACTGTCCGTTTGCGGCTGTTCTCTCAGCATCGTGCCCATGATGCCTGTGGCGTCAGTCTCTCGAAGCGTGCAGAAGGTGAAGTACGTCGGCTCGTCGTATTTTGCGGGAGTCGTATCCTTGAGGTACTTGCCCGTGGCTAAGTTTTGCAACGACCAGCCCTTGCCCTCTACATACTCTGGGATCCATACGGCACCGTTCTTGATGTCAAAACCATTCTGACTACCCACACCGTTGACGAAGCAGCAGTCACCGGTAATGTCCTGTGTATTCAGATAGCCTACGCCGCCCGACATCTTATAGTCTTCGCCGTCGGGGGTAATCAGGCATACACGGCGGCCGCCGGTAGTCCTGCGGAGCTTGAAGAGGTATGCCTCATTGTAGACGTCGAATGCCTTCACCATGTCGTCGTAGCCTAAGAACTGGCCTGAAGGACAATAGAATGCCTTGCCCTCAGCCTCGTTGACAATGGCAAACGGGGTCCTGCTGGCTTCGGAAATGGTGGTAAAGCGCTGGTCGATAGCCCAGTACTTGACGGGCATCTCGGGCTTGTCAATCTCAACGTCGACACCCATCAGGTTCAGTGCCACCTTCGCATAGCGCTGGCCGAGGATGCGGTAGCCCTGTGCCGAGAAGTGCCAGGGGTCAGTGCCGTTGCCAGGCAGGTCCTTGGCCGACACCACATGGGCGGTGGGGATGACATCGGGCAGGCGGTCTACCTGTACGTTATGACTGGAGCAGCCGCCACCCATGTCGGCATATTCCACCTCGCCGGCAAACAGCGGTACGTTCTTTGCCTGCAGACCCAGGTCGGTCAGCATGTCGTTGTAGATCTTCTTCACCATATTAGGCCAGTTGGGGTCACCGCAGTTCGAGCAGCCCTGATGGAGCAGGATGCCCTTGATGACACCAACCTCCTGGGCTTTCTTAGCCATCTCGATGAGCCGGCCATAGGGGTTGCCGCCATAGTAGCGGTTGGCCAGCTGTGCCCACCATTCGCTGGCATTGTCGTTCAGCTTCTGCTGGTATTTGTCCTTGTCGAACATCTCGATAGGACTTCCACCCATGGCGACAGCTACCACGCCGACCTTCACGTCGGGCAGAGCCTTGACCATCGTGCGACCGAAATAATCCGTGGGGCCAAGCTTGCCTACAGGGCTGACGATAGGACACTCAGCGGTATACCAGTTGCCCAGCGTACGCTTGGGGCTGGTGAAGTTGCAGGTTGCCAACATCTGGAAGCGCGGGTCAACATTGCCCACGTCTTGAGTCTCCCACTGGGCGTTACCCTCCATGTTCGACTGTCCGAAACAAAGGTAGATGTAAAAATTAGGATCTGCTTCAGCCTTCACTCCCGTGAGGGCCATGGTCAGCAGCATGCTTGTGAGTAAAATCTTTTTCATACTTTATGTTTAGATTATTTTTAAATTTTCGTGCAAAGGTAATAAAAAAAAGCCGATGCGGCCTTTTCTTATGTAACATAGACTTTCGCTGATGCAACCTGCCAGCCCTCATTTCCCATTCGTCAATTCTCAATACTTTCAGCCCCGCCCGAACAGCCATTTCTTGAAGAATGGGCTGATGCGGAGAATGTTCGATGTGACGATACAGAAACCGATGAGCAAGAGTGCCACGATGACCGACAGCGTGATGTCGATGACGAAGTTGTGGGAATGGGCATTGAAGAAGGTGCCCAGTCCGGGTAGGTCGGGTATAAAGAGGAAGTGGAGCAGATAGACGTCAAGCGTACGGCGCCCGATGTATTGCAAGGAAGCACCGATGGGCGACAATTTAGTGAAGTATTGCTTGTAGTAGCGGAAATACATGAAGGTGATGGTCAGCAAGCCAAAGCGGGAGACCGTCAGAGGAATGACCGCCCACGTCATGCGAAGGGTGTGCCACTTCAATGCGTCAATCGTAGCAAAGACGACAATGGTGACCACGATAGGGAAGAACCACCGAGAGTCCATGATGCGCTCGGCCTTGTCCCAGTAGCGGTGCACGATATTGCCATACAGGAAGAAGGGGAAATACAGTAGCAACTGCCCGAAGCTGGTGTCCATCAGGAACTGGTATGTGGCTGTCTTGGCTCCCTTGTAGCCCAAGGCCCACGAGAAGTACTTGGGCTGGTAGCAGCTCTCGTAGAACGCCAGTGATACGAGGAACAGCAGTGTGATGGGAATCCACGACTTCACTTTCAGCTTACTCTCTAAATAGGAGAACACGTAGTAGATAATGAACATGTAGAGCAGCACGATGGTGAACCAGTAGCCTCCCTTGTATGGAGAGTGCAGCGAGTCCTCAAGGGCAGGCCAGAACTTCTTGCTCAGCAGGGCGGTGGCCAGCAGGAAGAACACAATGGTGGGAATGGTCTGCACCTTGATCTTCTTCCAAAGCAGCGAACCGAAGTTGCGGATGTCCCACACCTGCGTAGCCTTATAGGCCAAGAAACCACTGACAAAGAAGAACAACGGCATGCGGAAAAGTACCAGGAACGGCATGCTGGACGAGTGGCGCCACGACTCACTGAACCCCATGTCAGCCACGTGGTAGGCCACCACGAGTATCATCGTGAAGCCGCGGAGGGCGTCAAGCCACTCCAAGCGGGGCTTTTTAACTACTGCTTCTTCCATATTTGTGTGCAAAAATAATACTTTTTGTTTGATGTTCCAAATAAAATACGTAATTTTGCACTTTGTAATGGAGAATTTAAAGGAAAAGACAGCCAAGGGACTGATGTGGGGTGCCGTAAACAACAGCACCATGCAGGTGCTGAACCTGCTCATCGGCATCATCATCCTGAACCATGTCACCCCGGAAGACGCAGGACTCATCGGCATGCTGGCCATCTTCTCGGCCATCGCCGGCAATTTGCAGTCGAGCGGATTCTCCACGGCACTCATCAACGAGAAGGAGCCAACGCCCCAGCAGTATAACAGTGTGTTCTGGTTTAACATCCTGATGGGCGGAAGTCTCTATATACTGCTTTTTCTGTCAGCTCCGCTCATCGCTCAGTTCTTCCACCAGCCACGGCTGACGGACCTGTCGCGCTTTCTCTTCCTGTCATTCTTCATCTCGTCGTTCGGCATTTCCACCCACGCCTACATGGTGAAGAACATGATGAACCGCGAGATAACCATCGTCAACCTCTGTGCCCTGGTCGTTTCCGGTAGTTCGGCTATCGCCATGGCACTAAGCGGGATGGCCTACTGGAGCCTGGCCGGACAGCAGGTGGTCAATGCTGCGATGTTGGTGCTGGGGCGCTTCTACTACGTCAAGTGGAAACCCTCGCTCGCCTTCTCTTTTGACTATATCCGCCAGACTTTCTCGTTCTCGATGAAGATCCTGGTTACCATGATAGTCAACACCGTCAACCAGAACATGCTGACGGTCATCTTCGGGCGTCTCTTCCGCGATGCGCGGGTGGTGGGAAACTTCTTCCAGGCCTACAAGTGGGACTCGATGGCCTTCCTGACCGTCGGCGGCATGGTGGGACAGGTGGCCCAGCCCGTGCTGGTCAGCGTGCGCGACGAGAAGGACCGCGAGTTACAGGTGTTTCGGAAGATGCTGCGCTTCACGTCGTTCCTCTCTTTCCCGGCACTCTTCGGCTTGGCTCTGGTGGCCGAGGAGTTTATCCTCTGTACCATCGGCGAGATATGGAAAGACTGCATCCCGTTGCTGCAGATTCTCTGTGTCAGCGGTGCTTTCATGCCACTCTTCACGCTCTACCAGAACCTCGTCATCAGTCATGGGCGCAGCGACATCAATATGTGGCTGAACATCGGCCAGATCGTGCTGCAACTGGTTATCATCCTGTTGTTCTATCGCCACGGCATCACCATCATGGTGATAGCCTATAGTGCCTTCAACATCCTGTGGTTTGGAGCATGGCTGCCCTTTGCCAAGCGACTTATCGGACTGCGCCTGCTGGACGTCTTCAAGGATGTGGTTCCCTTCATGGTCATCGCTGCTGCCGTCATGCTGGCCACCCACTACGCAACCCTGTCGGTCAACAGTCTCTGGCTGCTGCTGGTGGTGCGCATCGCCTTGGCGGCTGTGCTCTACTACGTCGTCATGCGACTGCTGAACGTGGCTATCCTCAACGAATGCCTGCAATTTATCCGAAGGAAGTGATGGACGAGAAGAAACGTGAAGAGAAAAAAAAGTTCGCCGGCAAGAAGAAACCCTCGATGAAACGGCGCGACGACTACAACGACTATCGTGGTCGCAGGATTTATATGATAACCATAGAGGTCGAAGGCAGGAAGCCACTTTTTGGTACCTTGAAGGGTGACATCAATGCTGCACCTGGCAGCAACCATGCGCCATACATTGAGCTGACACCCTTAGGCAATGCTGTCAGCAAGGAGTGGATGGGAATCCCCAACCACTATCAGCAAATAGAAGTCATGGGACTGCAGATGATGCCCGACCACCTGCACGGCATTCTCTACGTCCGAGAGCCGCTTCCTGTACACCTCAGTCAGGTAATCACTGGTTTCAAGACCGGCTGCAATCGCATTTTCAGCGCACTCTTAGGCTCCGCTGCGACAAAGCCGCAGCCTACACAAAACCGGCCGGAAGGGGCCTTCTCTTCAACATGCCCTGTTTCGATGCAGGCTGTGGCTTCGTCACAGCCCTCTGCCTCGCCCCCTGTCTCGCCCTCCGCCTCGTCTTCAGCTGCTCCATCCCACTTAGTCCCGCTCTTTGCCCCTAACTATAACGACCTGATACTGAAGAGCTACGACGAACTAAAGCGCTGGAAGGACTATCTGGCCGACAACCCCCGCCGGCTGATGACCAAACGCGCCAAGCCTGAGCTGCTGCGGCCTTTCTTCAATCTCCGTATCGGCTCCTACACCTATAACGGGATAGGCAATCGGCTGTTGCTGTCAGCACCACGACGGGTTGCCGTGCGGGTCTCCCGCAGAGTGACGGGTGAACAACTTGACGCCGAGGTCTCCCGCTACATGTCGCTTGCCCGGAGTGGTACGGTGCTCGTCTCGCCAGCCATCTCGCCAGGCGAAAAGAAGGTGATGCGCACCGCCTTTGATACCGGACTGCCCACCATCGTCGTCATGGCCAACGGCTTTACACCCTTGTCGAAACCTGCTGGCGAACAGTTCTATGCGTGTGCCGAAGGCCGCCTGCTGATGCTTTCGGCCTGGGAGCACAAGAACGAGCGTAGAAAACTGACGGCCTATCTCTGCCAGCAGATGAACCTGATGGCCCTGGAACTTAGTCAATCGAACAATAAATGATGGAGATATCAGTAATCATACCAGTCTATAACAAGGCTCCGTACCTCGATCAATGTTTCGAGAGCACCTTTGCACAGGACTTTGCCGCCTTCGAGGTGGTGGCTGTCGACGACGGCTCTACCGACGGGTCCGGTGACATCTGCGACCGGTGGGCCGCACGAGAGAAGCGGCTACGGGTGTTCCATGTCGACAACAGCGGTGTGACAGCCGCCCGCCGGCAGGGTGTAGCCCATGCCGAAGGCCGCTACATCATGTTCCTTGATGCCGACGACGAGCTGTTGCCGCACGCCTTGCAGACGCTTCATTCGGCCATCGAGCGGACGGGTGCCGACGAGGTGATAGGACGCTTTGTCACCCAGCATGGTCAGGAGTCGCCCATGCTCTATCAGGGTGACCAGCCCGACCTGAAGCCGATGGTGAAGGCCATCGTGGCCAACAAGAACCGCTTCCCCATACTCTGGGGACTGATCTGCCGGCGTGACCTGGTGGCCGACTGCCTCGACACACCGCGCAACATCATCGAGGGCGAGGACCTGCTGACGCAGCTGAAGATGCTGATGAAGCACCCACGCGTTCATTTCATTACCGACTGCGTCTATCGCTACAGCATCGGTGTCCCCAACAGCCGGCGGCGCACGCTGGACTTGGAAAAAGCCTACGACGCCCAACTGCGTCAGGTGTTACACGCCGAGTGGCCGTACTATCAGGCCGACTACGTGCTTCGCCAGATCAAGCAGTATGAGCGGTTCCTTCTCCATGGCGATGCCAGCGTACGGCAAAGCTATTACGCTCAGGTCATACCCTCGCCGCTACCTGCCGGTGTGCCGCTGTTGCACCGCATGTTCTGGCTGCTGCCACCACGGCTGTCAGTGATTGGCATAAGACTGTATCAAAACTTGCTAAAAACCACAAAAACCGGCTTATGAGAAAGTATTCCATCATTGTCGTCACGCGCAACAATGCTGACGGTCTGTCACGTACGCTGCAGAGCATACGCTCGCTGAGCTATAAGGAGCGGGAGACAATCGTCATCGACGGTGCCAGCACAGACAACACCCACGATGTGCTCGCGGATGCTGCCGACATCGTCACCACAGCCATATCGGAAAAGGATACGGGCATCTATAATGCCATGAACAAAGGCATCAAGCATGTCACTGGCGACTATGTGGTGTTCATGAATGCCGGCGACATGTTTGCACACGCTGGTGTGCTGGATGTGGTGAACGCGTCGTCTGGCGACATCATCCTCGGTGGAGAAACCTACGGCGGACAAGTCAGGACGGTGCCTCCGCAGATGACGCTCTACGACATACTGGCGATAGGCATCAACCATCAGGCTGTCTACTACCGCAAGGAGCTGTTACAGAAGTATGGCTTTGACGAGTCGTATCGCGTGGCTGCCGACTTGAAGTCCGTCGTTGAGCCGTTGGCAAGGGAGCAGGCTACCGTCTCATGCATTCCCGACATTCTGGCCATCTGTGAAGGCGGTGGACTGAGCAAGCAGCGCTGGCGCGACATCCGTCTTGAAAAGCAGCGCATCATCTCCGAAGTAGTCAGTCCGTTCTATGTTGCGGACTATCAGCGCTTCGCCTTCATCAGCCATGAGCTGATAGATGATTTCGTAGTGCTTTCGGCCTTTCGGAGCCTGTACCCCTTCGTCAGACTGCTGGGTAGGCTGATGCGCTGGTTCAATGCACGGTTCAAACATATCCCTCTTGTAAACACAACAGAAAAAGTATTGTAATTATGACGAAAGTTATCACATACGGCACTTACGACCTGCTGCACCGCGGCCACATACGCCTGCTGGAGCGGGCCAAGGCTTTGGGCGACTACCTGATTGTGGGCATCACGGCCGACACCTTCGACCAGGCCCGCGGCAAGATCAACGTACAGCAGTCGCTGATAGAGCGCATCGAGGCTGTCCGCGCTACGGGCATAGCCGACGAGATTATCGTTGAGGAGTACGAAGGTCAGAAGATCGACGACATCAAGCGCTACGGCGTGGACATCTTCACCGTCGGTTCCGACTGGAAGGGCAAGTTCGACTATCTGCAGGAGTACTGCAAGGTGGTCTACCTGGAGCGTACGACGGGCGTCTCCAGCACGGACATACGTGCCGAGAAGGGCGAGCTGCGCATCGGCATCGTCGGCGAGTCGCGCATCATCAACAAGTTCGAGAAGGAGAGCCACTACGTGAATGGCGTCATCATCAGCGGCATCTACTCCGAGGACTACAGCAGCCTGACCAGTGAGCTGAAAGCCATGGCCCGCGAGACGGCCACCTATCAGGAACTGCTGGACAAGTCGGATGCCGTGTACATCATCTCACAGCCCACCAAGCACTACCAGCAGGTCAAGGAGGCCTTGCTGAAGGGCAAGCACGTATTGTGTGAGTCGCCGATAGCCTTACAGGAAAGCCAGCTGGACGAGCTGCGTGGCATTGCCAGCGAGAAAGGCCTCGTGCTCTCCGACGGTATCAAGACGGCCTACTCCACGGCCTACAACCGTATGCTGCTGCTGGTCAAGAGTGGCGTCATCGGTACGCCGGTTTCGGTCGATGCCGTCTGTACCAGTCTGTCAGACCTGGAGGGACGTGACCCGAAGCACCTCACCCATAAGTGGAACAGCATCTGCGCCTGGGGACCTACCGCCCTGTTGCCCATCCTTCAGATATTAGGCACGGAGTACAGCACTTTCCAGATAGCCAGCCAGCTGTTGAAGGAGGACTTCGACGCGTTCACCAAGGTGACTTTCGTCTATCCGCATGCTGTAGCATCCATCAAGGTCGGTGTGGGAGTCAAGTCCGAGGGCGAGCTGACGGTGTCGGGCACCAAGGGCTACGTCTATGTGCCAGCACCATGGTGGAAGACCGACTACTTCGAGATACGTTACGAAAACCCCGCCGACAACCGGCGCTACTACTACCAGCTTGACGGCGAGGGCATCCGCTACGAGATTGTGTCGTTCCTGAAAGCTATCCAGACGGGCAAGGACTTCACCTATATCGAGACAAAGCACTCCGATGCCATCGTCCGGGTCATCGAGGCTTTCTATCAGCATCAGTTCATCGAGCTATAGGCGAGTCAAGAGTGCCTGTGTTTCTCGTGGTGTGGAAGGTTCGTTTACCACAGATTTCACTCTAAGTTTGCTGATTGTTGACTTCGGCGCTGCGTCACCCTCTACGCGCGTGCGCGCATATAGTAAGGGAAAAGGAAAAAAGAACCCACACTTCCCACACTTCCCACACCTACCACGCCCACACCATTAGGTGTGGGATTGCAACGCCACACTCATACCTTTAGGTGTGAGAAGTGTGGGA
>CAMJWJ010000006.1 GCA_946409435.1 uncultured Prevotella sp. | reverse complement strand
GCATGAGGAGGTCTTTGCGGTACTTACGAGCCGCGTCCTGATACTCCTCCAGAGTGAATTGAAGTTTTCCAGCCATAATTCAGTTTAGTTTTTGTGTTGGATAGTTTTTGAGATTAGGGAATCATGTCAAACAGCGCCTTGGCACTGTTGCGTGTCTCGAAGTACTGCTCAGCCTCGGACTTGTCCTGATGCTGTTGCTGTGCCTGGCTGCTGACCACATGCGCGGTGGTGTCCCCTGGTTTCTGCTTCAGCGTGTTCACCTCAGCCGTCAGCTGCGCGTTGGCTGTGGTGAGCGCTTGCTTGTCAGCCTCCAGCTGCTGCTTCTCAGAAGTCAGCGTCTGCACCTGGGCCTGCAGTTGCGAGATAGTCTGCTTGTCGGTGGTGATGGCCGTCTCGACCTTTTCGAGCTGGCCGTCCTCCAGCGTCACCTTGCCATCGTTGCTGAGCAGGTGCTCACAGGCGAGGATGGCACAAATGGAAGTAAAGATCTTTTTCATTGGAGTTGAAGTTTGAGAGTTTTGAAGTTTTTGAGTCTGAGAGTTAGTGAAAATGGATGCCAGCGAGTTAAAGAACCGTGCTATTGCCGATTTCTCAGGAGCATCCATCATTGGCATGTTCGGAATGGGGATGCCAGCTGATGCCATGGCGTTGGCCATGGCATCCGTCAGCACTGGGGCCGCTTCATCCTCGTAGTCTGTCAACTCGTCGACGAAGCCCCATGCCAGTGCCTCCTTTGCTGTCAGCCATCCTCCGGCCTTCATCAGGTCGAGGAGTGCTGTCGGTTCCTTTTTACAGCGGGTGGCGTACATCTGAGCGATGTTCGCGTCCAGTTTGTCCAGGTCAGCCTTCTGGTGCTCGATGTTGTCAATGAGTGCCTGAAGGCCGTCGCTGTTCAGCTGTCCCCATTCAAAGAAGCCGATGCTGCACTTATGGACCAGGTACATGGCCGACGAGTCCATGGTGATATGCTTGGCCCCCAGCGAGGCGATGGTTGCTGCACTGGCGTTCATGCCCACGAAATGCACGTTGACGTTGCCATGGCGCTTGAAGGCCGAGAAGATAGAGAGAGCGGTGTCAGACCTACCACCGAGGGAGTCAATAAGCACATGAACCTCGTTATCCTTGTTTTTATTGAGGATGTAGTCCACGTAGTCTGCGTCGAAGTCATATCCTCCGACGAAGCCCTTCAGGTGAAGCTGGTAGTTGGTGTTGGTGTTCTTTGCTGCCATAACAGAATGATTATGGCGCAAAGGTACATCTCTTAAAAAGTAGGCAAAAAGACGGCCATTCAGTTAGAAGGTGCCTGAATAGCCGCCTATTTGCCCCTAAATAGGCTCATTGGAATTGGAAAGGAACTCGCTGCAAAGTGCCAGGCTTTTCCTTGCTGTGAAGGAAACCTCGTACTTTCTGGCGGAAGGATCACCGTCAGGCTGACCTGTAGAGCGAGTGACTTTGACGGTGGGGTATGGCCTTTCCTTTGAGCCTATGACAAACCATTCCCCGTCAGCCGTCTTGACGAGGAAGGCCAGATGGAGGTGCGTCGGCAGTTCCTCTAGTGTATGGAAGGTCAGTTTCGTCCGCTCCACCTGGATATTGTTATCGAAGTTCTCTTCGACCTCACAGACGGCATCCCCCAGGAAGGTGATGCTCGTCGGATGGCTGTCCAGCTCTATCCTGATGCCCACCAAGGCACGGTAGACAATATCCTGCTGGAGCGTCGCGCAGTTTGTATAGCGCAGGTCAATGATTCCCGGTAGTGAATGGCACTTGCTCATGATGAAAGAAGAAAATCGTGAATATCGTGAAAATCGCGCAAATCAAACTTTTTCAAAAAATCGCCGTGAAGTCGTAGAACTTTTCTGCGCTTTTTTCCTGTTGTTTGCGAGATAGACGTTTCTCATGCGCTGGTAGATCTTTGCGATGGCATCCCAGCAGGTGCCATCCTCCCGGATGCCGCGCTGTTCCATGAAGAGGTAGATAAGGTCCTTCTGCTGCCTGCCAATCTTCCCGAAGTCATGCAGGTAGTCCCACACATCGATGTCGAAGTCATCTTTGATGCGACCGAGCAGTGCGTTCTTGCCCGTCTCGGTGATGTAGTTGTACGTCCTTGGGTCGTGTGACTTGCTGTATGGAATGTACACGGCCACCTCGTCCTCCTGCTGACGGGCAGGCAGCACCCCTTCCGGCTGTGGTACCGTAGCCCTCTGGAGCAGTTTACTCTCCACAGAGCCACGAATGAGCGTGACGGGGTTGCCCCCGCCATGACGGTGAATGAACCACTGTCGGAGGTAGGAAGGCATCTTTAGATAAACACAATATTCACTCATTTCTGCGATTCTTTAATAAACGTCTGCAAAGGTACTAAAAATCAATCGAATATTTTCTTGTTTGACCTTCAAAAATTGTGATATAGTTCTAAACAAACTCCTGCTTGTCTATTGGGGTACGGCGATATATGCCTTTCCGGACTTACACTGGAAGTTCCTTGACATCAGGTACAGGGCGATATTGCCGTCAGCCTTTCCGAGCACATATTTTCTCTCATTGTCGTTGACCTCTATGCTCTTCTGTTGCAGGCATCCTCTGAACATATTTCCTGTTATCAGGTTCTCTTTGTAGTTACCGCTTCTTCCGATAGGAATGTTGACACTCGACGAATTGCCTCCATCTCTGACGATGAGGAATCCCGTGTTGGCCGGCACATACTTCACCTGTTGGAAGGTGAACTTGCCGTCCTCATATCCTGTGGCGACAAAGGCCTTGACAGAGGATAGTGAGGAGAAGTCGAGCGGGTTTCCTGAGCAATAGGTACACAGTCCGTCCGAGATGTCCACAGATTCATAGTCATTAGCTGTCTCAACGACGATCTTATTGATGAATGTCTCATCGCCGTCTGCAGACCAGTGTGTCAGCACACTCAGGTTTCCTGCTGTCGTGACGGTGTAGGGACTGCCGGATTCCAAGATGTCATACAGTTGCATCCCCTGCAGCTGGGCACCTCCCGAGATATGGAAGCTGACTTTGGCATTCACGCCAGTATAGTAGAATGTCACCTTGTCACCGACTCCCAGGCTCATCACATACGTTTTCCGGCTTGGGTGGTAGTCCACAAGCCCGCCATTCATATGAAGCACCGGGTAGGAATCCGTGGCAAAGGTTATCTTTCTTCCGAACAGCCCGCCATATTGTCCTGACCAATAGGCGAAGTTGCCCTCAATGGTTCTGAAGCCCTGGTCAATACGCAGGTTAGAGTTGGAGTGGATTGTCTTGAAGTCGTAGGTCAGTACCTTACCGGCTTCCGTCTGGACAACGCCCGTCAGCAGCAATGCGGTGAGGGCGAACATCTTGAAAAACTGTTTCATTGTACATTGTTTGTTTAAGTGAATACATCCCGACAGGTCGGGTTACCATGGGCAAAAGTAATACGTGCGCGTCGAATACGCCAAGACACGAAAAAACGGCTCCCGCAGGAGCCGCTTCGTGCCGTGCCGCTTAATTCCTGCGGAACACCATGCCGTCCGTGAAGTAGTAATCCTCGATGAAGAGATCACGGGCGTATGCCTCATAGTCAAAGTAAGAGGAGAGACCGCCCATCATGCCGACGAGATCATAGCACTCATCAATGATGTGCTCTGCGAAGGCCTCCTCAGAATCCCACTTCCCCATGAAATTCTCCTTGAAGCTGTCGATACTGTCATTGTTAAAGGCATCAACATAAGCTTCGTAGGCCTCCCTGTCATCCTCATCAAGTTCGGCATAAGTCATAATCTTGTCGAATGTGTCCTCATCGATACCGCTTTCCGAGTACCAGGCACTGGGGAAGCATTCATAATCCTGAAACATCAGTTCGGGATCCTCCTCATCGGCGTGAAGATTGTGGCATACCTCCATGAAAGTGTCATAATCGCCGCACTTCGTCAGATCGACCCACATACCGAAGAGATTCCCGTCATTGTACTTGCGGTAAGTACCTACATAGACGGCAGGCTGCTCATCCTTGTAATCATACATATAATCCTCCACCGACATCTTCTGGAAGGCGAGCTTACCGAGATAATTTTTCTCCTCCTTAGCGAGGCGCTGAAACTCTAATGACTTGTTGTTCTGCATAACTTTATGAATTTAATTGTTTAACTTTTAAGTGATGTCCTCTGTGTAGAGGACTTTTTACGATGCCTCAGAAAGTGAGCGGGGAGAAGTACGCAAAGTGCAAGGAATGGCACAGAAAGTTTTAGGAATACCGTATTTTCTTTAGCCCTGGCGTGAAGAAGAAAATGCGGAAGGTTGCCGAAAACTTTGTGTAGCCATAAGGAGCCAGTGACTGGTACTTGCAGGGTACGCCCGCCTTAACTTTGCATCGGAAAAGCCTGGCACACGCCCAAGAGGGCATCACGTTAAACAGTCAAATTCGTTATGCAGGACGTCATGAGTTGATAAAGCCGTATAGATCATGCGGAGAACCCGGCAAGCCGACAACAGGAGATAGGTGGATTCCACTGTTCAACAGATTACGGACAGAGCAGACTCGCCATAGATAATCTTACCGCATACGATGATACAGGATAATCCATGTTGGCCGTGAAGTGCCAAGCGTATAGACACTATGAGAACTGTCACCACAATTAGCCAATGCGGAGGTCAGACACTGCAGGAAAGCGAATGCTCCCCGTGCCTGAACCAGAAAACGATGAGCACACATCGACATTACCTATGAAGCCGAACGATGATGACAACGAGGCCAAACGTACCAATGATTACATGTCTTCAATGACAGTGTCAACCTTCAAGACCATAGCAAGGGAAGTGCTTTCTGAGAAGGCTCGCTGAGCCACCACTTATAACCAGCGTGTCATGTTCTCGCGGTGATGCGCTGTCTTTACCTTGACTGTCGGCATCGCCATACCAAAACACGGGATTACCACCAAACAGACGGCTACCTATCACTTGCAGAGCGGCATGGCACAAGCGGCCCTGCAGGGAGCCGAAACCATCAGTTTCATTCACGCACACGAAGCCAATATGACAGTCCGAAACTGCCCAAAGTTAGTCAAAAGTACGTAACGTCCTGTTATTCAATTATATATATTCCGTATTTATTTGCCCATAATAATATATATACTGGCATTACCAACAATATTTCGGGCAAAACATACTATTTCGGGCAAAAGTCGGGCAAAGTTGGGCGAGATTCGGGCATTCAGAACGAATTTCGGGCAAATTCCAAACGTCTGTGAATCAGTCGTTTGTAAAAATTCGGGCAATGGTGGGCATTGTCGGGCAAACATTTGCTCATGCGCACGCGCGAAAGAAGAAGATGATGTCCCTAAAGAATGAGTCCCAAACGCTTCACAGCGTCTGGGACCCGGCAGAAAATAATGCTACGATTAAAGCTGCGGTTTATTTCAGAAAATGTCACCTTCCTTATATTCCGGCTCATCATCCTCTCCATCATCATCACCTATGGCCGTGAATGTTTCAAGGCGCAGACCGAAGCGGTCGTGAAGGATCTGGTAGTCGAAACAAAGGAAGCGTCCGTCTTTATAGACAGGCACCTGTTTCATAACCGGGTTGTTCAGTTTGTCACGGACGGAATGGCCCTGGGCATCCAAGGCAGGAACTACCGACGTGACAGGAACACCGTCGCGCATGACCGTGTAGCGTTCTGACTTCTTCTCGCCCATGTAGGCGTTGCAAGTAGTCAGATAGTAGCGTATGGAGTCCTTGTCCATGATGATTTTCTTCTCACCCTCACGCTGTGCCAGCTGCTTGTATTGGGAAACAAAGTTCGACAGTCGGAGCATCAGTATAGGATGCAGTTCCTTGAACTCCCGGAGTCCGATGCTCGTCTTCAGCTTCCGGACCCGTTTCACCTTGAAGTCAGAGTCGGCAAAAATCTTCCCCTGGTCAAAGAGCGTATTCATCGTGCTCCACAGGTTGCCAAGCTCATTGTTGGAAGTCACCTCACCGTTTTGCCGCTTGATGCCCTCGACGCACATACCCCTTATCTCACTGTATTCAAAGGGGAGCCTGAGCGGTTCCTGCAGAATCTTGTAAGAAGTGAGAAGAATCGCCCAGTTACGCCAGAGTCGGTCTTCGACATCATATCCGTCGATCAGGCTGCACACCTCATCAGACACATCTATATATTCTTCATAGAACAAGCTGGAGAATTTTGTCCTGTGCGAAAGAACCTGCATGGTGAGGTGCTGCAGCCCCAGCTTTCGTATATCAGAAAGGTGGTTGAACTTATCCTTGGCCTCCCTGTCATGCACCGTGATAGACGTAGGGAGGTAAATCATTCGCGTGAACATGGCGATATCCAGTGTCGGCATCTCCTGGCCGCACACAATCACACCACAGTCTACTGGGGTGCGTTCAATCTGCTTGCCCCTGTCCATGTCCATACGTGCGCGTCCCACGCCGTCGTATGCCCCTTTGATAATCTCGACGATGCGCATATCCAGCGAGTTCTTGTACTCGTCAAGCAGAACCAGTGAGTTCGCTGCCATGGAAAGCATCTGCGAGAGAGAAGGCCCGGTAGTATTACGCAGATTCAGCGGTTTATCGCCGACAGTCAGGAACCGCATCAGCGTAATACCCAGTTCCGTCTTACCGCTGCCCTTGGGGCCGAACAGATTGAGGATGGGGAAGTTCACCGTATAGGAGGTGATAATATCGCGGTGCAGTGATGCCAGCAGATAGCAGATGGCTATCTTCGCATTATCGCCGAACACCTCAGCCATGAGTGTGGCCACATCAGGGAAGGAGATGCTGGAATGTGTGTCGGGGAAGGTGAACTGCCGTTCAAAAGAGAAATAGCTCGTATCACCAGCGTAAATCTCCGATGCCCCCTGCAGGTAGTAGTTATCCATTTTTTTCTCTACCTCATGGAGGTGTACGATACCCATGCTGTCAGCCGGGTACCATTCATTTTCATAGATGCAGCCGTTGCCGAATGCCCAGAATCCGCTATGCTGCCATCCGTATTGCCGTATTCTAATTGCGGTCTCAGTCATATCAAACAAATAAGTTTTCAGCTTTATCAATTCAGGCATTCCCGACTTCCACAGGAAGTTGCCGACACTCTCAACCTTCACTTGGAACTTTGCGAGTGACACCAGTTCCTCTGCAGTCAGTTCCAAGATCCTGGTCGTACAGTCGATATTGGTAATCTCATACAGCCGTCTGGAGTCATCGATGCCCATCACATGATAGAGCGGTTTCATCTTGAAGTTCGACCACTGCTTTTCGTTGCCCTCGTCATCGCGGCTCCAATAGCAGTTGTGCTGCTCGTAGAAGCCGTATTTCATCAGGTCGATGCCAGACCTCTTCTGAGTGGCCTTTGCTTTTGCTTCTGCCCGTCGTGCCTTGGCCTCGTTGACAGCGTTCTTCCACAGCCCCTTATGGCCGTTATGCTCCTTAATCAGCGCATCGAGAAGTCCTTTCTGCGTGTATTCATCCTGTTCCAGGATCAATACGTCGCAAATCTCCTTGACGGCATCCGAAATGTCCGTCTGTGTAGATGATTTCTTCTCGATGTCACCAAAGAGCTTGTTCGCCAGCCATAGCACGAAATCTTCCTCTTGCAGTTCCCTCACTTGGTGAACATTCTGGAAGTAGCTGTCAGCGTCCTGCTTTTTACCGTCCTCCGTCTGCGGTATCTCCTTCACTGTGACACGGAAGCCTTGTTCCATGGCCGTGCGTCCGTTCTTCATCACGGCCGCTATTCCCGCTGCGTCGGCATCAGGAATGAAACACAGCTTAGGATGGAAGCGCTTCAGCAGCTGCAGGTGCTCCTTTGTCAGCGCCGTCCCCAACGGTGCCACCGTGTTCAATGCGCCGATCTGCTGCATTTTAATCACGTCCGGACCACCTTCGACGATGTAGAACAGTTCTTCCCTGGCACCGATGTTCATAGCCGTATTCAGGCCAAACAGCACTTCCGACTTATGGAAGATCAGACTGTCGCTGCCGTTGAGATACTTCGCCTTGTCCTTGTCCTCTGAGAGCGTGCGGGCCGTGTAGTTGATGACATTGCCCCAACGGTCTCTGACGGGAATCATCAGACGGTCACGGAAGAAGG
This sequence comes from uncultured Prevotella sp., assembly GCA_946409435.1. Taxonomy (GTDB): domain Bacteria; phylum Bacteroidota; class Bacteroidia; order Bacteroidales; family Bacteroidaceae; genus Prevotella. The sequence goes on along the minus strand of CAMJWJ010000006.1, from coordinate 43,320 downwards.
CATATTCCCGTCCGGATTCACTATCGACGGCAATCAGTCCAGCCTCCTTGCATAGCTCCATGCTCAGTCCGGTCTTCTTGATGAAGTCAATGAACTGCTGGCTGCTCTTCGGTGCATAGCCCAGGCCCAGTTCCTCGATGGCTTCCTTGCTCCACCTGTGGCGGGCATAGTCCATCATCGCCAGTGCTTCCGGTGTCTTCTCATGCAGCCTCTCCACATAGTATTTCTGTACGTGTGTGAAGATGACCGCCATCGACTCCTTTTTCTTCTGCTCCTCTATCTCCTGCGGAGTCCGTTCCCGTTTCTCTTCCTCGATGTCTATGTTATACCGTTTGCCCAGCAGACGGCATGCTTCAAGGAAGTCCACCTTCTCATGTTCCATGATGAAGTGAATAGGAGTACCACCTTTGCCACAGACGAAGCAGTGGCAGATATTCTTGGCCGGACTGACCACGAATGACGGATTCTTGTCATCGTGGAACGGACACAGGCCCTTGTAGTTGACACCGATTTTCTTCAGCGTGACATACTCAGACACCACATCAACGATGGACAGGCTGTTGAGTTTGTCTATGATAGGATCTTTAATCATAGCAGTTGCATTTTATTGCTGCAAAAATAGTAACAAAGAGGCAGTCATTAAAAGACTGCCCATTGTCATTCTTCTGCCGCTTGTCCATCAGCCTTGGCTGGTGCCTCTTCTGATTCCGGCTGTTCTTCATCAGGCACATTCAACTCCACAGATGCCGCGTCCATGCTCGTCATCATGTGGAGCATGAACACGAATCCTTTCATTTCTGCATCATCGTTAAAATATAGGTAGTTGTTAACGGTGCCGAAATTTATCTCCAGCCTTACTCCGTAGTTCGTGACTACCTTTTCAATAACTTTCTTCATCATTGTTCTGTCAATTCTGTATTAAACACTACTTCCCTGAACTGAGGGAAACACTCGAAAAATCTCTGTGCGAGGTCGAAGAAGTCAGGGTTGACTCCTTCCAGTTCCTTCTTCAGGACCTGCCTCGTCTCTTCATCAGGCACCATCTCCTGAAAGGTGATGGCATCTTCCGTCTTCTGAATCTTAATTCTCATTGCATACTATTTCTTTTAAGTAATTCACATAAGCACTTAGCTTCAGGCAATATCGCCCATTGATACAGTTGCGTCCATGCTTGCAATCCTTACACTTCGGGGGCATCTATACCAGTCTTACGTCCTTGACGATAAAGGTCATCTTGACCTTGTTCTTCTCGATGCTCCTGAAGTGGACAGAGGAAGGTACGACATTCATTCTTGTCATGAACCGCTCAATATCCATGATGAAGATAGCCGAGCGGAAGATCATCTGAAAGCATACCTTATCCATTCTCTCGTAGTTATAGAAAGCCGGATAGACATAGAGGAAATTGCTGTCGAAGCATTCCTTGGCTATCTGCCGCATCCGTTTCATTGTGTAGATGGAATGGATGGTGACAGGCTGCAGGCACTTGTTACTCCAGTACAAGGCCGTCGTCATGTTCTTCTCCGATGTCAGGCACTCCAGCGGCCCTTCGAGGCTTTTCTTCCCGTCAGGCAGAAAGCCGATGGCTTCCCACTGCCGTTTCGTTGCGTATGTATGCCAGAGCACTTCACCACCGTTGAAGTCCTTGTATGAACTTGTAATCAGCGGATGAAAACTTTCTGGCCAGTTTGATCCTATTTTGTTCATAATTGTTTAAGAGAAAAATGCCCTGCTGCGCTTTCTTCACAGAGAACGAAAGCAGGGACTTTGACAGTTCAGTATTTACGACTTACTAACTAAATTGATCAATTCGCTTTTGAGGAAATAGAGCCTTCTCCCCAAATAGTGAGCAGGAACCATCCCATTCTGTGCTCTTTTATACATGGCCCACTTAGACACTCCGAATATCATTCCTGCATCTTCAGTTGTCAGAACGTCATTATTTGCCATATCTGGAGCGGTTTGTCCATTCTTCATTCTTCTATAAGTTTACGCCATTCATCTTTGTAGTCGGGGTCCTCCAGCTCCTTTTTCCTCTGCTCCAGCGTAACACCGACCAGGATAACACTTAGTTCCTTTGAGAGGTATTTGGCATGAACGTACACACCCAGTTTTTTGCCAATAGATGCATTATAGTCTGCCAATTGTACTGAGATTGATTTCAAGGCACGGTAGTCCTTGAACAAGCCTTTCGACACGTCACCTGGTCTGATGGAACGAAACCAAGTGGTTCTATTAAGAATCTTCTGAGCCTTATACATTATTAATAATATTAATAGGGTTAAACATAGAAATAGATAAGGATGGAGGAAACATTACTTCCCCTAAAGTTGCAATTTGTTTTCTTTCTTCCATATTCTGCATAGTTCTTAAATTTACAATAATCACCTGGCCAAGTGATAGGCTCGATTTGAACCATGCTGCAAAAATATAACAAAAAAAAGCAATAAAATTGAGTAAGTTGGAAATTATTTACTAACTAACTAATTCTTTAACTCAACTTACTAAGTTTTGTAACATTTAGAAACACATATTAACCAAATATCACTTATAAACTCACCAACAAACCATCTAAATTACGAAAATGTTCTTTTTTCAAAAAAAAGGGTTCAAAATTTGTTGGTAACCAAAAAAATGTGTACCTTTGTACTCGCAAATGCCTAACTAACCTACTAACATGGTTAAGGGCAATTCGATTAGAGAATCGATTCGTCGAAAATTAGTTATAACACCCCCAAAAAAGGGAAATGCGTTACCTGTTCCAAGCAGTAACACATTTGATTGTAAAACGCTGATAACCAGCGTAGGTCAAAGCCCCTGCGGGTGTACTAAGTATCGGAAAGTTGGCAGGACATAAATCCTGCCACTTTTCATTGAAAGTCAGGCATTTAGACGCCTAACTCTTTGATTTCAAGTTAGTTCAATATCAAAATTTATTGTTGAACAACGCAGTTCAGTTGGAATTTGTTGGAATGATATGGAACGGCTTGGATGGTCTTGGAAGGCGTAATTCTGTTACCAATCATGTTACCACTTCCCAAAAACCTGTTACCAAATCTCGATTTATGACGTGAGAAATGGATGGTTTGCCGCTCTTATCTTTCAGAAACGACATCTGTCTGCCTTAAAAAAACTTAAAAATGAAAGAAAGAGTGAAAGTGGTCTATGACCGCAAGGGAACAGTCAAGAAGACTGGAGTTGGAAAAGTTGAGCTTCAGATTTATCTCACATGGACTCAGCGCAAGTGGGTAACTGTTGGAACTGCTACCCCCGATGATTGGGAGGTACTGGCCCAGAGTGTTAATGTTCGTACAAAAATTAAGTATTACGAGAGCATTATCCGGGCGATGGAAACACTCAATGAGGATATGACCATTGAGAATTTCAATAACCATACTATGGAAGATGCCGTAACTGCCAATACTGACAAATCTCACTTTTACAACGGCAACGACCTCCGTCAGAGTTTCGTTGAGTTCTGCCGTGAGCACTTAGAGCAGGAAGGCCTCGCCAAGAATTCCGTCAAGGACCACAATGTAGTCTTCAATGCCGTAGAAGCCTCAGGCATCCTCAACACCTTTGCCGACCTGACGAAGGCCAACGTCATTGCCTTTGATGCCTGGCTCCGTCGTCAGAACAACAAGAGCGACTACACCATCAACGGCTACCACAAGAAAGTCCGCAAGTACACCAAGATCCTGTGGCGCTTGGAGATGATTTCCTCCGACCCCTACGAGTACGTCCGTTTCCCCAAGGGTAGCAACAAGGAGCGTGTTCCCCTTGTGGAGGACGAACTGGTAAAGATACGTGAGGCCGAGTGCACTGGCCGTATCGACCGTGCCCGTGACCTCTTCGTCTTCATGGCTTACACCGGCCTTGCCTACTGTGACATGTCCGCATTCCGATTCAACACCATGACCGAAGAGCACACCGACTACACCTACATCGACGGCTCGCGCATGAAGACCGGCAGCAACTTCTTCACCCCCATCCTACCCCCTGCCATGGAGGTGCTGAAGAAGTACAACTACAAGCTGCCCCACATCAGCAATCAGAAGATCAATGACTACCTCGACATCCTCAGGGAGCGTCTGGGCATCAACAAGAAGGTGACCTGCCACATCGCCCGTCACTCCTTCGCCACGCTGATTCTGAGCTACGACATACCCATTGAGAACCTGAAGCGTATGCTCGGCCACAAGAACATTACCACCACTCAGATTTACGGCAAGATTCTGAAGTCCAACGTCGAGAAGAACGTCACCATGAAGCTCAAGGGTCTCAAATAGCCAGCTGCTATTCCACGACAAGGTAGAACTGGCCCTTCAACAGCTGCGACTTTCCTGTATCCTCATGGAAGGTCGCAGTTATTTTCTCTGCTATGTACTTTTTCCCTTCGATGTAAAACAGTGCATGGGGGTCAGGGATTTCCTCGGCGAAGAACGAGAAGGAATATTTCTTCTTCGTGTCTATCTCATGCGTATATTTGAGCGGATAGCCCTGCTCGTCCAATTCATCATTTACGTTTATACGCAACGAGTACGGCGGATAGTTGACCGTGAAGTCCTCGAATACTTCTATCTTGTCAACAATGGGTCGTGGCAGTTTTCCCGTATGTCTGTTGAACCCATCCCAGAATGCCACATAGATTTTATCGAAGTAGGCATCATCCTTCTGCTGTTCTCCCTTTGCAGGAGTGAGAATAATAGACTTATCTGAAGAAATGGGAAATCAGCGGGAAATCAGCTGCCTCTAGGGTCATCTTCTTCAAAATCACCATTATCATCATCCCCAAAGGTGATGTCCCGGCAGGCAATGAGATAATCATTGAATGCCGCTTCTGCATCCAGTCTGTTGTCCGGGTTGAAGTTATAGTCCTCATGCATTCTAATGAAGGAGTCAGTCACCCGTGCCAATGTAAACAGCACCTCCTTCTCTGTCAGCTTCAGCTCCTCCAGAATGTCCATGAATGATTCTTCCAGCTGTTCAGCTGCTTCTTTCGTTCTGTCATGCAATGTGGATAACTCAATAAGTTCATCCGCTGAGTATTCTATGCCTTGTCTCATATAGCCTGATTCAGATTTCGAGCGCAAAGATACAAATTTTCTGTAAATTGCAATGCTATTTAGCGTTTTTTCTTTGATTTGTTGGTCTGTTGAAGAAAAATGAGTAACTTTGCGGTCGCAATGAAGTACACAGAATTTGAAGATATCATATCATCAGACCGCATGAGGAAATATCTTGTGGCCTGTAATAATGATACCCGCAGGGCTATGACTCTCTACCGTCATAACCTGACGCTCTCTCAGCAGATGTTTACCATGATTAGCTGTTTCGAGGTAGCCTTCCGCAATAAGATAGACAAGGAGATGAAACGGCACTGGGGGAATGACTGGCTGCGTGACTTTGTTATGCCGGGTGGAGCATTCGCTTCTGATGGACGAGCCGCAGGAACCAAGAAAATCATCAAGAAAGCTTACGATGATTTGATGAATAATAATGATTACAGTCATTCAAAGCTCCTCTCACAGATGGAGTTCGGCGTTTGGAAATACATGTTCAACAATGTACAATACCGCTTAGGAGGACGTTGCCTCTTGAATATTTTTCCAAACAAGCCACGGTCTACTCCGCAAAACCAGATAGACAACTCTAGGATCTTTCAGGAGTTAGACCATATCAACAATATCCGTAACAGGATAGCACACCATGAGCCTATCTGTTTTGGTAGGCCAATAAGTATAGATACGAACTATGCTTTACGGAATTATGCTAGGATGCTGATGTTGTTCGGCTGGATGGGCATTGATGGTCCTAAACTTGTTTATGGCCTTGACCATGTAGGTGACGAATGCAGTAAAATCATGTGCATATAATTAGCGCAAGCAAGCAATTAATTAAGAAAGTAAGTAAGGAAAAAGCATTAAATAATGCTGATTGACAGGCGAATTGTTAAAAAAGTAAGTAAGTAAGTAAGAAAGCAAGCATTTTATTTGGAAGTTTCAAATAAAATACCTATCTTTGCATCGTTCAGTCCTGGTAGTCCCTGAAGCAATTCAAACTATCAGGTGTTTTTTTTGCCCTTTTCCAAACTACACAATGCCTCCCAAGGTAACAGGATATATGTCATGCTGCGGGAACTTCTCGCAGCCGATATACAGCGTATCGAAGGCATCCGTGCCGTCGGTGCGGTGTTCCAGCAGATCCTCTTCGGATTCTGGCTGCTTCTCCATCGACTTGTTCTTGTGGAATCCGTTGCGATAACCAAGAATTTATTTTTGCTGCAAATCTGTCACTTCTGCAACACTCGCTGACTATCAATGAGTTAGGCGGAGCAGATTGGGTGCAGAAGTGACAGAATCGGGGCTAAAACAGCAAAAAAAGCCTGTTTTTTGGCCGAAACACAATTAAAAGCATAAGGGTCGTCAGGCCATTTATTCCAGTTTCCACACAAGCCGTGGATTTTCCCACGGTGGGAATGAAATTTTCCCATGGTGGGAATAAAATTTTCCCACGGTGGGAATGAAGCTATCTCTCACTGAGGAAACGCCAGCGGACGTACAAAAATAGGGGTCTGAAATGTTAAATTTCGGCAATATCTGTCACCACTGCACCCTATCTGCACCCACTTAACCGACTGGTCGTCAGCAGATTATGACGACGGGTGCAGAGGTGCAGTAAAATAAAAAAATCACGGTAAGAAGTGTACAACTCCAGCCATACTTCTTGCACAAACAGGATACTGCCGCCTATTCCTCATCGTAGTCCCACCCGAATTGGCGAGAGGAGGCGCCACCGGCACCCCAGCCGCTGGTGGGCGTATCGTCGCTGAACAAGCCCCGCGTCGTGGTGCCCTGTAGCAGCTGCGTCGGGTGTTGCAGACGGACGATGTGTAGGATGGGGTTCTCGTATGTTTTCTTCATTGCTGTGTTTGTTAAGTTATAATGTTCAGTATTTTAGCGTACGACCTTGCGACCGTTCCTGATGACTATGCCCTTTACATTTCCATTTTAGTTTCATCATGTGTTGTTTAAGGGTTGTTTCTGGATGCAAAGGTAATAAATATGTCGCAAAATAATAATATTTTTTGTATTTTTTAGTAACTTTGCAGCCAAAACACAACACAACGACGATGAAGCGAGTAGAAACGATGACGATGTGGCTTATTGCCCTTGCGCTGACAGCCACAGGCGTGAAGGCCCAGACGTGGCAGAGCGTAGCCCTGTCACGACAGCTTACCCATCCGCAGCCCATGACCGGCCTTGTACTCTGGCCCGACGAGGCCGAAGACCGCCATGCCACCTATGGCGAGAGCATACAGCTGGAATTCAGCTATTGCCTGCCTTGCAAGGTGGTGAAGGGCTGTAGCGACGACGGCACCATCGACTACGACTGGTCATCGTTCGACGAGTTGCTGAACGACGTCGCCGGCCGCGGCCACCAGCTGGTGGCCCGCTTCCGCTACGAGTATCCCTCGGGAACCGACGTTGACGGGAAGAAGGGTACCACGGCCGTGCCGCAATACATCAAACAACGGCCCGACTACCACGAGACCTATTCCAGCAATCCCGGCGGCGACGGTCCCACCTACTATGCCGACTGGAGCAACGCCGAGCTGCAGCGGTTCACCCTGCAGTTCTATGCCGACTTTGCCTCACGCTATGCCCACGACCCGCGTCTAGCCTTCCTTGAGGTAGGCTTTGGCCACTGGTCGGAGTACCACATCTATGGCACCGCGCTACAGTTTGGCGTCAACTTCCCGTCGAAGGCATTCCAGAAGCAGTTTTTCCTCCACATGAGCAATGTTGCCGACGGGCTGCCCTGGCTCGTCTCCATTGATGCCAGCGACGACGAGTACTCACCCGTCGTCGACGATGAGTCGCTGATGGCACTGGACTTCGGACTCTTTGACGACTCGTTCATGCACAAAGACCACGAGATAGGCACTGCCGACGGCTACAACGAGGAGTACTGGAACGCCATCGGACAAGGCACCCGCTGGCAGCAGGGCGTCTGTGGCGGTGAGATCAGCTACTACAAGTCGAGCGACCAGAAGAACTTCCTCAACCCTGCCGGCATGTACGGCCACACCTGGGAGGAGCAAGCCGCCAAATACCACATCACCTTTATGATAGCCAACGATGCACCTGGCAGCAACTATGGCACCGCCGCCCGTTTCCGCGAGGGTTCTATGGCCACCGGCTACCGCTTTAAGGTAAAGGAATGCCAGACCGACGGCATCACCACCCGACTGCTCGTTACCAACAGCGGCATCGCCCCCATCTACCGCGATGCATGGTTTGCCGTAGGCACCACCACCTCGACCACATCCTTGCGGCTGCTGCTCCCCGGCCAGGAGCAATGGATAGAGATAGCAGCCCCCCTGACCAATCCTGACGACCTTCATATCGTCAGCCCTGCCATCCTCCCCTCTCAGGAGATTCAGTTCGAGGCCTCCCTCTCTCCAGCAGCCATCGTCGTCCCTGCCGCCAACGCCACAGCCCTGCCGGCCTACAACCTCGCAGGCCAGCGGCTGTACGCCCCCACCAAGGGTATCGTCGTCACTGAAGGGCGCAAACATGTTGCGAGGGGGAGACAGAGGTAATATGTGACATTACACCGTTGATGAAAGATTTTTGAAACAAACTTTTTCTTATAATAAAAGCGGAAAAAGCTTGGAGAATTGAAAAAATAAACATAACTTTGCACAAATTCCAAACTACACTAATATGATAAAACAACATCTACTTCTGAGAACGATAGCCTGCGGGCTGTCACTGATGGCAGCAATGAGTCTCTCAGCCGCCGATATCCATGTCAGCACCATGGGTAACGACAATAACCCTGGTAATGAAGCGTCACCGCTGCTGACCATCCACAAGGCCATGGAAATGGTCCAGCCCGGCGACCGAATCTTGGTACACGAGGGAATGTACACCATCAGCGAGCGCATCAAGATACCTGCACTAAACACCAGCGCCGACCAGCGCTGCGAACTGCGTGCATGGCCCGAAGATGCCGTGGGCAAAGTGATTATCGACGGCTCGGCAATGGCACACACCACGGAGTCGGCCTTCAAGATGGGGCGCTGCATCTATGTGAACCATCTGGCCAACTACTGGACCTTCTACGGTCTGGTGCTTCAGAACGCCGAGGACAACGGCATGAAGATAGAAGGGTCGTACAACATCGTGGAACGCTGCACCTTCCGCTGGAACAACGACACAGGTCTGCAAATCGGTATGTTCAAGGACTTCTCGATTGAGGAGACCAAGTCGTTCCCTATCAGCGGTACGCCCCAGTTCAACCCGGGCTACACCTACTGCCGCTATAACAAAATCATCAACTGCGACTCGTACGAGAACTACGACTCGCGCAGCTATAACGGCAGCGATGACGGCGGCGATGCCGACGGATTCGCCTGCAAGCTGTTCCCCGGTCCAGGCACCGAGTTCCACGGTTGTCGCGGGTGGACCAACAGCGACGACAACTGGGACCTGTACATGGTCTATCACCCCGTAGTCATCGACCACTGCTGGGCCTGGCATGCCGGCTACACCCGAGAGGGAAAGGAGGGCAAGAACGGCAACGGCTTCAAGCTGGGCGGTGGCGGTAGTGCCGGCGGCGCAGCCTTTGACCAGTCGGTGGGTGCCCATGTGGTGACAAACTGTGTAGCCTTCGAGAACCTGCACAAGGGCTTCGACCAGAACAATGCCTACGAGGGCATGTACATCCTCAACTGTGTGGCATGGGGCAATGAGTTCAACTACCGTTTCCCGACGGAGTTCAAGTATGGCACGATGGACATCCACAACTGCATCGGTTGGGGTGCCACGGCCCAGAAGAGTGGCCATAACGTGGGCAACCATGAGTTTCTCTCGCCCGACAAGGAAGGCTATCAGGATCCGACAGAAGGCACGACCTACAACTCATGGACAACCATCGACGGCTGTAGTCCAATCAAGGAGAGCTACAAGCCCGACGGCGCAGACTATACCCCAGCGACACAAGACCATTCGGGCGAGTTCTTGTCGCTGAGCGTTTCAGACTTCATGGCTGAACGTGAGTCAGACGGCTCGCTGCCCAACAACAACTTTGCACGGCTGAAGCCTGGCAGCATCTTCAAGGATATGGGCATGCCCGTCATCGGCTTCACGCCGAAGCGCAAGATGACCGAGGAGCAGTGTGCTGTTGCCGGCCTGGAGTATATCACGGCCGACGACATCTATATCCCCTTCAACGACGCGGCTCCCGACTTCGGAGCCTACGAGCTTGACGGCGTACCCTCGGAATACACCATCCCCGAGAAAATCGTGCTGACCTGCATCACGACCAACTCCGTGCAGGAGGTCGTTGACGGCAATGCCATTGTCGACATCGTCTACCAGTGGAGCGAGGCTGGCAACCATGCCGTTGTTGAAGGACTGGCCGAAGGACTGACCTATGCCACCAGCGGAAACACGCTGACCATCAGCGGCACACCGCAGACCAGCTGCACGTTCAAGGTGACCGTATCGGGCAACGAGAGCGAAGGCGTGAAACCTGTCGCCACATCGGGCAGCATCAACGTCGTACGACCCTTCCGCATCATCACCGGCGACTGGTATCCCTTCCAGGATGCTGAGACGGAGCTGCCATCAGACCTCCAGTCAATGCTCACACTGATTCAGGGCGACAAAAGTGCAACGACCATCGACCCTGAGAAGGAAGAGTCGGCATCGGGCTTTGGCAAGGGTGCTCTGTGCATGGGCGAGAGCAACGGCGGCTTTACCATCAAACTTAACGAGGGTGTGCTGGAGCTGAAGGTGAACCTGTTCTTCACAGGTGGCCGACAGTATAAGATCAGCTATACCATGGCCAACGGCACCACAAAGAGCGTCACCACGGAGAAATACAAGAAGGGTGCATACGGAAGCTACGACATACTGGAGTCAGCCGGATTGACAAGCGAAGAAGACAGAATCCAGGTACGTAGCATCACCTTCCAGCAGAACGAAGCCAACGGCGGTGCACGCATCTACGACATGCTCATCAAGGTTCCCGTCGACAACGGCACATCTTCAGGCATCACCATGGTCAACGTTAACAATACAAATAAAGCCCGTAAGTTCCTGGATAACGGAAGCCTCGTCATTGAGCAGGACGGTATCCGCTACAACGTACAGGGACAGAAAATGAGGTGAGATGGTTGATGTATGATGTGAGATGTAAGATGTTTGATGTGAGAGTTCCTCAGCCATCAGACTTCTTACATCTCACATTTTCAATCAGTATCTTCTGAAATACAACTGAAGGGAGTCAGACCTCAACGTCATACGGCTGTCGTTTAACACCATGACACGGAAACGCTCTGTCAGCCGACGAAGACCGTAGGGGTACAAATCCTCAGGCTTGGTGACAGAGATGTCACCCATATCGCGTTTGGAGATATAACAGTCATAAACGACCAAAGAGTCGCGAGTGTGGTCAAAACGTGCTAATATGTCACCTTCATAAGTGAACAGAAGGGGTTTACGCATTTCCATCAAGTGGCCTTGGAAAGCCCAGGAGACCTGCGAATAGCGCATGTCCTCCACTCCGCCTGTGGTCAGCGTGTCGACCTGGGTCAGCTGCCACAAGCCATCCAAGTCACCATTCTCAGAGGCATGGAACTCACATCCCGTCAGCAACAGCAGAGCACCGATAACGTATATAAAGCGTCGTTTCATCATTTTATTATTCCGTATTTTGCAATCGTCAGCTGTAAACCGACATTGTGGCCGTACAACGCCCCACTGTCCACACCGACAGCCCCTTTGACCTGCCACCCTCCACGAGGCAACTTCCAGGAAGCCTCAGCAAGCATGCTGAACGTCTCGCGTGGTTCGGGGAACATGGTAAGATAAGTACCGAAGCCGCGCTGCCACGTAGCCAGCACCCGATAGTGGAGCGAACGGTCAGGGTCGCCACTCAAGCCAAGATGCCATGCAACAAACCGGTTGTTCTTCACCCTCACCACTCCGTCGTCGTTATATACCGGCGACATATATAGCGGGTTACCCATCACCATGCCCCAATGCTGCCAACCTATCTGTAGTGTGTGGTTGTAATAGTCGTCACGGCCACTGATATGGTCGCTGAAACTGACGGTGTTATTATGGTACAGCGGTCCGCTCTGGTATTTCGTATAGAGATACTCTACAACGACATGGTTCAGCCAGCGGCTGTTCTTTAGCTTCAGCTCAGCACCAAGCATCATGTCCTTAATGTCGTAGAAGAAGTACTTGGACTTTTTCTTCTTTTGCCATTCCGAACCCGAGCCGTAGCCGTCGTAGTCCATGAAGAGCATGGCAGAATGGTCTTCAAAATAACGGTCAAAGTAGAAAGCAATATTCCACTTCTTGAAGTCCATGTTCAAGCGCCCTACCCAACTGCCCAAATGGTTGCCCTCGTTGTTACGCCAATAGCTGTCCGTAGCATCGAATCCGCCTGACAACAGTGCGTTGAAGTATTCACGGATATTACAGCCGTTGTCTATGGACTGTACCTCACCGTTGTGGTCAAAGATGTGACTTGTCCCGCCGAACTGACAGGCCATTTCCAAGCCTAACTCCAGCGTGACATTCTTCGGTCCGATGCGCAGATAGCCGGCTTTGGAGTGATAGAGAGCATGCTCTACGTACTTGCTCTGCTTCTGCGTAAAATCCCTCTGGAAACGAGTGTCTGAGGGCATTCCATAAGCCAGATGGCCCTTAATAGCCAGCCAGTTGCGCGTATGGGGTATCGTCCAATAGTCGGGCAAGGCAAGACGAGCCTGTGGAATGGGACGGGCGTTGATGCCGAACGTCTGCGACCCTGTGCTCAGCTCTTGGTCCTTCAGTTCCATCGGGTACTCTTTGCTGCCCACCGTCAGCAATCCTTTCAGCCAGCGTACCTCAGCGAAGGCCTGTTGTACGACAAAAGAGCTTGTAAAACCTGTTGGAACAGCCACGTCGACGGTATAGCCCACCCCCCACCGACGTGCAGAGTCACGTTCCAACGGGCGGCTGACGGCTCCACGCAGATAGCCGTTGGCAGGTTCCAGGGAACTGAGTCCGTAACGGTTGGCGTTGAGCCAAAAAGGCGTATGTTCGCTGTCTGACAGCGTTGCCTGCATTTCTATCCGATACTGCAAGCTGTCAGTCAGCGAGGAAAACCTTTGTGCATTTATGGTTAAAGCACACAAAAGCGCCGATGTGAAGGCCACTTTTCTCATTCGCGGTGCAAAGGTACGAAGAATGAGCCATACTACAAAAGAAAAAACTCATTTTTTTGACAACACGGGAAAAAGTAGCACAACACATAGCACTGCAGGCAAACGGCTATCTCCGGATTTCAATATCCCTCTTCACGTTGTTGCGGATTTTCGTCAGGTAACCCTTCATGCCGTCGGCATCTTTATTGTCGATAATCTCCAAGAGTTCTTTCAGTTCCGTCCTGATCTGGCTGACCTGGTCGTGGGTGTATGGGTTAAACAGTATTTCCTGCAACAGATAGTCGTCCTCGTTGAGCACGCCCTTGGCAATACGCATGTGCCGCTTGAACGTGGTGCCGGGAGCGTCCTGATGCTTCATCACAGCAGCAAAGACGAATGTCGACACGAAGGGTATGCTCAGCGAATAGGCCACCGTCTTGTCGTGCTCCTCGAAAGTGTACTCGTAGATGTTGAGGCCTAACTTCTGATACAGGTCCTTGAAGAAGATGCGCCCCATGTAGTCGCCTTCGCTGATGATGATGGCATTCTCCTCAGAGAGCTGCTGCAGATTGGCAAAGGTAGGACCAAACATCGGATGGGTGGACACATAGCGCATTCCCGTCTTTTCGTAGAACTCCTTCAGGTCTGTCTTCACGCTGGCTATATCGCTGATGATACACTCCTTCGGGAGGTACGGAATGACCTCCTGAAAGACGGGAATGGTATATTTCAGCGTTACGGCATTGATAAGTAGTTCAGGCTTGAAAGCCCTGATTTCCTCCAGCTCTGCAAACCGCTGGCAGTTGTATGTGAACCGCATGCGACGAGGGTCTTTCTCGTAGACAGCCACCTCGTGGTCAAAACTCAGCAGGTCGATGAAGAAACTGCCCATCTTACCTGCACCAAGAACTAATATTCTCATATAGACTCTCCCTCGTTACTTGTTCACAATCTCAATCTGCTGACGTACCGACTCTTCGTGGATGCTCTCAAACACTTTGGCAACAAACTCGGCTGACATGCCTGTAAGCGTACCCTGAACGCCACGCTTCTCCAGGATTTCATTGTAGCGTGAGGCCTGCAGCACGGTCATGTTGTTCTTCTTCTTATACTCACCTATCTCGCGGCATACAGCCATACGCTTCGACATGAGTTCCATCAGCTGGTTGTCTATCTCGTCAATCTGCTTGCGCAGCTGCGTGATACCTTCGGTTGTCACATGCTCGTCACGAATGATGAGCAGCGACAGGATATAGTCGAGCACGTCGGGAGTAACCTGCTGCTTGGCATCGCTCCACGCCTTGTCGGGGTCACAATGGCTCTCTACGATCAGACCGTCGAAGCCTAAGTCCATCGCTTGCTGGCACAAGGGAGCAATGAGTTCTCGCCTGCCTCCGATATGGCTGGGGTCGCTGATGATGGGAAGCTCAGGAATGCGACGGTGTAACTCAATAGGTATCTGCCACATAGGTGCATTGCGATAAATCTTCTGTTCATAGGAAGAGAAGCCACGATGAATAGCTCCAAGGCGCTTGACACCAGCCTGGTTCAGACGCTGCAAGGCACCTATCCAGAGTTCAAGGTCAGGATTGACGGGATTCTTCACAAAGACAGGAACGTTTACTCCTTTCAATGCATCGGCAAGCGCCTGAACGGCAAAGGGGTTAGCTGTTGTGCGTGCGCCAATCCAGAGGATGTCCATGCCGTACTTCATGGCCAGTTCCACATGCTCTGGAGTGGCCACCTCGGTAGAGATAAGCATGTGGGTCTCCTCCTTGACCTGCTTCATCCAGGGCAGGGCTTTCTCGCCGTTACCTTCAAATCCTCCGGGCTTGGTACGTGGCTTCCATACTCCTGCACGGAAGTTATGACATCCCTTCATAGCCAGCTGGCGGGCGGTGTCCATCACTTGCTCTTCGGTCTCAGCACTACATGGTCCTGCTATCACGAAAGGGCGTTCGTTATCACTTGGAAGGTTCAGTTTCTCTAATTCCAGTTCCATCATGTTATATTGTTTTTTTGATTCTTTCTAATGCTGATTGTATCTTGTCCTCCTTGGCACAAAGTGAGATGCGGATATACCGTTCGCCGTTACTGCCAAAGATAAAGCCTGGGGTGATAAAGACACGGGCTTCGTGGAGCACACGTTCGGTCAGGTCTTCCACATTCTTGATACTGTCGGGTATCTTGCCCCAGAGGAACATGCCTACCTGACTCGGGTCGTACGTACAGCCTAAGGCGTCCATGATCTGTTCAGCATACTTCCTCCGCTTGGCATAACGCTCGATGTTTGCCACACGGTGCCACTCGTCGCTGTTGTTGTAAGCCTCGGCAGCTGCCAACTGGATGCCACGGAACGTACCACTCTCGATGTTCGACTGTACCTTCAGAATCCATGAGATGAATGTCGCATTCGAGGCACACAGTCCTACACGCCATCCGGGCATGTTGTGACTCTTCGACATCGAGTTGAACTCAATGCAGCAGTCCTTGGCTCCAGGCACCTGCAGGATGCTGAGATGTTTCTCGCTGAGAATGAACGAATAGGGATTGTCGTTTACTACGACTATGGAGTGGGCTTTGGCAAAACTTACCAGCCGCTCGTAGGTCTCGCGGTGGGCACGACCACCCGTGGGCATGTTAGGATAGTTGGTCCACATCAGCTTCACACGGCTCAGGTCCATGCGCTCCAGTTCGTCGAAGTCAGGTTGCCAGCCATTGTCCTCCCGCAGGTTGTAGTTCACTATCTTTGCGCCTAAGATTTTGCTCAGCGAGGTGTAGGTAGGATAGCCCGGGTTGGGCACCAGCACCTCGTCGCCGGGATTGACAAAAGCCAATGTGACATGCAGGATACCCTCCTTCGAGCCTATCAGCGGCAGGACTTCTGTCTTGGCATCCAGGTCCACGTCGTACCACCGCTTATAGAATCCGGCCATGGCTTCACGCAGCTCCGGCGTTCCCATTGTCGGCTGATAGCCGTGTGCATCTGGCTGACGTGCCACCTCGCAGAGTTTTTCGATTGTCTGTTCCGACGGCGGCATGTCGGGACTGCCGATAGCCAGGCTGATAATATCCTTGCCCTCGGCATTCAGCCGAGCCACCTCCTTCAGCTTGCGGCTGAAGTAGTATTCACTTACTAAGTTAAGTCTTTCTGCTGGTTGTATCATATCTATTTGATTTTTAAACTTTGAACTTTATGACAAGTTGGGCGGCAGCAAATTCTTCATTCTTCATTCTTCACTCTTCATTCTTTTCAGTTCGTCTGTCTCCCGTCCTTGTATTCTCCTAAGATCTTGAAGTCCTTCGTCAGGGGGATGATGGCGTCTATTGACTGGCGGTATCGTGTCAGGTCGTCATACATCAGGTCGACGTAGAACAGGTACTCCCACTCACGGCCGATGATGGGCAGCGACTGTATCTTTGTCAGATTGATCTTATAGAACGACAGGATAGCCAACACATGACTCAGCGAGCCTTCCTCATGGGGCAGCGAGAACACGATGCTCGACTTGTTGGCCTCTGTCAGCGGGCGAAGCAGGTCAGCCTTGTTGGGATTGCTCACCACGAGGAACCGCGTGAAGTTGTGCTTGTTGTCTTCGATATGGTCTTCAAGCACTTTCAGCCCATAGAGTTGTGCAGCCTCGGCATGACAGATGGCGGCCCACCCCTTATGCTGTCCTTCAGCTATCATCTTGGCCGACCCTGCGGTGTCGTCAGCCTCCACGTTCTTCAGCGTCGGGTGCCAGGCCAGGAACTTCCGGCATTGCATGAGTGCCACGGGGTGAGAATGGACTTCCGTGATACTGTTCCAGTCGTCGTCGGGCAGACAGCATATACAATGGGTGATGTGCAGCTTATGCTCCCCCACAATGGTTGTGCCCGAGTCGCGCAAGAGTTCGTAGTTGTGCAACAACGAGCCGGCAATGGTGTTCTCTATGGCCAGCATCCCGATGGCTGTTGGGTCGTTCTTCATCTGTGCAAACACCTGCTCAAAGGTGTTGCAGCACATGAGCTGTATCTGCTCACCCTCAAAATAGAGGTGGGCAGCAATATCATGAAATGACCCTTCCAAACCTTGTATCGCTATTCGTTTCATCTTAGCATCTACTCTGTTTTACCTTTTTTTACTTTTTCGTCTATTTATTTTTAGCCTTTAAAAAAAAGCATCCCCACTTTCACGTTGGTGAAGCGGGGTTGAGTCTTACTTATTCCATTTCGTTGAACTTTATACGCAACGACCCGCTTCACAGTTGCCTGCAAAGTAAAAATAAAAGCCGTAGAAGTACTGATTCAACTTGTTCATTTCTTGCTGTGTTTTGTTTAACGCTTGCAAAAGTATAACTTTTCCTTGAATTCTGCAAACATTTTGGAAGAAAAATTATGTTTTTTCTTACATTTTATATTTTTTTGCAGACAATTCGTCTACAAATAATTGCCACGCGTCAAGTTCTCCTGGTGGTAATGACATAGATGATAACGGGTGCTCCGATCAGTGGCGTGACGGCATTCAGGGGTATGACGCCACTCTCGCCGGGCAGCACGCAGAGCAGGTTACATACCAGGGCGACAATGCTGCCCATGAGTATGGTAGCAGGCAGCAGCATGCGGTGGTTATCGGTATGGAGCACCAACCGCGTGACGTGAGGGACAGCCAGTCCGATGAATGCTATAGGACCGCAGAATGCCGTAACGATGGCTGTCAGCAGTCCTGTAACCACGAGCAGCCAGTTGCGTACCCGGATGATGTTGATGCCCAGATTCTCGGCGTAGCGGTCGCCTAACAGCAATGCGTTCAGGGGCTTGACCAGTATGGCGGCTCCTATGAGTCCAGCCATGGTGACCAGTACGAATACGGGCATCATGCGCATCGAGACGCCACTGAACGACCCCATGCCCCACACCATATACGACTTGACGCCCTCGTCGGTGGCAAAGAAGTTGAGGAGCGAGATGGCTGAATTGCTGATATAGCCTATCATGATACCGATGATCAGCAGCATCACGCTATTGCGGACCATCGTCGAGAACAGGAAGATGACGGCCATGACCGTCATAGCACCAATGAAGGCAGCCAGCAAGATGGCCACGAAGCCCGATACGCTGACGGAACCTGCCGACAGACTGCCACCGAGCAGCAGCATGACCAGCGCCACTCCCAGCCCTGCCCCACTATTGATGCCGAACACCGACGGACCTGCCAGCGGATTGCGAAAAGCCGTCTGGAGCATCAGTCCGCTGACGGCCAGCGAGCCTCCTGCCAGCATGGCCGTAATGGCCTGTGGCAGTCGTGACTCCAGCACGATATACTGCCACGACGGTTTGGAAGTGCCGCCGAGCATGATGGTCATGACGTCGGAGGACGGTATCGAAACCGACCCAATGAAGATGTTCAGCACAAAGAGTGCCACGATGATGAGCGTCAGCCACAGACAATGTCTCATTCTCTCAGTTTTTCATAATAACGCAACGGCGGCAGATTTGGTATGTCTGGATGCAAAATATGGATAAAATCCATCAGCAACCAGTCAGGCCGGAAAGGCGACTCCTCGTAGAAGAGTGACTGCTCGACGTTACAGCCATAGGCGTTATGCTCCCTGAAGGCGCGGAACTGATTATACCCTCGATGCTCGCTCAACAGGTCGGCGTAGCTTAGCAGGTGGGAACTGCTGAAGCGGAACAGCCAGAAGCGGTTGTCGCCGGCTTTCTCCAGCACACTTTCAAAGGGTAGCGACACCGAGCCGCTATGCTCGTCGTCAGCCCATGCGTAGGATCCTCCAGCGTCGACAATCATCTGTCCGATGGTGCTACGTCCGCCAGGGACATACCACACGGAGCCGGTGACCTTGTCGAGCAATACCGTTTTCCGGTTGTCTGCCTTCAATTGAGATTGATGTTTCTGAGCCAGCTCCTTGAGTGCATGATAGCTGCTGTCAACGACGGCAAAGAGGCTGTCAGCCTGCTGCTCGCAACCGTAGAGCATGCCATAGAAGCGCATCCATTCGGCACGAGCCAGCGGAGTGGGTTCCATGTATTCGGCACACTCGACAATGGGGATGTCAATATCCTCCAGGCGTCCATAGCCGCCACTATTCTCGAAGGGCGACAGCAGGATGGCATCGGGCTGAAGGTCTATTATCCGCTCAACGACAGGACTCATGCCGTCGCCCACGTCGACAATCTGGCCTTGGTCCACCTTTTGGTGCACATATGGTATCTTGATGTATTTCAGGTCGGCCACGCCGGCAATACGTTGTTCCTGATGCAGCATCTGCAGCAAGGCACAATGTACCGTCGTGAAGACGATGCTCCGCTGTAAGGGGGTACGGATCACGGTAGCTGCAGGATGATGGCTGACTGGGGCGGGCAGCTTGGCATCACGCGGCACCAGCAGGTAGCGATGGAGCACCTTGCCCTCGTGCCACGGATTGACGAGCGTCACCTCCGTGTAGCCTGCGTAACGGACTACCGTCAGGCGCTTGGCATAACGGAAGGCGATGGTGTCTCCATCCTCCTGCTGACGGACAGACTGTCCGCCACAGGAAAAGAGCGACACCACGGCCAGCAGTAAATAAAGTTTGAAATCTGTTATCTGAGATTTGAGATTTATGTTACGCATTCAATACAGTTATGTATTAAGTAATCGGAATTACTCATTGAGTAACCGGAATTACTCAATGGGTAATCGCAGTCATTCATCAGTCAAGCTGAACCGTCACGTCGTCGACGCAGATGTAGGTCGGAGTTGTCAAGCCCCTATCGTTCTTTCTGGTACCGTCGAAGTTGAAGCTCAGTTCGGTCACCTTGCCTAACGAGCTGAGGTCAGCCCACTGCCAGTCAGAGACGTATGTACCATCCTTGGCCAGCCAGATGTCCACATCGGCGGTGGTGCCGTCGATACGCTTACCCGTCACGGTGCACTTCAGCCAGTCGGTAGCCTCGAACTTGCCAGGTGTCATGCCATCGCCATTGAGGATAGCGTCTACCGTCCATGCTTCATTGGTGTAGTAGAAGCCCTTGATGGTAACAGCCTGTCCGAACGAGATGGGTTCACCGAATGTGTAGACCACACAGTAGTTGCTGCCGCCATGAGCCTTGCCGGCTATGCTGTTAAACTGGTCGGGAGTCATGTTCTTATAAGTCGTCTCGGTGCGGTTGCTGATGGCAAAGCCTGACCAGCTGGCCCATGCCGGAGTGTAGTTGACGGGGAACGTGGCGCCAGCCTCTTCGTAAAGGCATGCGTAGCCTGTGGAACCCCAGTTGTCGAATTCTGTACCCGACTCGTCGCCACACCAGAAGCCGTCGGCATTGAGTTGCTGGTTTTCAAATGTAATAACTACCTGTTGGGGAGCAGGTGTAACAGGGTTGTCACTCTCGGAACACGAGGTAAACACGGCGCTGCATGCAATAGCAGACAGCAGAATCACTTTGTTTGTTTTCATAATACTTAAAATTAATAATAAACGTTTTACCACCCTTTCGGCGTGGCTTGAATTGTTGTTTCCTGTTCGTGAAAAATGCTTTCTGACTGGTAAGTCATTGATTCTTGGCAGCAATACTGATTACTGTCTGAATGTCGAGGCCGTTGACGACGCCGTCACCATTCATGTCGAACACGTGGTCGGCGGAATCGTTCACACAAGCCTGGATGAGCAGTTGGATGTCAAGGGCGTTCACCGCGCCGTCGCCGTTCAGGTCGCCCTTGACGTCGGGCGGAGCGGCCAAGGCAGACTCGATACGCCTGACAGACTCTTCGAGGTGGATGTCCTCGGCACCCTGTATCTCGGTAGACGTCTCTCCCCACCATTCGGGTGTAGGACACTTCTGGTTAAGTCCGGTGTAGACGCGTACGAAATCGATGAAGTCAAGGTGGACAGGATTGCGCCGCTCGTCGACGGCCCATCCGATGTCGATGCCACAGCCTTCGTAATTGTAAGAAGTAGCGTCCGACATGTCGCTATAGTTCGGCAGGTTGTCGGCATAGCCGTAGCGGAAGCCCATGAGCACCCAGTAGTAGGGACTCCAGCTGTTCTCCACCTTGTCGGACAGGTCGACCATGTTGTCCGGCAGGCGAGTGCCGCGAAACGTCAGCCCGTCGTCAAGCCACAGGGGGTAGTACTCCTGCTCGTGGTAGTGGTTGCGGTCGATGGTGCCGCTTTGTCCTCGGTTGTCCGTCCAGGGTATGTTTCCCATTGGGTTACGACGGTAGGTCACCTCGTAGCCATAGACAACCTTTCCGGCACTATCGGTATCACAGCTGCCACTGATCTCATACCACGGGTCGTCGGGAATACCGTTGCCGTTGACGTCCCGTGACACCATAACGACGCCAGCCTCGTTCATGCCGCCATAGACGAGATGCCTGCTCTCCTGGTAGGCATTGCCCCAGATGGCAAAGTCGCGCTCGCCGGGGACATTGGCTATGGAGTGGTCGAAGTGGAACGTGATGTAGCCGCCCCAGCCGCCCAGAGCCACCAGGCTGCGCTCGTTGTTAGCCAGGTTCTCGGTACACTTGCGTACCATGTCCTCCTCGGTATCGCCCTCCTCGTATTCCGGCACGTCGTTGACGTACTGGCCTGGTGCTGGCCTGTACTCGTCGACGGCCTGTATGTATTTTGAGTGAACGGGCACGTTGTCCATGCGCTGGGCTGACGTGTAGGTCAGCGACAGCTGAAAGACAATCAGCGTCATTACCATTCTGGTTATATTCCTTGTCATGCTATTCATTGTTATTTGTCATGTGTTTTACCTTATTATATAGTCCCTCCTACTCTTCTCTTGCTTTGTACAGGAACGCAGCATGGGCGGGAATGTCGCCCGTCTTCACCTTATAGTCGAACGAGCCGTCGGCGTGGAAGTGAAGCAGCTCGCCACTCGACACATAGTTCTTCGCATCCATCAGATAGAAGTCTCGGTTTCGCTCATTGACGATGATGCCGTAGGGCATGCGCATCTTGGCCAGTTCGGGAGCAGTCGACAGCGTGTCGGTCACTACCTGATGGGTACGGACATTGATGATACCGAAGCTACGCGTGTTCTTCTGCGTCTCCTGGTTCCACCCCACCCCGTAATAGTATAGCGAGTCGCCGACAATACACAGGTCGGACACCTCGACATTCATCGTCTCCGTCAGTATAGGCTCACCATCCTCGGCTATCCGCAGGCAATAGAGGTTGCTGGATGCTTCGCCGTAGTTGCCGCGCGACGTCACCCACAGCTGGTTGTACCGGTCAAGCCTGAGATGATGCAGATTGACGGCAACGTCGACCTGCCGCTCCTGCTGCATGGTCTTGAGGTTCACCACGCTGACAGAACTGTCGTAGTCTGGCGGATTATAGCCGCCGCTGTTGGCCACATACAGCCGACCGTGACATGCCACCAGCTCTTCGGGCTGATAGCCAACCACACAGGAGTCCACCTTCTGGAGGGTCAGCGTGTCAACTTTGTATACCATTCCACGTGGTGCATCGCTGCCTACGGCTACGGGTCCGACATAGCTGCTGACGTAGGCATAGCCGCCGTCGAACGTCACGTAGCGGCAGTTGGGTATGTTCACCTTGCCGATCTTTACAGCATCCGTGGCACGGCACACCTCCACCTTATTGGAACAGTTGATGACGAGCCACAGCCGCGAGCCGTATATCTTCACGTCGTTGCCAACGTCGCCCAGTTCCTTCACCTCGTTGGGATTGCGCTCGGCATAGATGTTGCGCAGGTAGTGTACCGTCGAGTCGGAAAGGTCCAGATAGTCAAGGGTACACTTGTTGGAGCCCATATTGCCCTCGTTGAGCACATACATGCCGGCCACACTCGTATGCCCCACAGCTATGCCCGTGTCTTCATTCTCCATATAGACGATGGTGTCGTCCGTACGGCAGGCTGAGAGGAACAGCACGAGAGTTGCTGTCAAGAGTGGCAAGGCTGCCTGTTTGAAGACTTTTATATTTCTATACAAGCTATTCATCATCAACATGTTATGCTTACAATTTTACATCAAACGTTAGCCCGTAGTTGCGCTTGGGCATGGGGTAGTTCAGAATGACGTCGTAGTCCTGCGAGAAGACGTTGTTAACCTCGGCAGTCACCCGCATCTCCCAACGACGTAAGCGCCAACGGTACGACAGCGACAGGTCGCTGGTGTACCACGGCTGCATGTAGTTGTACTTGATGTTCTCCTGCTGGTTGTAACGCTCGCCGGCATAGACGAAGCTGTAGTTCAGGTCCCAACCTCGGTACTGCACGTTGAGGATAGCCGACCCGCTATGCCAGGGTATGTAGGGTATCTGGTGGCGGTAGTAGCTGTCTTCTGGGTCGGTCACGTCGCGGGCCTGCTGCCAGGTGTATTGCAGACGACCTGTCACCAGCAGTCCGTCGACAGGTACGAGGGTCAGCTCTGTCTCTACGTCGATGCCCTTGATGTGTACACGACCCAGGTTGAGCATCGTCCAGCGGAACTGCTGCCCTTTCGGATAGGCCACAATCTTGTTGTGTACCGAATTGTAATAGGCATCGGCCTGAAGATGGAAATAGCGTATCAGCCCCCTACTCCATTGGTGAGTGTAGCTGAGTCCCACATTGTATTGAAGGGCACTCTCAGGCTTCAGCAGGGCGTTGCCCATCTCGGTATAATACAGGTCGTTGAACGTAGGCATGCGGAAACTCTTCTTGGCGTAGGCCCGTAGCGAGAGGTCGCGGACGGGTAGCGGACTTACGTGCAGGAAGACGGCCGGAGTCCATGCTGTGAAGGCATCGGAGGGCTTGCCGTAGCGGGTATGGTCCTTGACGTAGGTACCCAGCAGCGACGCCTGCGCCTTCATCCAACCGATGTCGAGGGCCGTGGCTATCGCCAGGTAGTGGGAGAGTCTGTCGGGTTCAACAAACTGGCGCATGTTGCTCTTCAGTTTGTTCCACTTCAGGTCGTAGCTCAGCGAGGCACTCCAGGGCGTCAGCAGCTGGTAGACGTTGGATGTCGAGAAGAACAGCTCCTGCTGACGGTAGGTATTGTCGACCTGCAGCTGGGTGGTGTCACGGTTGACGTAGCGCGTCTGATAGTAGGCATACTTGGCCACAGCCTGCGTCGTGAACCGCTGTCCGAAGGACTGTTGCCAGCGAGCCTGCGTGAAGAAGTTGTGGTCCCACAGACGCTCACCCCTGCGCCATACATTATTTACTATAGCACCAGGAATTCCACGTTCTGAATGGTAGGTGTATACTTTCCACTTCCAGAATCCGCCAGCGAGCATGCCGTGAAGATTGCCTTCGGCACGCAAGGCCCAGATGTCGCCGTTCTGGCGGACGGCCGTCGTATCGTAGGCTACCGTACCATCCTGGTGTTTGCGACGGTAGCGGAAGCGGTATTTTCCTGATGCCGTCAGCGCTTCGGCTGACAATGACGAGCTGAGGCGACGGCCAAGACGCTGTTCCCAGAGTGCCGACAGCCGCAGCATGTCGCTTGAGGCGTATTTCGTTTTGAGCCGGAAATGGTAGCGCTCGCCCTCGGCAAAACGTGGAGCACGGGTGCGGATATAGACGGAGCCGGCATGACAGAAATCACCGGCGGTCTGCAACAAGGCACTCTTCTGGCCATTGAAGAGGGTGATTTCCTCAACATTGTCGAGCGAGAACTGCCCCAGGTCGATCTGTCCGTTCTGGGCGTTACCCAGCTCGACGCCGTCGTAGCTGATGCCGAGGTGGTTGGTACCCATCGAGCGGATGTTGACCGTCTTGATGCCGCCCACGCCACCATAATCCTTCAGTTGCAAACCGGAGAAGTAGCGCAGGGCATCAGCCACAGTGTGGGCGCTGAGCTTCTCCAGTTGCTGGCCGGTGAGCGTCTGCGAGGGGATGACCTCCTTATGGTTATAGCGCGTCGTGACAAAGACCTCATCCACATGCTGGATGCTGTCGAAACGGCTGCGCTGCTGCTGTTGCCCGCAAGCGTTTGCCGTAAACATGGCCAAGACGACGACCGCCATTATTCTGTTCATCTGTACAACCTGTTGTCTGCTTTTGTTTAGTAAAGGGAGACACATGTCTCACGACATAAGTCTCCCGACTTATATAATAATACACGTATTTCGCCTGATGGTCCTAACCCCAGAGGCACCAATCGGCATTTGTAAGCAAAAGGCAGGTATTCTGACTTATAGCCGTCTGCAAGCGTCTTCCCAACAATATCAGTGACGTAGTGCTTGCAACGATAATGGCTAATAACAGCTGCGGGACAGTCGGCGATTTCCACACCATTCCCTGACCAAATGCGGTGCAAAAGTAGTGTTTTTTCCTGATATGACCAAGGAATAGTGTATTTTTTCGCATAGAAATAGCAGATAATTCGATTATTTTATCTAAATTTGCAAGCAATTTAGCATATCATATATGGAGAAACATACTAACGAGACGTTACTGCGCAACGTCAGCATGCTGTCGAGGCTGACCGAACAGGAGGTAAGCATGATGCCTGCCGTAGAGGCTCCATTGCCGACGGTAGAACAGGTGAAACAGATTGTGGCGCTGGTGAAGAACATCATATTCCCTGACTACTTCAACAAGCGGCAGTCGGACGAGTCGATACGCTCCTACTACATTGGCGTACACATGGAACAGCTGTTGCAGCTGCTCATCAAGCAGATAGCCCACGGCCTGCAGTTCTGCGAGAACTGCGACAACATTAAGACGAAGCAGGCCGTCTACCAGGAGGCCGAGCGGCTGGCCGTGGAGTTTATCGACGCCCTGCCTGAAATCAAGCGACTGCTGTATACCGACGTGCAGGCCATGTTCGACAACGACCCCGCCGCTCCCAACTACGGCGAGGTCATCTTCTGCTACCCCGTCGTGAACACGATGACACACTACCGCATAGCCCACAAGCTGCACCAGCTGCAGGTGCCTGTCATTCCGCGCATCATCACGGAGCAGGCACACTCGAAGACGGGCATCGACATCCATCCCGGAGCCAGCATCGGCGAGTATTTCGCCATAGACCACGGCACGGGTGTGGTCATCGGCGAGACATGCATCATCGGCAACCACGTAACATTGTATCAGGGCGTGACGCTGGGCGCCAAGAGCTTCAAATACGACGAGCAGGGTAACATGCTCAACGTACCGCGTCACCCCATCATCGAGGACTATGTCACGGTATATTCCAATGCCTCTATCCTTGGGCGAATCACCATCGGACACCACTCGACCATCGGCGGTAACATCTGGCTGACCCACGACGTGCCGCCCTATTCGCGCATCCTCCAGTCGAAGGCTGTTGACGCCAGCTTTACGGGAGGACTGGGAATCTGACAAATCTGAAATTCCTACAAGCTGTTTATTATGATTACATATCCAGGCTACGAGTATCTTCGTCACGCTTCACGCTTCAGTTCAAGGGGCGGCAGCTTCTTCACGCTATTCCTATTTACCCTTCTTGCTGTTCTACAGGCTACGGCTCAGACAGCCGACTATGCCAAACTGTCGCCGTGGGTGAAGCAGGTAGCACACACCATAGCACAAAAAAATACCAAACGAGCCATCGGAACGGAGGCACAAGAGCGAGGCATGCTGACGGCTTTCGTGCTGACGGCATCGGCAGAAGGCGATGACGTGCTCAGGAGCTACGGCTGCGTGACCCATGCCCGTCAGGGTGACATCAGCATCGCGTCTATCCCGCTCGACCGCCTGGGGGCGCTGAGCCGCGAGTCTGCCGTCATACGCATAGAGGCCCGCGAGTCTGCCAGCCTGACCATGGACACGGTAGCCAGCTGCATCAACGCACTACCCGTCTACACTCAAACTGCCAGCCATGACGCCTTCACGGGCCGTGGTGTGGTGATGGGAGTGATGGACGTGGGGTTCGACCTGACACACCCCACTTTCTATACCGATAACCAACTGACGGAGACACGCATAAAAGCTTTCTGGGACCAGCTGTCACCCGACACCATAGACAGTCCACTGCCCGTTGGGCGCGACTACATCAGCCAGGAAGCCATTCTGGCTAAGGGCGGCTCTACGGACAGTCCTATCCAAGGCCACGGCACCCATACGTCAGGCATCGCGGCTGGCAACGGCTACGACACACCGTATCGCGGCATAGCCTACGAGAGCGACCTCTGTCTGGTAAGCAACGCTATCAGCTCCGACACCCTGTACATCGCCCCCACAGACCTCTATAAATACACGACGGCAACAGATGCACTTGGGTTCAAATACATGTTCGACTATGCCGACGCTCACGGCAAGCCTTGTGTGGCATCGTTCAGCGAGGGTTACCCGCCCTACATCGACGAAGAGGACAGCCTGTTCTGTGCCTTCCTCGAAGAGCTGCAGGGACCGGGACGTATCATCGTAGCGTCGGCAGGTAACGAGAACATCGTCCGAAGCTACGCCGAGAAGACCGCAGGCACGGAAGCAGCCGGTGCATTCGTCAACTGCGGCAAGAAGCAGGCACTCTACCGCATCATCTGCGACCATCCTGCCACCATCAGCCTCTACGGTTACGGCAATGGTAGCGGCAGCGGCATCATCAGCAGTATTCACGTGGCCACGAACGACCCGCGTCTGGACTCTCTGCTGACCGACACCCTTCGGTTAGGCGACGACGAACTGGAGGTCAGCATATCACGCTATGCCTCAGCATTCAAAACCGACAGCGTCTGCATGGTCATGCTCTCAGCCGGCCGTCCCATCAACCAGCTGCCGAAGGTGGCGCTGGTCGTCGAGGGCATCGAGAGCCATGCGGAAATTTTCGGCACTACGAACTACGCGCTGACCGATAACAAAGTGGACAGCCGATGGAATGCCGCTCAAAACGGCCATAACATCCTTGCACCAGGCAGTTTCCCGTCGGTCATCTGCGTCGGTGCCACAGCCCATCGCAACAGCGTCGTCAACTACAAGGGCGAAGACATCAAGCTGGGCACGCTCACAGACGGGCGGCTGGCTAACTACTCGTCAACAGGTCCTACGATTGACGGACTAATGAAGCCCGACGTCACAGCCCCTGGCAACCACATCGTCTCGGCCTTCAACCACCAATACCAACAGGAGCACCCCGAGGAAGACCGTACGGTCATCGCCTACTCCGATGCCGGCGATACACACTATCCGTGGACCGTTGAGACGGGCACGTCGATGGCCACGCCCGTCGTAGCAGGCACCATAGCTCTGTGGCTGCAGGCCTGTCCTACCCTTACCCCCAGCGACATCCTCGGCATCTTCAGCCGCACATGTCGCCAACCTGACGCTACCCTCACCTATCCTAACAACCAGTACGGCTACGGCGACATTGACGCCTACCGCGGTCTGCTCGACATACTGGGACTGAGCGGCATCAAGGCCGTCAGCCAGCAGCAGCCCCAAGGTGCCTCCATTGCCGCCAGCGACGGCCGTCTGCACATCCGTTTCGCCAGCCGTCCGCAGCAGGCCTTCACGGTCAGCATCTTCAGCACCAGCGGCACATTGCTGTTCAGCAAGCGACTTAAAGCAACTACGACGGACGTGGTGGTGCCACTACCCCGTATGGCTGCCGGCATTTATGCTGTCCAGTTGTCTGGAGCTAAGGCTCACGTCAACGGATCACAACTGGTGAGAATGTAGTTCTGAGTTGACTACGTCGAAATTGCCAGCAACATTCATAGCCCGAAGTTCATAATTCATAATTGGTATGGTTACAGATAAGGAATCGATACGACAGGGATTGAAGAGCAAGCCACGGCTGAAACAGCTGATAGACTACGTGCTAATGAACCAGCGTGACGCACGTCCACGATGGTTCGTACGCCTCGTCGCTCCACTCTACCAGCATCGGGGGCGAGGGTCGAAGGTCTACCGTAGCGTGCGTATGGACACGCCCCCCTACCGCCGCTTTGCGTTAGGACGCAGCAGCGTCGTCGAGTCGTACTGCTGCATCAACAATGCCGTAGGCGACGTCACCATCGGTGATTGTTCGCGCATCGGCATTCATAGTACCCTGATAGGTCCCGTGAGCATCGGCAGCCACGTCAATCTGGCGCAGGGTGTCGTTGTTACGGCCTTGAACCACAACTTTTCCGACACGGCACGACGTATCGACCAGCAGGGAGTCACGACGCATCCTGTCGTCATTGCCGACGACGTGTGGATAGGTGCCAACGCCGTCATACTGCCCGGAGTCACCATCGGCGAGCATGCAGTAGTGGCAGCCGGTGCCGTGGTCAGCAAGGACGTACCTGCCTATCATGTGGTGGGCGGCGTTCCTGCCAAGGTGCTGAAGGAACTGAAGTAAAAGGAGGAATAGACTGGACCAGAAGTGTGTAACTGCTGGACGAATTAAGCGAATACATACTTAACTGACCCTATCGGACTACGATAAGTATATTAAGAGTAATTATCGCTTTGTCTATGGCCTTAAACACAAAACGAAAACCCTTCACCAACGGTGTAATGTCATATAAGACAAGCATTTACGGTGAATAGTTTATGCTATACGGCATCACATCGTCCATTTTGTGCCCGTTGCAGGAGAAAAAACGCTCTTCACAGGTTTTGACATCAAAAAAAATGTTGTCGTGAGTGGCCCACTCAGCTCCGTGAGTGGCCTTCTCAATTTCGTGAGTGGCCTAGTTACGGTCGTAACTGGCCTTCTCATTGAAATTATCGATTGGATAAATTCAGAAATGCAATGAGTAAATGCAAAAATCCATGAAGTAATTCCGGAAATGCATTACATTTTGGCAGAAACGCATTGCATTTCTGAAAAAATCCACAGCATTTCTGAAATAAACCATTGCATTTCTGAAATAAACCATTGCATTCCTGGAATAAAGCATTGCATTCCTGGAATAACCGACAGCTGCTCTCTGCAAATGCCTTGCCTATTGGGGCACCTCAACAACCATTCACCGTATCTCGCTGTAATCTTGACATTTATAAACTTGGTGAATGGTCGTTTTTTAATTTTGAAAATCTATACTAAGTATCAGGAAAATATCCCTCAAGATTGACATTTAACCAATAAATAGAGGCTGTTGACTGCTGTTCAATCAAAGAGACTTAGCGACAGGTCCTGTGTAGCCGACGGCATATTCTCTTCGTCGGTATCGTCTGTGTCGCACTTGTCACGAAACTCCAGCATCAGCTGGCGAGCGTCCGAAGACCCCGAGGTATTCAATCGATAGTAGCCTCGCCGGCCGGTATTCTCGATCAGCGACTGCGTCGACTTTGAATTGCGTTGCAGGTATTGCCTGACGTAGCTGACAATATCGGCGAAGTCGGGTTGTATAAACAAGGTGCAGTTCATGTTGTACACATGTCTGCAGATGTTCTTAATACTTATCCCTCGCTCTCCTGCCTCTGTCAGTATTTGCAATATGTGCTGGTCGTAAACCACGGAGCAATATAAAAATTAAGATTTAAAAATTATGGTTAGAAACATCAGCCATCAAACATCAAACATCAGCCATCATACATCAGCCATCATACATCAGCCATCATACATCAGCCATCAAACATAAAAAAGACCGGTACACCCTTGTTCAGCATACCGGTCCTTTTATGCTTTTGATTTGATTAAGCAAGTGTAACCTTGTCGTCAGCAGCATTCAGCTTGCCCTCCTTGAAGAGCCAGCCCAGACCGAGCAGGGTTTCCTCCTCGCTGATCTTAGCAGCCTTGGCAATCTCCTTGACCGTCAGAGCCTTCTCGGCTGCAGCCAGAGCCTGATAGACATCACCAGCCTTGAAGCCAGCGTTTTCAGCATTCACAGCAACAGTAGCCTTCTCTGCCTTCTTAGCAGGAGCCTTCTTCACAGTTGCCTTCTTGGGCTCTTCTGCCTTTACTGCAGCGGCCTTCTTCGTAGTTTTCTTTTCTGCCATAATTTTTTAAAATTAATACACTATTGAAATAGATTTTGTATTATTCTGCCTGTTGTATTTCCTTGAAATATAGGCTATTTCTTAATTACGGTGCAAAATTAAAAACTTTTTACGATTCTTGTTGCCGTACACAGCTTGTTTTTGCCGAAATGTTAAATATTCTTGATGTAAGTCAATCTGCGGTATGCAAATCGACCTTTAACTGCAACTCTTCCAGCTGTTTGGGGTCGAGTTCGCCTGGAGCATCAAGCATAACGTCACGTCCACTGTTGTTCTTCGGGAATGCGATACAGTCGCGGATGGAGTCGAGACCTGCCATGATGCTCACGAATCGATCCAGTCCGAAGGCCAATCCTGCATGAGGGGGTGCGCCGTACTTAAAGGCGTTGATGAGGAATCCGAACTGAGCCATAGCACGCTCGGGGGTGAATCCCAGTATCTGGAACATCTTCTCCTGCAGTTTGCCGTCGTGGATACGCAGGGAGCCTCCACCTACCTCGATGCCGTTGCACACAAAGTCGTAGGCTACGGCACGAACCTTCTCCGGAGCGCTGTCAAGCAGGGGTATGTCGTCGGGGTTGGGCAGCGTGAACGGATGGTGCGTGGCCATGAGACGCTGCTCCTCGTCACTCCATTCGAAGAGCGGGAAGTCGACAATCCAAAGGCACTTGAACGTATCCTTGTCGCGCAGCCCCAGACGGTCGCCCATCTCCAGACGTAGCGTACAAAGCTGCGTACGCGTCTTGTTAGCCTTATCGCCACTGAGTATGAGCACGAGGTCGCCGTCGTTGGCTCCCGTGGTCTGTTTCAGTTGCTGCCACACCTCGGGTGCATAGAATTTGTCAATAGATGTCTTGACCGTCCCGTCGGCATTGAACTTGACATATACCAGTCCCTTGGCACCTACCTGCGGACGCTTGACGAAGTCGGTCAGCTGGTCGAGCTGCTTACGGGTATAGTCGGCACATCCAGGCACAACGATGCCACCAATATACTCGGCCTCGTTAAATACAGGGAACGTGCCTGTGCCCTTCAGCACGTCCATCAATTCGACAAACTCCATGCCGAAACGCAGGTCGGGCTTGTCGGAGCCAAAGCGACGCATGGCCTCATGCCACGTCATACGCTCAAGCTTGGGCAGCTCTACGCCGCGTACCTCGTGGAAAAGGTGGCGAGCCAGCTCCTCGAAGATTTCCAGCACATCCTCCTGGTCGGCAAACGACATCTCACAGTCAATCTGTGTGAACTCGGGCTGACGGTCGGCACGCAGGTCCTCGTCGCGGAAGCACTTCGCAATCTGGAAGTAGCGGTCGAAGCCGCTGACCATGAGCAATTGCTTGAGCGTCTGGGGCGACTGCGGCAGGGCATAGAACTGTCCTGGATTCATGCGTGAAGGCACGACGAAGTCGCGGGCACCCTCGGGTGTCGAGCCAATAAGTATAGGTGTCTCCACCTCGATGAAGTTCTGGTTGTCGAGGAAGTTACGTATGAGAATGGTCATACGGTGGCGAAGCTCCAGGTTCTTGCGTACGCAGTTGCGCCGCAGATCCAGATAGCGGTACTTCATACGAATGTCGTCACCACCGTCGGTGTTGTCCTCGATGGTAAATGGTGGTGTCTGGCTCTCGCTGAGCACGTTCAGCACGGTGGCCAGTATTTCGATGTCGCCTGTCGGCATCTTGGGGTTCTTCGACTCTCGCTCGCTGACAATTCCTGTCACCTGAATGCACCACTCACGTCCCAGACGGTTGGCCTGTTCGCAAAGGGTAGCATCCTTCGACTCGTCGAACACGAGCTGAGTCAGTCCGTAGCGGTCACGCAGGTCGACGAACGTCATGCCGCCCATTTTTCTTGTTCTCTGTACCCACCCGGCCAGCGTCACCTGCTGTCCGGCATCGGCGAGCCTCAGCTCGCCACAAGTCTTGCTTCTGTACATTATTCTATTATATTATGTGTTATAAGTTTTCGGACTGCAAAATTACTAAATAATGCTGAAATAGAAAAGCATTTTTGGTAGATTAACGCAGATAAGCCAATAAATAAAGGCAAATGAGCGCAATTTTAGAACTTTTCACCATGAGGCTCTAAACAAATCGAAAGTATAGGCGAAAGGTCTGACGCAACAAAGAAACGACGTAACTTACTTGTCCTTGAGCGTTCGCAGCGGCCAAAGGCACTGATTGTAGAGCAGGTAGTGGTCGGGCAGTTGGCTGGCAGGGCGCGAGCGGCGGACTGGTGCAGCGAGGCTGTCGCAGGGTTGTCCGTGAACCGTGAAATGATACTGGGACGTGTTGCCGAAGTAGTCGCTCAGCACATAGGTGAGGTGGTAGTCACGCTCCTCGTCGAAGGTCACGATGCCACGGTCGAAGCCCGTATGCACAACAGGCAGCCGCATACCAGGCTCACGGTAGGACTTCAGATACCAGCGGCGATGATGGCGCCAATAGTCGTAGTCGCCCCAGACGTTTACCTCGGGCTGGCAGCTTACAGGGATGCTGTCGACATCGGAGCGGAACACCTCACGTCCGTCGACAAACAGCCGCGTATGGCGCACGCCGTAGTAGTTGGGAGCCGTCTCGCTATAGTCGTCGGCGCAGAGGGCGAAGCCTACCCTGCCCCACGCGGTAAACGGCTGGCGGAGAGTGAACGCGGACGTCTGAACTTTCTGGCGCGACTGTCCCACGGCGTAGGTCTGCTTGATGCTGCTGCCGTTGAAGACACCCTCGCCCGCTTGCGGAACAGCCATCAGCGAGTGGGCTTGTGGGGCAACCGTGTCGGCTATAAAGTGGCCGATAAAGGCCATCGGGTCGCGCATGACCCACGTCTCCGTGTCGTGTATCTCCAAGTGAAGGTGGGGACCCGTCGAGTGGCCGGTATTGCCACTAATGGCTATCACGTCGCCAGCACGGACGGGATACTGGCCCGCATCGAACACTATCGAGAGTGTGTCGTGGCCAGTACGATGGAGCAGTTGCTCGTAGCTGTCAGCAAAGCGCTGCAAATGACAGTAGACGCTAGTGTGACCATCGGGGTGGCTGACGTAGACGGCATTACCGAACCCGTAGTAGCCAACGGTCAGCCGGCTGACATACCCGTCAGCGACGGCACGCACGTTCCACCCTTCCTCGTTGTTGGTGCGGATGTCCAGTCCGCCGTGGAAGTGCCACGGACGTGGCTCGCCGAAATTGCCAGCCAGCGTGATGGTACTGTCGATGGGCGACTGGTAGACCAGTATATTGTCGTCTGACGGTAGACCGTTATGATGCGTACATGCCGATAAAGCCAGCATCAGCCCCGTAGTCCACAAACAGGCTTTAAAAGTTACCATATTCAAAAACGACGCTCAGACAGCCTTGAAGCTCATGTCGAGACCCTTCACCGAGTGGGTCAGCGCTCCGACGCTGATGTAGTCGACGCCCTGTTCGGCATAGTCGCGGATGGTGTCGTAGGTGATGCCGCCGCTGGACTCAGTCTCGACGCGCCCGCCGATAATCTCGACGGCCTTACGCGTGTCGGCCACGGAGAAGTTATCGAGCATGATACGATCCACGCCGCCTCGGTCGAGTACCTGCTGTAACTCGTCGAACGAGCGCACCTCAATCTCAATCTTCAGGTCCAGGCCCTTCTCCTTCAGGTAAGCGTGGCAACGGTCGATGGCATTGACGATACCACCGGCAAAGTCTACATGGTTGTCTTTCAGCAGAATCATGTCGAACAGTCCGATACGGTGGTTACATCCACCGCCGATTTTCACGGCCTGCTTCTCCAGCATGCGCATGCCGGGCGTTGTCTTACGCGTGTCGAGCACGCGGGTCTTCGTACCCTTCAGCCGCTGCACGTAGCGGTCGGTCATGGTGGCTATACCGCTCATGCGCTGCATGATGTTCAGCATCAGGCGCTCGGTCTGCAGCAGCGAGCGCACGCGACCAGTGACAATCATGGCCACGTCGCCTCGCTTCACACGCGAACCGTCGCCCATGAGCACCTCGACCTGCATGTCGGGATCGAACCTACGGAACACTTCTTTGGCGACCTCCACACCGGCCAGTATGCCGTCTTCCTTGATGAGCAGGCGGCTCTTGCCCATGGCGTCGGCAGGTATGCAACACAGGGTGGTATGGTCGCCGTCGCCAATGTCCTCGGCAAACGACAGGTCGATGAGCCTGTCTACAAGTTCTTCTACACTTAACATAAGCTTTATCTCTTTATCTTTAACTGGTCATTGAACAGATAGATGCCGATGCCTATGCGCACACCTACCGTACTGTAGTCCTTATGGTTCTTGAAGGACTGCTCGTAATACAGCTCGGGTTCGACGGTCACCGTACGGCCGAGGAAGAAG
The DNA here is from genome assembly GCA_946409435.1 of uncultured Prevotella sp. GTDB lineage: Bacteria > Bacteroidota > Bacteroidia > Bacteroidales > Bacteroidaceae > Prevotella. The sequence continues at coordinate 7,924 of CAMJWJ010000006.1, read as the reverse complement.
GCGTAACCCACCTGCACGCCGGGCATCACGTCGTTGTTGCTCTTTTGGCGACGCTTATAGACGACCGATGCTCCAAGGTAGAGGCCGTTCTGCTCGATATAGTAGCGGCCGCCCAGACCTGCCGACAAGGTGAAGGGAGAGTCCTTCTGCTTGTCGCAAGCCACCTGGGCATAGCCCAGCAGGTTGTCGGCAAACATATAGCCGCCCTTGACGTCAAGGCCGAAATGTCCCTTACGCAGGCCGTTATAACTCAAGTCAAGATTCTGGAGCGAAGCACCCATGAACTTCTTGCCCTTCTCAAACTGTGCGCTGGCGGCCACCGTGACGAGCAGAGCTGCCAGCAAGAATACCATTTTCTTCATGCTTTTCACTTATTGTTGTTACCTTTTTTCCGTTATTCAGCGTTTCTCCTTTTCTTTTTTCAGCCAAAGGGCAAACCAGCAGATGGAGACTACCAGTGCGAAGGCACCCACAGCGTAGCCTACCGAGATGTCGAAGCCAAAGGCGTTTTTCGACACCATGAGGAACGACGTGCAGACGACCGTCATAAACAAGGCCGGCAGCAGCGTTATCCAGTAGTTCTTCTTGTTGCGTACGAGGTAGACCGTAATGGCCCAGAGGGTAAAGACGGCCAGCGTCTGGTTGCTCCAGCCGAACCAGCTCCAAATGACGTTGAAGCCGTCAGGATTCTCGATATTGAAGAACAGCAGCAACATCGTGCAGCCAAACAAGGGGATGCAGATCCAGATGCGCTTCATGATGCTCTTCTGCTCCAAATGGATGAACTCAGCGATAATAAGGCGGGCCGAGCGCAGAGCCGTGTCGCCACTGGTGATGGGGGCTGCCACCACACCCAGCATAGCCAGTATGCCGCCAAACGTGCCTAACCAGCCCTCGCTGACGGCAGTCACTACTTCGGGAGCCTGCAGCGTCAGCGGCATGCCCAATTCCTGGGCGGCACCGCCATAGAAGAAGTACATCGACACCGTAGCCCAGATGAGGGCAACCAGTCCCTCGGTAATCATGGCACCGTAGAACATGGGGCGTCCCATGTGCTCGTTCTTCACACAACGGGCCATCAGCGGGGTCTGAGTGGCGTGGAAACCACTAATGGCACCACACGCAATCGTGATAAACAACGCAGGGAATATAGGCGTCGTGAAACCCTCGCCACTGATGCCATTGTAGAGCTCGGGCAGTGTAGGCCACTTGACAAAGAGTACAACCATCAGTGCTACGGCCATGAACAGCATGGAGATGGCAAACAGCGGATATACCTTGCCGATAATCTTGTCGATAGGCAGCATCGTAGCGATAATGTAGTAAACGAAGATGATGCCACACCAGATGTAAACCCACACCAGGTCGTCGCTGAACATTTTGCCCAGAATGAGTGCAGGACTGTAGACAAACACGGCTCCAACCATCATCAGCAGGAACACCGAGAAAACAAGCATGACGCGCTTCGTCGGCAACCCCAGGTAGCGACCAACCAGCTCGGGCTGGCCGGCACCGTCGTTACGCATAGACAGCATGCCGCTCAGGTAGTCATGCACAGCACCTGCGAAGATGCAGCCCAGCACAATCCACAAATAGGCCGCCGGTCCGAACTTGGCACCCATGATGGCACCGAAAATAGGACCCGTGCCGGCAATATTAAGAAACTGGATCATGAAAATCTTCCAAGTAGGAAGCACGATGTAGTCTACACCATCGGCTTTCGCGACGGCAGGCGTCACACGGTCGTCAGGACCGAATACCCGTTCTACGAAACGGCCGTAGAGCACGTAGCCCAAAACAAGAGCCAAAAGACTCAACAGAAAAGTAATCATTTTTTTTGATGTTTTTTAGTTCAGGCTGCAAAAGTACGAAATATTTATGAATTAATCATTATGAATTGTGAATTATTTTAATAACTTTGGCTGCACCGAACTGACTTTTCGTTCGGAATAAGGAAATAAAATAGCATTTTCTTTCCTTTTCTCTCACTTATTTCGTAACTTTGCACCCAAAATGAAGCGAATCCTACTATCATACGCCCTACTGCTGCTTACGGCAACCCTCACGGTGGCAATGCCGAAATACGAGTTGCGTGCCGTTTGGCTGACCACCATAGGCGGCATCGACTGGCCCAGCAGCTTTGCCCACGACGGCATGGGCATCAGCCTGCAACGGCAACAGCTCTGCAGCATGCTCGACAGACTGAAGGCTGCCGGCATTAACACCATACTCTTACAGACCCGCGTCAGGGCCACCACCATCTATCCCTCGGAACTGGAGCCGTGGGACGGCTGTCTGTCCGGCAAACCTGGTGTGTCGCCAGGCTACGACGCCCTGCAGTTTGCCATCGACGAGTGTCACCGCCGCGGCATGGAGCTGCACGCCTGGGTGGTAACCATACCCATTGGCAAGTGGACAAGCTACGGATGCCAAAGGCTGCGCCAGCGCTACCCGTCTCTGGTCAAGAAGATTGGCGACGAGGGGTACCTCAATCCTGAGGCATACGGCACGGCTGAATACTTGGCCAACATCTGCGAGGAGCTGACACATAACTACGACATCGACGGCATCCACCTTGACTACATCCGATACCCCGAGACGTGGCGCGGCAGCAAGAACAAAGAGTACGTCACACGCATTGTCCGCACCATCAGCAACAGGGTGAAGCGCTATAAGCCGTGGGTCAAGATGAGTTGCTCGCCAATAGGCAAGTACGACGACCTGAGCCGCTACCGCTCGGGAGGATGGAACGCCAACAGCCGAGTGGCCCAGGACGCACAAGCATGGTTGCGCGAGGGGCTGATGGACCAGCTATACCCCATGATGTACTTCCGTGCCAACCAGTTCTACCCGTTCGCCATCGACTGGCAGGAACAGTCCTACGGGCGAATGGTGGCTGCCGGACTGGGCGTTTACATGCTACACCCGAGAGAGGGCAACTGGCCATTGGAAGAGATACAACGCCAGCTGAACTTCACCAGAAGCATCGGAATGGGCCAATGCTTCTTCCGCGCAAAGTTCCTGCTCGACAATACCAAGGGGGTCTACGACATGACCGTCATGCACAACCAGCATCCGGCACTCGTCCCTCCCATGACATGGGCACAAAGCCTGTCGCCCACAGCACCATCACGCCTAGAGGTAGAACGCACAAGGCATGGCGATAACCTGACATGGGCAGGAGCCTCAGACCGTAGTGACGGCCCATACCTATTATATAATATATATGCATCAACCACTCTGCCCGTCGACGTCAGCAACTCCGACAACTTACTGGCAGCCAACGTCAGGACAACGCACATCAGCATACGACGGACCATCCGCCAGCCCATACTGTTCTATGCCGTCACGGCCGTCGACCGCTATGGGAACGAAAGCAAAGCGGCATACTCCTTCGGCAGATGGAAATGGTAGAAGAGAAACGACAAAAAGAGAACAAAAAGAGAACAAAACGGGAGTAAGGAAATAACAAAACAAGAGCAAAAATAAGACACCTAACGGCAAAAAGTGAGCCTCAGAATCAGCAAAAAAGCGTAAAAAAAGAGCAAAAAAGCACTTTTTTAGAAAAAAAAGGCTTGAAAATTTCCTTATCTCGCTGAAAAACAGTATCTTTGCAGTCCGAAATTTGAACTAATAAAAAATATAGAGATGACAAAAGCTGATATTATCAACAAAATTGTTGAGGACACAGGCCTTCCCAAGAAGGATGTAGCAGCCACTATTGAGGCATTCATGGAAGAAATCAGACACAGCATGGCTGACAACAAGGAGAGCGTCTATCTGCGCGGCTTCGGTACTTTCACCATTAAGCATCGTGCACAGAAGACGGCACGCAACATCTCCAAGAATACCACTCTGGTCATTGACGCGCATGACATTCCAGCCTTCAAACCCGCGAAGAGTTTCATTTCCAGAATGAAGTAAACAACAACATTCATAATTAAATAATTCAAACTATGCCAAACGGAAAGAAAAAGAAGGGCCACAAGATGGCTACCCACAAGCGCAAGAAGAGACTGCGCAAGAACCGTCATAAGAGCAAGTAAGCCTTGACGGACCCAGAATGAAAATGAAAGGAGTGTGCTGGACAGCCCCATTATGAACGGCGACTGGACAGTACGCTCCTTTCAAGTTAAAACGTAAAGAGTTAAGATAATGACAAGTGAGCTAATCATCGATGTCCAGCCGAAGGAGATTTCCATCGCCCTGCTCGAAGACAAGAACCTGGTGGAATACCAGAACGAGAAGCGCGAGGAAGCATCCTACTCGGTGGGAAACATCTACCTTGGGCGCGTCAAGAAACTGATGCCCGGCCTCAACGCCTGCTTCATTGACGTAGGTTCTGAGCGCGACGCGTTCCTACACTATCTTGACTTAGGTACTCAATTCAGCTCTTACGAGAAATACCTTAAACAGGTACAAAGTGACAAAAAGAAACTTTATCCCATAGCCAAGGCATCGAGAATGCCCGACCTGCCAAAGGAAGGCAGCGTGCAGACGACGCTCAAGCAAGGTCAGGACATACTGGTCCAGGTCGTAAAGGAACCCATCTCTACGAAAGGGCCACGACTGACGTGCGAAATCAGCTTTGCAGGACGATTCATGGTACTCATGCCATTCGGAGATAAAGTGTCGGTTTCATCAAAAATCAAAAAAAGCGAGGAACGTGCCCGACTCAAGCAGCTGGTACAGAGCATCCGTCCCAAGAACTTCGGTGTCATTGTAAGGACATCTGCCGAAGGGAAACGGGTGGCTGAGCTCGACGCTGAGATGAAGGCACTCGTGAAACGCTGGGAAGACACCATCACACGTGTGCAGAAGGCCACAAAGACCCCTGTCATGTGCTACGAAGAGTCTGGACGTGCTGTAGCACTCCTTCGCGACATCTTCGACCCGACCTACGACGGCATCTACGTCAACGACGAATCTATCTTCCAGCAGGTAAGAGACTACGTCAGCCTGATAGCTCCCGACAAGGTAGGCATTGTAAAACAATACAATGGCAACGTCCCTATCTTCGACAACTTCAACGTCACGAAACAAATCAAGGCCAGTTTCGGACGTACCGTGAACTACAAGCGGGGAGCATATCTCATCATCCAGCACACTGAGGCCATGCACGTCGTAGACGTCAACTCCGGCAACCGCACACGAGCAGAAAACGGCCAGGAAGCCAACGCCCTGGAGGTCAACCTCGGTGCTGCCGACGAGCTGGCCCGTCAGCTTCGATTGCGCGATATGGGTGGCATCATCGTCGTCGACTTTATAGACATGAACCTCGCCGAAGACCGTCAGATGCTCTACGAGCGCATGTGCAAGAACATGCAGAAAGACAGAGCGCGCCACAACATCCTGCCGTTGTCGAAATTCGGACTGATGCAGATTACGCGTCAGCGCGTCAGACCGGCTATGGACGTCAACGTTGAAGAAACCTGCCCCACGTGCTTCGGCAAGGGGAAAATCAAGTCATCCATCCTGTTTACGGACCAGTTAGAGAGCAAGATTGACCGCCTGGTCAACAAGATAGGCATCCGCAAGTTCTACCTGCACGTCCACCCTTATGTTGCCGCCTACATCAACCAGGGCTTCATGTCGCTTAAGCGCAAGTGGCAGATGAAGTACGGCATCGGCGTGCGCATCATCGCGTCGCAGAAGTTGGCTTTCCTTCAGTACGAATTCTACGATAAGGACCGCCAGTTCATCGACATGCAGGAAGAGATCGACAATTGACAATTCAAGATTCATAATTGAATAATTGAAGTATTATGAATTAAGAATTAAGAATTGACAATCCACTAAAAAAGGCTGCCGCAAATCTGAGCAATCAGAAATGCGGCAGCAACTTTTTATTGCCTTACGGATGTTACGGATGAATTAGTCTTCATCCTTCATCTCCTCCTCATGCTGCTTGATGAGAGCCTGCTGGATGTCGTTCGGCACAAGCTCGTAGCTGCTGAAAGAGGTGGTGAACGAAGCGCGTCCGCCAGTCAACGAGCTGAGTGCGATGCTGTAGGATGCCAGTTCCTTGAGAGGAATCTTGGCGGTCAGCTTCTGGTAACCAGACTCCGAGTCCATGCCCATGATGATAGCACGACGTCCCTGCAGGTCGCTCATCACGTCGCCCATGTAGTCGGCAGGCACAAGCACCTCAAGGTCGTAGATAGGCTCCAGCACTTTTGGCCCTGCCTCCTTGAATGCAGCCGAGAAAGCGTTACGTGCAGCGAGCATGAACGAGAGTTCGTTGGAGTCAACGGGGTGCATCTTACCGTCGTAGACGATGACGCGAACGTCACGAGCATAAGAACCAGTCAACGGTCCCTGCTCCATGCGCTCCATGATACCCTTCAGGATGGCGGGCATGAAGCGGAGGTCGATGGCACCACCAACAACTGAGTTGATGAAGACGAGCTTGCCGCCCCACTCCAGGTCGATCTCTTCCTTACCCTTGATGTTCATCTTGAACTCCTGACCGTTGATCTTGAACGATGTAGGATCGGGCATGCCCTCGGTGTAAGGCTCTACAATCAGGTGAACCTCGCCGAACTGACCTGCACCACCCGACTGCTTCTTGTGACGATAGTCGGCACGGGCCATCTTCGTGATGGTCTCACGATAGGGAATCTTCGGCTCGATATATTCAATCTGAATCTTCTCGTTGTTCTCCATACGCCACTTCAGGGTACGCAGGTGGAACTCTCCCTGTCCGTGAACGATGATCTGGCGCAGTTCCTTCGACTGCTCTACGACCCATGTGGGATCTTCCTGACGCATCTTCTGCAGGGCAGCCATCATCTTCTCCGTCTCGGCCTCATTGACAGCCTTGATGGCACGCGAGAACTTCGAGTTGGGATACTTGATGAAGTCGAACCTGTAGTCGACGTCCTTGCCGTTGAGCGTATTGCCCGTCTTGACGTCCTTCAGCTTCACGGTACATCCGATGTCGCCTGCGCGGAGCTCGTCGACCTGTATGCGGTTAGCACCTGCACATGCATAAAGCGTGCCCATGCGCTCCTTCGAGCCACGGTCGGCATTAGTCAAGTCGTCGCCACTCTTGATGACGCCGCTCATCACCTTAAAGTAAGACACCTCGCCGATGTGGGGCTCAACACCAGTCTTGAAGAAATATAGCGACGTGGGTGCTGAAGCGTCGGCGGGAACATCCTTGCCGGCAGCATTCTTGATGACAGGCATCTCGCTGACGAAGGGCACCACGTTGCCGAGGAACTCCATCAGACGACGAACGCCCATGTCACGGCCTGCGCAGACACAGAATACGGGGAAAATGCTACGTGTGACGAGACCCTTGCGGATGCCTTCGCGCATCTCGTCTTCGCTGAGGTCTTCTGTCTCGAAGAACTTCTCCATCAGCGTATCGTCGCCGGCGGCGGCAGCCTCAACGAGGGCAGCCTTCATCTCCTTGGCCTTGTCAAGCTGGTCGGCAGGAATGTCCTCGATGATGGGAGCGCCACCCTCGGGTTTCCAAGAGTACTTCTTCATGAGCAGCACGTCGATGACACTGTTGAATCCTGCACCTGTTGCGATAGGATACTGTACGGGCACGCAGTTAGGTCCGTAGACGTCGCGCAGCTGGCTCAGTATCTGGTCGAAGTCGCAGTTGTCGCGGTCGAGCTGGTTGACGAGGAAGATGACGGGCTTCTTCAGCTTCTCGGTATTGCGGAAGGCATTCATCGTTCCCACCTCGGGGCCATACTGTCCGTTGACGAGTACGACAGCCTGGTCGGTGACGTTCAGAGCCGTGATGGCACCGCCCACGAAGTCGTCGCTGCCCGGGCAGTCGATGATGTTCAGCTTCTTGTTGTTCCACTCTACATGGAAAACAGTTGAGAACACGCTGTAGCCGTACTCCTGCTCTACAGGGAAGTAGTCGCTCATGGTGTTCTTACCCTCTACGGTACCGCGGCGC